>NZ_JBOZPS010000002.1:0-358285 GCF_050849305.1 Shewanella sp. MF05960 | reverse complement strand
TGAGTGTATCTGTCATCGGGCTTGGTCAGAAATAACAGAAAAGATAGACTGGGCGGTCTGCTATATAACAATAAACGCAAAAAAGTCACAACAAAGAAAATCTAGAAAAGACATAACGTTAGATGGAATTTTTGCAGGCCTTAATGCTTAAGGTCCAGTGTATGAGCCACGATTGGTGAAAACTATCAAGTTGACGCAATCAACGATCTCATTCCTGTTTGCCCTAACTGCCATGCAATGCTACATACAGAAAAGCCTGCGATGAGTATTGATAAATTAAGAAAGATCATTTGTATGAAATAACCGTCTAACGTTTATTTTTCAATAAGTCAGTTTCCCCCATAAAACTTTTTAGTTGTAGGTTTTAGAGTGCTATTAAATAAATCAAAAGAAGAGATAAAGGGTAGTTGGTTTGGCCAACTGTATATGGGAAGTGCTCATGCAGTAACATTAACAGCCAAAAGCATAACTCTGAGCCATGCAAAAGGTCAGTATTTAGCTGATTATCGTAAAGCAAACAAAGTTGATAAGAACTTGAGTTTCCTATGGGCAAAGCTAGATTCACCGCCGAGGTTTACTTTTAGTCCATTAGGTTATCACCTTAGTTTGACCACGTTAGGCAAGACCTACCAATTCCCTTTTTTAACTTATTTTGCTCACTATCATTTTGCCAATAAAGTTGCACAACTTTGGGCAAATGAAAATAGTGATGGCATATGTAAACTTGTTGCGAGAGTAGAGCATTCAATTACTCATATGTATTTACGTCAGTCACGCTTAGAGATGATGCAAGAGAGAGTTAAGCGGGAATACCAACGCTGGTTTCCTTGGTGTAACAAATTGCCATTGGGAATAGATATACAAATAGCCTTAGACAAACTTAAGGCGATGAGGCATTGGACTCGCGTTGATATTGAATGTATCCGCGAACGTTATATTCAATCACAATTAGTTCAGTTTGCAGATTTCTTCGAAAACGTTGAAACCAATCCTCTGACTGAAAGGCAGCGACTAGCTTGTATTATTGATGCTGATAACAACTTATTGTTGGCTGGAGCAGGAACGGGCAAGACGAGTGTGATGGTTGGTCGAGCAGGGTATCTTGTTGAAAGCAGGCAAGCTAAAGCAGATGATATTTTATTGTTGGTTTATGGTCGAAATGCCGCTGATGAGATGGATGAGCGGATTAAACAAAAACTACACACCGACGATATCAAGGCCAGCACGTTTCACAGTTTGGGTCTGAAAATTATTGCAGAAGTTGAGGGGCGCAAGCCGAGTTTATCCCCCTGGGCTGAGGATGAAAAATCCAAAAATAAGTGGGTACAAGATACCCTTGAAGCGTTGATTGAAGATACCGCTTACCGACAACAGCTTTTTGAATACTTTAGTCAATACTATTACGTTGAAAAAAGCCCGTTTGAATTTGATTCGGCTGGTGATTATTTTGATTACTTAAATGGCAACGATATTCGCACCCTTAAGGGGCAGAGAGTAAAGAGCTTCGGCGAACTCTATATTGCTAATTGGTTGTTCAGTAACGGGATTGAATATCAATATGAAGCTAAGTATGAGTTTGATGTATGTAATGTTGATTTTCGTCAATATCAACCAGACTTTTACTTACCAGAGCTTGATGTTTACATTGAGTATTATGGTATTGATGAAGACCATAACACAGCGCCTTACATCGATAAGCAACAATATTTAAAGTCGATGGAGTGGAAGCGTCAATTACATAAAGAGCATAACACTGACTGCATTGAGCTATTTTACTACCAGCATAGCACTGGGCTGCTTATTCAAAAGCTCGAGCAGGCTATGGAGACGTTTGAAATTCAATATTCACCGTTACCAGACGATGCAATATTGGCAACGCTTAATGAGCTTGGGCGAGTAACTGAATTAGCCAAGTTATTTAGCCAACTTATCGGTTTATATAAAGCCGCTTGCCTTGAAAATGGCGGGCTGGACAAGGTGTTCGATAATGCTGCGGATGCTAAGCAAACCCGTAAGGCTTTTGAGCTATTAGAACCAATATTGAGTCGTTATCAGCAGCATTTGTCTGTCAGTGGGGATATCGACTTTGAAGATATGATCGGCAAAGCGCTCAACTACATTCAAAATGGCCAATTCATTAGCCCATGGCGCTATATTATGGTTGATGAGTTTCAAGATATCTCAGAACCACGGGCACGATTAGTTAGAGCGCTGAGAGATTCGTGCTCACATGGCTCAAGGTCTAAAGCTTCACTCTTTTGTGTTGGTGATGACTGGCAAGCTATCTATCGTTTTAGCGGTGCAGATGTGAGCTTAACGACTCACTTTGCACAATACTTTGGTCCTACTGCTCAAACAGACCTAGATGAGACGTTTAGATTCAACAGCAGTATTGGTGATGTTGCGACACAATTTGTGACCAAGAACCCTATTCAACTAAAAAAAGAGATTCGCTCTAAGTCTCAGGTTACTTACCCGACAGTCTCTCTAATACGTAGGGGCGAGCAAGAAATGGCTACGCTGCAGGAGCCAAGTTCCAATGCATTGGAACAAGCTCTAAATGCAATAAGCAATAGGGTGATTAAGGCTGAGGATAAACTTAACAATAAGCCTAGCGTTTATTTACTTGGCCGTTTTTGGTTTCAACTACCAGACAATAGTCTGTTGACGCAATTAAATGCAAGGTATCCAAACTTAACTATTGAGTGTCAGTCCTTTCATGCATCTAAAGGTAAAGAGGCTGATTATGTTGTGATTATGGGGATGAAAACGGGTATGCATGGTTTTCCTTCACAGAAGATTACACCCCCGATCTTGGATGCTTTTTTACCAAAAACCGAATCATTCGAATTTGCTGAAGAACGCCGGCTGTTTTATGTCGCATTAACTCGTGCAAAGCATCGCGTATATGTTCTTGCAGATATGACTGATGTTAGTCCTTTTGTGGTTGAGTTACTGGATGACAATTACGCCATAGAACAGAATGAGTTCAGCGTATCTTTGGTGCAGAAGATATTCGAAGAGATTAAATGTGTAAGTTGCATCACAGGTACATTAAAGCCAAGAGTTGGTAATTTTAAATCATTTTACTCATGTTCTCATTTCCCTTTATGTGATCATAAAGAAGAAGGCTGTGATCTATGTGGTAGCCCCATGACACGTAAACGCTTTAGTGGTTTTAAAGTATGCCTGAATGATGATTGTGGTCATACAGCGCCAATTTGTAGTGTCTGTGGCGGTGATATGACTCTACGACAAAGCGCTAGAGGTGATTTTTGGGGGTGTAAAAATTACCGTGGTAAATCGATACCAAGCTGCAGTAATACCTTGCATAAAGCCAAGCTGCGCTTGCCAGGGTAAAATCACCCATGTGCTAGTTTGTCATTATTTGGAAGTTTATTTTAATGTAAGTTATCAATTTCCATGCTATCCACTTGATTCGTTGAGTATAAAACGTAATGATACTGGCCGTTTTGAAAATCACGCTGCTCTTAGCAGCTTTCTGTACTATCAAGGATGAACAATGAAATCAATTTTAAATACTCTAGATATTTTTATGGGGCATCTTGCTGCCGGGGTTATGACTTTTTTGTTGTACATTAGCTTTGGTTGTATTGCCGGACTTTCTCTAATTGCTATTCCCGCTGCTTTTTTTGAATATGGCTTTGGTATCGATGAGTTAGATTTGACCGAGATTGGTTCGGTTGTGCTTTTTGGGCTTGTCACTTGGCGCTTTTTCCGCAGAGGCAGCTTGCAACAATGGAGTAAATGGCAATTAATTCGCCGTTTTATTTGTGTGGTTGCTATTACCTCTTTGATTGTGACTTTTATTCTATTTTTTATGTTTGTCGCTGTCATTATTACAAAAGGTACCATTGAGCTAAGTAGTCTGTATAGATTCGATGAATTTATAACCTTATTATCAAACTTGATAATGATTGCTGCCATCTATGCCGCAGCTCCCCTGGCTCCGTTTTATAACTCAGCCCACGAGAAAAATTCAACTGTTACAACTTCTACTGAAAAATTAACACCAGAGGATGAGGCTGGATCAGCCGACTCCCAATCGACGGGTAAAGAAGAGTTTGAAGAGAAACTAAAAAATTACAGAGCACCAGAGAATCCTTGGGAAAAAGCATAATGAAAGTAATTAAATATATCGTGTTTATCGTCTTGGTGTTTAGCTACTCACTGCAAGCTAAAGAGTCTCCTTTTGAATCTGATGACGTTGAGTTTTTGCAACAATCTTGTCGAGATGCGGTAGAGATATTTGACGGGAAAGGTAAAACTGGTAAATATGCCGTGATGCATACCTCGATGGCCGAAGCTATGCGTGCCGGTTACTGTATAGGCGTACTACAGCAGTATAATAAGCAGTCGCATAGTTGCAACTCTAGTCGATACCGCAGAAGTAATTGGTTTGATATGGCAACGACGATTGCTAACCTATCGATTGGTGCTGATGAGTTTCGCAGAGTAAGTGTGGAGCAATTGCTAGAGAAGGTTTATTGTCATGGCTAGTCGTATAACAGTACCCGAGGCAATACGGCAGCTGTTTGATATCGATGTTGCTAGTCAAAGTCAGCTACTTAAAACCAAAGCGGATTCACTTGTCCGTAATAAGCTCATAAAAATTGAAACTGAACAGAAAGTGCAACGTAAGTCCAAGTATCTAGCTCCTGGTCAAATGACAGTACTGTTTAATGCGCTGCTGCTCAATGCGGTGTTTCATGACCCTAAAGATGTGAAGCGCATCTTTGAGGATAAGGCGTATCGGCAGGAGTGCGCTATAGCCTTGAGGGCTATGTTTGGCAAAAGTAATTCCTTGATGGGGATTGCGTTAAGTAATGGATTAGCGGTCAAGTTTACCGATGCCTTAGCGGGTGATTTTGATTTGTACCAGAATAAGCTACCCAATCCTTTTGCCGTGCTGCCCCAGCTTGCTTTGGGTAAAAACCTGAACTTGCTGTATGCCCTGTTAGCACAATCGGCGGCAATGGATCCCACAGATAATCTGCTGTTAGCGTATTTAGAAGGTGATGTTGATAAAGCCGCTGAGATCGCATCTTATATAGTGACTGATAATGATGCGGTAACGCAGTTAAAACAGCATATTGATAATGAGCTGCAAGAAGCCATAGAGTTTGATGATTTATTAGTCAAATTCAGAAATATGTAATTTTTCGGTTTCAAAGCTTGTTAGTGCATTGCACTAGGTGATTCTACGTTTGTCCTCAACAAACGGAGCTAACCATGACAAGTATAAATGAAAGGGTCATCAACTTTTATATGACCGAAACCAGTAATTACCGCTGCGGATATTGTTATTCCATCTGGGAACACAATGATCCGCAAGCGGAGTTACACCACTCCTCTAGGGATCTTCAATCCCTGTTGCCAAAACCCTTAGGCTATTTATTTTCTGCTAACTCATTGCTTAAAGTATTGGGGGACCTGTCATTTAGTATCCATTTTTCAAGTAAGGCTGCAGGGATGCTGGTGGGCGCTAAGCAATGAAAAAATACAGCAATGATAAGAATATTAATGCCTTGGTGCATCAATTACTGCGACGTGGTGAGTGGGGTATTCGTAGGGGGCGCCATCCCGTGTTGACGGCGCCTAGTGGCAAAAAGCTCACTGTCCCCAGCACACCAAGCGATCATAGGGCATTTTTGAATTTCAAACTTGATGTTCGCCGATTGCAGGGGCTTTGACCTTAAGCGTTAAGGCTCCTTAGCAATCGAAAACTTATTAATTTTAGGAGAACAACTATGTCAAATAGCCAAAACAATAGTAATCATAAGGCTAACCAAGGTAACTCGAATAAGGGCACCTCTGGTACTAACCCTGCTTACCAGAAATCACAGGATAACCGTAGTAATCAATTGAACCCTAATAACCCTATCCATAATGGTAAAAAATAAGGAGCTAGTTATGCCTGATACATCAGAAATGTCACAAGATGAGTTAGATACTTGGTCAGATATTAATAACCCCAATAATGACGCCGATATGGATGACTGGGCGGATGCTCACAATCCCAATAACGATGATTATTTAGGTGATGATTAACGGCTAGGTGAGGTTAAAAGCATAAACTTATGCTTTACAAAAGGTGCGGCACTAGCTGCACCTTTTACTTTAGTTAACAGGGCACTTTTGTGGCCTCTTCAATACTTTTTGTGTACGGCTTGGATTGCTAAACGTTGATCTTAGCTCTTTATATAATCAATAAGCTCACGCATATACCGTTATATGCGCCAGGAAATGTTCCTAAACGCATTTTAGATATAGAGAGGAATGCAATGCAGTTTAAGCTGGAGGGTAAACGAGAAAGAAGTTATCCGAGATGCTTAAACTCAGTAAAAATGGTTATCCGATCGCAAAAAGAAAAAATGCCGCTCACCTTAAGTGAACTGCATTACCCTATGATGAGTTTTTTGGGGTAGTAATTACCGGAGTAAAAGCAAGCAAAGCTGTGGTCATATCATAGATAAAGCTAAGCTAGAATTACCAAATAAAGCGGTTACTTAATTGGTTTTAAGAGATAGCCTTCGAGTATGTTGCATGGCTATTGTGTTTTGAGCCTACAAGGTCTGCCTATGACCATCTTTTTTAGTGGCTATTAAATTCAGAATTTAATCGGTCGCAATTCACCTATATCCTAATGTGTTGATCCCCTTGTCGATTAGACTTAAGCATAACTGTATTTTGCCGCTATTTTAGTGAGTTTACTCTCTATATCTACCCCATTGCCCTTAAACATAGGAGCTTACTGTGGCCCTTGATAACCCTTTACAATACTAGGGTACATTGAGGACTGTTGAATAACTAAATTTAGTAACTGATCACATTAATAGACTGATTTTTGGCTTACTTTTGGTGAGATTATAAAATCGATAATGAGATTTTTTCTTAATCATAGGAGCGGTAAGATGGAAATCAAAATACTTGGTACGGGTTGCACTAAGTGTCAAAAACTCACTGATGCAGCAACTGAAGCTGCAAAGTCATTAAATGTTGATTTTAACGTGTCAAAAGTCACTGATATCGCGCAAATAATGAATTATGGCGTGATGTCTACTCCGGCTCTTGTGGTCGATGACAAGGTTCTATTAAGTGGTCGACTCGCTACCGTTGATGAAATAACTACTTTATTACAAGCGCATGTTTAGCTTTAATTATTTGAATTTCCTTAATTTAAGTCGTTAACCATATTTGACATGGGCACTATATATTCGATTTAGTGCCTCTGTAACAATTAGGCAGGTAAATGAACTGTGATTGTGGCAAACAATACAGGTAGTGACATAACTATGCCGACCTTTAAATAATAGCTCCAGATAATGTTTAAGTTTTTGTGGCAAAATATGCAGCCATCACAAGGCGGCTAAGCTTCCAATTGGTTTGATTTCTTGGGCAAATCGCTGCCTATAATGTTCGCGTAAATCATCGCTTCTTTAATAACTCAAGCTACTTTATTGCCATCAATTGATAAAGTGCCAATTGATACCATAGGCATGTTATTCATGCTTGACGATAACAATGCGACTCAAAAAGCCTGCAGCCATAGTAGCAACCCCGATTCTCTGTTCTGCGTATATATTCGACAAGTAATTAGTTAAGTCTGCATTATGCAGATCGGAAACCACTAAATACATTCCAAGCAAAAAAGCTATTATTTGTCATGCTGCTCCCCGTATTAATTTTTAGTATCAATAATGTTTCAAAAATACGATCTATGACATATGAAATTTCATATGTAAGGCATATAGTATTTTTACCTAATTTCTTCAATGCATAAGCGTGTTGAATACATCTTGCTTACTCTTTTAAGGCGGTCCAATGATGTTGCAAATTTTTTCTGATTTAGCAACGTGGCTCACTTACGGGATATTGAACTTAGATCCCAATACTAAGCTTGCTGACGCGATTCATTTCTTTATTGAAGATACCACTAAGATTTTTGCACTGCTTGTGCTGATGATTTACGTCATCGCTCTGGTTCGAGCCTCACTGAATGTTGAACGAGTGAGGGATTACTTAGCCGGTAAAAATCGATTCGTTGGTTATTTTATGGGGTCTGTTTTTGGTGCCGTCACCCCATTTTGCTCATGTTCGAGTATTCCGGTCTTTCTCGGCTTTACCTCTGCGGGGATCCCCGTTGGCATCACCATGGCATTTCTTATTACCTCGCCATTAATTAACGAAGTGGCTATTTTGCTACTCGTCAGTCTTCTCGGTTGGAAGTTTACGGTTATTTATGTGGTTGTTGGTATGTCGGTTGGCATACTGGCTGGGGCATTTTTAGATGCGATTCATGCAGAACGTTGGCTGCAATCTTTTGCCGCTAAGGCGCTTGAAAAAGGTCAGGCACAAGCTAATCAGACTAATAGCGACATAACGCAATCAGCTATGACGTTTGCTCAGCGTCATCAATTTGCTAAAGATGAGACCTTAGATATATTTGGCCGAGTGTGGAAGTGGGTCATTATTGGGGTTGGACTTGGCGCAGCCTTGCACGGTTTTGTTCCTGATGGTTGGATTGAAAACCATTTAGGCAATGGTCAATGGTGGTCAGTACCTGCTGCTGTATTGATTGGTATACCTTTATACTCTAATGCCACAGGGGTTATCCCCGTTATGGAGAGCTTGATTATGAATGGCTTGCCCATTGGTACAACATTAGCTTTTTGTATGGCAACGGTTGCAGCAAGCTTTCCTGAGTTCATTTTACTTAAGCAAGTCATGCAATGGCGATTACTGATCATCGTGTTTAGTATTTTATTGATTTCATTTACCTTAATTGGATGGATATTTAATTTTATCAGCCCGATGTTGTGATCATTTTAAACATTACATGGGCTGATTGCGTGTGATGCGTCTCTTTTTACCGACGCGCTTAGCTGCTATGCTTGGCAGTGAATTAAATTCTAGCAATGAGAGCCTAATGGACCAATCAGCTTTTTTAGATGCGATGAACATTACTCGCTGGCGCAGTGCTGATAAGCCTAGTAAACCTTATCTTGTGCTGCATGATCTTGATGCCGATCTTAGCAACCTCACGCTAATGGTTGATGTATTGCGGTTATTGGGCGTAGAGATTGATCTGTGTGAGTTTGACTGTGAAATGGTCAAAGGTCCTCAAGTGGTTTGGGACATGCGTAAAGTTAAAGTTAGGCCGAGAGTGGCGTGGATTGTCAGTGCGCCGTTAAGCGACTTACCTGTAAACCCGCAAGAGAAGCGCCAACTTTGGCTTCAAATCAGCCAGCATCTTGATAAGCAACAAACAGATAAGGGTGAGCGTAATGCACAACACTGAAGCTTATATTCTTTCTGTGCTTAGTCTTGAAGATGTTACAGCAATGGCAAACATTGAAAAGCAATCTCATACTCATCCGTGGACAGAAGCAGGCCTAGCAGACTGTTTTAGCCCCTTATATCGTGCGGTTGGGGTCATGCAGCAAGGTGAACTGCTGGGGTTTGCGATTGTGCAGCAAATTATCGATGAAGCGACTTTGCTTGATATTTGTGTTGCGCCAGCTTATCAAGGCCAGGGGTTAGGATTATTACTGATTAGGCACATTTTGAGCGAAGCGAAACAAGCCCAGGCTGTTGTGATGATGCTTGAGGTACGTGAGTCAAATACTTCTGCTAAAGGTTTGTACGAGAAAGTTGGTTTTAGTGAATCTGGTAGACGCAAAAACTATTACCAAACCAGTGATGGCAATGAAGATGCTATTTTGATGGATAAAGCTTTATAAGCTTTATGTAGCCTTACTATTGTCTTTTACTTGATATTGCAGATATAAAAAAACAGCGCTTGAGCGCTGTTTTTTATTGGTCAAAAAAGGTTATTTACCCAGATCTCGGGTTATTTAACTTCTTTACCCTGCGCTTGTAAGTCTGCATGGTAGCTTGAGCGAACCAAAGGTCCACAAGCTGCATGGGTAAATCCAATGCTGTCAGCCAGCGCTTTTAACTCATCAAATTCTGCAGGTGGCACGTAACGCTCAACTGGTAAGTGGAATTTAGATGGTTGTAAGTATTGGCCTAGCGTAAGCATTTCGACGTTATGCGCACGAAGATCATGTAATACTTGCGCTATTTCTTCGTTAGTTTCACCCAGACCCATCATTAAGCCCGACTTAGTCGGTACATTTGGATGACGCTCTTTAAAGCGTTTGAGTAAGTCTAATGACCACTGATAGTTAGCACCTGGACGTGCTTTACGATAATGCGCAGGCGCTGTCTCTAAATTGTGGTTAAACACATCTGGTGGCTCAGTCGCTAAGATATCTAACGCTGCGTCAATACGGCCGCGGAAATCAGGCACTAGAATTTCGATTTTGATTTCAGGGTTCAATAAGCGGATTTCACGGATACAATCAGCAAAATGTTGCGCGCCGCCATCACGTAAATCATCACGGTCTACTGAGGTGATAACCACATACTTAAGCTTCATATCTCTGATGGTTTCAGCTAACTTTACTGGCTCTTGTGCATCAGGCTTTAATGGACGGCCATGGGCAACGTCACAAAATGGACAACGACGGGTACAAATAGCGCCTAAAATCATAAAGGTCGCCGTACCGTGATTAAAGCATTCTGCTAAGTTAGGGCATGATGCTTCTTCACAAACAGAATGTAATCCATTTTTACGAAGTGCTGCTTTTATATCAAGAATACGTTGATTCGACGCCGGTAACTTTACACGTAACCAATCCGGTTTACGTAACATCGTTTCGCGCTCAGATGGCACGACTTTGACAGGAATTCGCGCGACTTTTTCAGCATCACGCAATTTAACACCTGGTTGTAATCTTTCAGGCCTATTCATTATTCTGCTAATCCTTGATGATGTACAAGTTGTTGATAGCCCATAATTTGGCTAAAGGTTTGGATTAATTTATCACCGGCAATTAGCACGGTTTGCGGTCCACCTAAGGCTTTACATTGCACCATTTCTAAACCGGCATAACCACACGGATTAATACGTTGAAACGGCGCTAAATCCATGTCGACATTGAGTGCTAAACCATGGAATGAACAACCTTTACGAATACGCAGCCCTAAAGAAGCGACTTTTCTTTCGTTTACATACACGCCAGGTGCATCGGCTTTAGCATAAGCTTCGATATTGTATTGGCCCAGCATATTAACAATACTTTGCTCAATATTGTTAACCAATTGGCGCACGCCTATTTTATTACGTTTGATATCAATAAGTGGATATACCACTAACTGGCCTGGACCGTGATAGGTGACTTGGCCGCCACGATCTACCTGAATAACGGGGATGTCGCCTGGGTTAAGGATATGCTCGCTTTTACCTGCTTGGCCTTGGGTGAATACTGGCGAGTGCTCAACAATCCATAATTCATCCTGGCTGTTTGAGTCTCGAGTGTCAGTATATTCCTGCATAGCATGCCAAATCGACTCGTAGTCTTGCATGCCTAAATGGCGAACGTGCAGTGTATTTGCTTGCAAGGGCAACGTCTCCCCTAGGTAAATGGTGTGATTAATTCCTGAGTATTATACTCAAGTTTTACGCAAATGCTGACTCTATTTGAGTTACAGTACGCGTTTTACACCGTCAATGGCGGCAAGATCGATATACGCTTTTTCGATGTGTTCTTTACTGGTGACGGTAATACGGATTGTGACCGAATAGTAACTGCCTTTGCTTGATGCTTTTACTGTTGGTACATAATCACCAGGTGCAAGTTGTTGTGCTACTGCGACAACGCGGTCAGCAAGTGTGTCATCGGCATCACCAATCACTTTGAATGGACATGAATTAGGAAATTCCATTACTTGGTCAAAAGTTGTATCTAACATTGGCTACTCAATTGGGTTGGCTATGACTTAAATATGGTGGCGATTATACCCGATTCAAGTCTTATCGACCTGAAAAAATTAAAGTCGCAAAAATGCGACTTTAATTTGTTGATTCAACGGTGGTTTACAAAACCGACTTATTCGAACCAGCCAGCAAACATTTGCTTAAAATAATCCATTAGCTTACTAAACCAGCTGCCTTCTTCAACAGCGTTTAATGTCACTAGCGGGTATTGAGCAATATCCTGACCATCAAGTTGGAAATATACTCGGCCTACAGTTTCACCTTTAGCGAGTGGCGCCGTTAACTCTTTGGTTAATTCAAAGTTAGCTTGTAAATCTTTCGCTTTACCACGGTTGATGGTGATTGGCGTGTCAGTCATTACACCTAAATCAACGGTTGCTCTGTCACCATACCAAATATTTTGAGTAACAAAAGTGTCACCAGCTTTGTAAGGGGTAATCGTTTCAAAAAAGCGGAAACCGTAGTTAAGCAGTTTTTTACTTTCCGCTTTACGTGCAGACTCGCTTGCCGTGCCCATTACGACCGTAATTAAACGCATACCTTCGCTAGTACCAGATGATACGAGGTTATAACCTGCGCCAGAGGTGTGTCCGGTTTTAATCCCGTCAACATTTAAGCTTTTATCCCACAATAAGCCGTTACGGTTGTACTGTTTAATACCGTTGTAAGTAAACGATTTTTCAGAATATACACGGTACTCTTCTGGTACATCACGAATAAGTGCTGCGCCTAATAACGCCATGTCGTAAGCGGTAGTTTTATGATTGTCTGAATCTAAACCATGTGAGTTTTCAAAATAACTGTCTTTCATGCCCAATTGCTTGGCCCATGAGTTCATTAAGTCAACAAATGCACCTTCGGTACCTGCGATGTGTTCGGCCATCGCCACACACGCATCGTTGCCAGATTGAATAATAATACCGCGGTTTAAGTCGTGTACTTTGACCGTTTTACCCACTTCAATAAACATCTTAGATGAGTCTGGGAAGTTTTTTGACCAGGCATTTTTGGTGATGATGACATCGTCATCTAATGAAATATTACCTTCACGAACTTCATGACCAATCACATAACTTGTCATCATTTTGGTCAAGCTGGCTGGGTTTAAGCTTTCGTAAGCATTTTCTTCTGCGATAACTCGGCCAGAATTATAATCCATTAACACATAAGCTTTAGCCGCAACGCTTGGCGCATCTGGGGTTACCATCGGAGCGCGATTCGGTGTTGGACGTGGATCTGGTTGCGGGGTAGCAGCAAGAGAAGAAAAAGACACTACTGATGCAAAAAGCATTGAAGTGAGTTGAGCGGTCTTAAAAGTCATCATGAATTAGGCACGTCTCTGGTTAGTCGAAGAAAAGACAAAAAATCAATTTTAATAATTGTTAATGATTATACATGAGTAGACAACCATTTCGCATTAAGGTTCTTTCATTCTCGATGAATCATCACCTTGTTAAGGCACAATAAAGCTTTGCGGATAACCTTCAGCTTGCAATTTATCGAGCAACTTATTGGTTAAATGAATTTGCTTAACTGGCCCAAGTTGTAATCGGTGAATACCATTCGATGAGCTTACTCGTGAGGACACTGAATATTTATTTTCAAGTTGTCTTGCAAGCATGTTCACGCGTAATTTGTCTTTTGAGGCGGCGACTTGAATAAAATGGTTGTCGTTATCTTTTAAATCACTGATGACTCGTTGCTCAGGCGATGGCACATAAACGGTTTCGATTGCTACTCGCGCAGTCCCTTTTGCCAGCATGCCTAGGTGGTAAGCACCAGCGTATGATAAGTCGATAACACGGCCGTCATGAAATGGGCCTCTATCGTTCACTCGAACAATAATTTGCTTATTGTTGTCTAAATTAGTGACTTTAACATAGCTCGGTAATGGTAAGTTTTTGTGCGCAGCAGACATGGTGTACATGTCATATGTTTCACCATTTGACGTTAAATGGCCATGAAACTTTGAACCATACCAAGAGGCATGGCCTTGCTCTTTAAAGCCTTTACCCGTATCGAGTACCTTATAACTTTTGCCTAACACGGTGTAATCGCGATTACCTTGGCGGCTGTATGGTTCATATTTAGGTTGGGCATTTTTAACCAGGCTCACATCTGGCGCATCATCAGGGTAGCGATCGTCAGCCATTTGGTAACGACTTTTACTGCCTGCTTTTTTAGTTGGACTGCTGCCGTCATTGGATGAGCAGCTAAAAAGCAAGACGCTACAACACGCAGCGAACAAAATATGGCGAAAAGATATTTGCATGTTGATTTACCTAGCGTTGATAGTGAGCATTAAGCTGCTGGCTAAATTGATAAACCGCCATGGCATAAAGTGGACTTCTGTTATATCGGGTAATGACATAAAAGTTTTTAAGTCCTAGCCAATATTCCGCATTGTCTGGCTGATCTAACTTTACTAATAATGCTTTTTGCGATGCATCAATATCTTGATTATTCGCTAAGCTTAGACTTGGGCTGAGAATGTCTGACACCTTATAGTGGAGCTTTTCTTTGGTCCAAACTTTAGCTTTAGGTGCTTGGTTTGAGGTGTGGTTGAGCAACAACGCTACCGGTTGACCTTTTTGCCAGCCATGTTGATGGAAGTAATTTGCCACACTGCCAATGGCATCGGCTTTGCTGGTTAATAAATCTCTTCTGCCATCACCATCAAAATCGACAGCGTAATGACGATAGCTTGAAGGGATAAACTGACCGTACCCCATCGCTCCAGCATAAGAGCCTTTTAAGGTGCTGTTATCGAGCTTTTCCTCTTTAATGAGCGCCATTAAGTTAGCGTATTCACTACGGAAAAATGTTGCGCGAGGTGGGTAATAAAAGCCTAAAGTGTATAACGCATCTTGTACACGGTGGTTGCCCATGTATCCGCCGTAAAAGGTTTCAATCCCAATAATGGCAACAATAATTTGTGGGTCTACGTTAAATTTCTCGGCAGCTTTACTGATCACCGCATGGTTTTCTTTCCAAAATGCTAAGCCTTTTTCTAAACGCTTATCAGTAAGAAAAATAGGGTAATACTGATGCCAAGGTTTGGCTTCCCAAGGTTTTGTCATGGCGTCGATGATGCTTTGGTCAAATGTTGACGTCGCTAAAAACTGTTCAACATCTGCCTGACTGGCACCTTTACTGACTTGTTCTTTTACAAACGCGTTTTTGAGTGTTTGTGGATCATTATCTGTCGCTGCATTAGCATGTAAAAAAACACTGCAAAGCAATGTTAGGCTGGCGATTTGTACTGTGATTTTAGCCATCTTTACTGTAGTTCCTATCTGTCGACAAATCGTCTATGTGTTTGAATGCTCATTAAAATACCAAACCCAGTCATTAAGGTTAGCATGGAGGTTCCGCCATAACTAATCAGTGGGAGTGGTACGCCAACTACGGGCAGAATACCCGATACCATACCAATATTAACAAAAACGTATACAAAAAATGTCAAAGTAATGCTGCCCGCTAAAAGCCGTGCAAAGCTAGTTTGCGCTTGCGAGGCAATAATGAGCCCTCGACCAATCACAAATAAATACATTGAAAGTAAAAGTAAGCTACCAATTAAGCCAAACTCTTCACCAATCACTGCAAAGATAAAGTCAGTGTGGCGCTCTGGTAAGAACTCTAATTGTGACTGAGTTCCATTAAGCCAACCTTTACCCCAAATACCGCCAGAGCCAATACCAATTTTTGATTGAATAATATGATAACCCGCGCCGAGCGGATCTTGCTCTGGATTAAACAAGGTTAATACCCGAGTACGTTGGTAGTCGTGCATTAAGAAAAACCACAACACTGGCAAAAACAATAACACTGCAGTCACAGCGCCACCGACAATGAGCCAACTCATTCCTGACATAAACAACACAAATACACCCGATGCAGCGACCAGAATAGAGGTGCCTAAGTCGGGCTGTTTAGCAATAAGTAAGGTGGGAATTAGTAATATCACCACGCCGCCAGCAAGGTAGCGCTTTTTAGGCGGTAATGGGAATTTACTGATGTACCAGGCCATCGTGATTGGGAAGGCCAATTTGATCAGTTCTGATGGCTGAAACTCCATAAACCCTAGGTTTAACCATCGTTGTGCTCCTTTGTTAATGGTGCCAAATAACTCGACTCCCACTAATAGCACTACCCCCGCCAAATAAATCGGTAACGCCCAACGTCTCAATATTTCAGGGTTAATTTGTGCAAAACAAAACATAACTCCAAGCGATAAGGTCATACGCACTAATTGGCGTTCCATCATTGCTGGGTCTTCGCCACTGGCTGAATAAATCACAAATAAACCGAATAGCATGAGCACTAAAATGCCACTGAGTAGCGGCACATCTATGTGTATCTTTTGCCAAAATGACTGTTGGTGTGGATGATTATTCAAGGTTTGATGGCCCATTCGTCACGTAAAATATACTCATCGAGTAATGCCCTTGCTAATGGGCCTGCGTTTGCGCCACCCCACCCAGCATTTTCTAATACCACGGCTAATACAATGCGTGGGTTTTCGTAGGGAGCATAAGCAATAATCAATGCGTTATCGCGTAGGTGTTCTGCGATGGTATCGGCATTGTACTTTTGGTCTTTGGCGACACTGAATACCTGAGCGGTACCGGTTTTCATTGCTGCGGTGTAAGTGGCATCTGTAAAACGCGATTTGTCTGCGGTTTGACGCATTGCTTCATTGATGATGTCCCAATTGCGCTCGTTTTTAAGTTTAATTGGTGCTTGCTCATCAATGGGGGTGTCAATTTTTACGGTATTGTTTTTAAAAGATTTTAACAAGTGTGGCGTAAAACGTTTACCTTTATTGGCCATGATCGCTGCCGCGTTAGCTAATTGCAGTGGTGTTGATGTCCAATAACCTTGACCAATACCGACAGAAATCGTGTCGCCATTATACCAAGGCTGGTTATAACGCATGCGTTTCCAATCCCTTGACGGCATAACGCCGTCAGACTCTTCAAATATATCAATGCCGGTACTTTTACCAAAGCCAAACGGCTCCATAAAGGTGGCCATTTTATCAATACCGACTTTATAGACTAAGTCGTAAAAGAAAATATCACATGAATCGACGATGGCATGGTACACATCGACCCAACCATGACCCCATTTTTTCCAGTCGCGCCATTTACGCTCAACACCGGGCATTTGCCAGTAACCTGGATCCCATACTCTTGTGCGTTCGTTTATGATTTTCTCTTCTAACCCGAGCAAAGCCACATGCGGTTTAATGGTTGATGCAGGGGAATATTGTCCTTGGGTAGAGCGGTTAATCAATGGGCGCGATTTATCATTTAATAAGTCGGCATACGCTTTACTGCTAATGCCATGCACAAAAGGATTTGGGTCGTATGATGGGCTTGAAATCATCGCCAGTACACCGCCATCGCGAGGATCTATTGCCACAACAGAACCACGGCGTCCGGCGAGTAATTCCATGGCCTTTTGCTGTAGTTTTAAGTCTAAGGTTAAGTAAATATCTTGCCCAGGAAGTGGCGGGGTGACTTTTAAAGTGCGGATCACTCGGCCACGGTTATTGACCTCTTCTTCAAGGTGGCCTGGAATGCCATGGAGTAAACCTTCATAGTATTTTTCAATGCCTTGTTTACCAATATCTTTGGTGGCCGCGTAGTTTTTCCATTGCTGGCTTTTTTCAAGTTGCGCTTTATCGCGGGTGTTAATTTTACCTACGTATCCAAGGACATGAGTCATGAGTTCGTTGTAAGGATAGTGACGCTTTAAGCCTGCTTCAACGTAAATGCCAGGAAACTTATATTGGTTAACGCTGAAGGTTGCTACTTGCTCTTCAGTTAGTTTGTTTTTAATGGTTAACGGCTTGAATCGTCTATGAAACTTCAGTGTTTCGGTGATGTTTTCGCGTTCATCTGGTGTGAGTTCAATGAGTTTGTTGAGCTCATCTAACGTTACATTAATGTCTGATACTTTTTCAGGGATTAGTTCAAGCGAATAATACGGTTGGTTTTCAGCTAACAGCACACCATGACGGTCGTAAATGAGTCCGCGACTGGGAGCGGTAGGTACTACACGGATGCGGTTGTCATTTGAACGCGTTTCGTAGTCTTTATAAGACACAACTTGTAGATGATAAAGATTGGAAAAAAGCACACAAAGTAGTGCAAAAACGCAGAGGAATGTAAAGAAGGCACGACGTTTAAACAACGCAGCTTCTGCGGCGTGATCATGCATGGTAATGCGCTTTTTTGGCGACACTTATGCTTTCCCCGTCGTTATTAAATGGAAGGTTAAATAAAAAGAATCACTTTAGCAGCTGATGAATATGAAAAAAAGAGTTGCATGATAATCATTATCGATAAGCCTAATTAACGGTTCGACTAAGCTTATTCTCTGTGATACGGATGGTTGTTGTTTATGCTCCAAGCTCGATATAGGCTTTCAGCAACAATAACCCTGACCAAAGGATGCGGTAGGGTTAAGGCCGATAAACACCAGCTTTGGTTGGCCGCCTCTTTACAAGCAGGTGAGAGTCCTTCTGGGCCACCAATCAGTAAGCTGACATCTCTGCCATCTAATTGCCACTTTGTCATTTGCTCAGCGAGTTCGGGGGTTACCCAATTTTTGCCAGGTAAATCTAAGCTAACAATATGGTTACCTTTGGCTACCGCCGCTAGCATTAATTCGCCTTCTTTATGTAAAATTCGGGCGATATCTGCATTTTTTCCGCGTTTACCCGCAGGGATTTCGATAAGTTCCAAAGCCATATCTCTTGGAAAACGGCGTTGATATTCTTCGAAACCTCGGGTAACCCAGTCAGGCATTTTGGTGCCAACGGCAATAAGCTGTAACTTCATTAGGCGCTGTGTTCAGACCACAGTTTTTCAAGCTCGTAATAAGCTCGAGTTTGTTCTTGCATAACATGCAAAATAACTGAACCTAAATCAACCAGTACCCATTCGCTGCTGTCACGACCTTCAACACCAAGAGGCTGTTCGCCAGCGTCTTTAGCTGACACGACAACATGCTCTGCGATAGAACGAACGTGAGTTTTTGATGTACCAGTACAGATGATCATTGTGTCTGTAATGGTTGACTGTTTAGACACGTCTAAAACAGTAATGTTTTTTGCTTTTAAATCATCGATTTTATCGATAACGAAATCTTTTAGCTCGGTGCCTTGCACGCGATGTACCTCATTAGTAAAAATTAACGGAGTATTATACTCAAATTCACTGTGAATGCGCAATTAAGCTTATTTAATCCACGGTAAATTAATCTTTTGAGTTATCGATAAAGCTGGTGCTGTTCAATATAGTCGCGTGTCGATGGATGTAATACGGATTGGGTGTCGGCGTTTTGCTGTAATCGCTGGCGGATTTCTGTAGAGGAAATATCAATAAGCTGACTGTTTACACTGAATATTTTACCGTGTTTAGTCTGGTGTGATTGATTTGCATCGTTGATGGTAGCTTGTCTAAATAGCAGTTCCTTGGCCATTTCGCTGTGTGCGTCCATAGTCCATCCAGGGCGCTGACATAATGCAATGTGGCACAATGAAAACAGCGATTGCCATTGATGCCATAGCGGCAACTGGATAAATGAGTCCATTCCCATAATAAAAAAGAACTCATGTTGTGGGTATTGTTGGGTCAATAAGGTCAGGGTGGTGACACTATAGGAAGTGGTGTCTCGATTGATTTCGATATCGCATAATTGAAACTCAGGGTAATGCTGACACACGAGTTTGACCATTTCAAGGCGATGAAAGCTGCTGACCATAGTCGTATTTTTATGGGGTGGAATATGGTTTGGCATTAACCAGACTTGGTCTAAATTGAGTTGCTGTTTGACGTCTAAGGCTGGATTGATATGTCCTAGATGGATGGGGTCAAAAGTGCCGCCCAATATACCAATTCGCATGTGTAGTCCTTCCTTGTAGGTAAAACCAGTCGGTTAACTCTAATCAGTTAACTCGATGTGAGCCAATCTATTGTGGGCCCGTGGATCAAACAAAATGCAAAAATGGCTTAAGCCAATCCAATCTTCGATACCTTTTTGTTTCAGGTTTAACTCAAGTTTTGAGGCAAAAGCGAGCATGTGTTCGATATGGTCAAGGTCTAACCGTGTCAGTGCGGCTTGATACAGGGGTTTACGTTTATCCCAAATTCGATATTTGCCCCACAATTGATTCAATTGTTCGCCATTATGTTGGGCAAGTTTGAGTGTCAGCAGTAAATTAATCTCTTTAAATAATGCCCACATCAAAATAGGCATAGCAGTCCCTTCAGCTTGTAACTGTGACAGCATGTGCTGGGCCTGTTTTTGATGGTTTACCAATATGGCATCACACAATTGAAACACGCTAAAACGAGATTGGTCTTCAAAATATTCGCTGAGTTGCTCTGGCGTAATATTTTGCTTCGGGCTAAGCAGTTGCAGCAATTGCATGGCTTGTTCAGCTGCGAGTAAATTACCCTCAAATAACGTAAACAACATGGCTTTGGCATCATGATGCACTGTGAGCTCATAATGGGTAATTCGTACGTCTAACCAACGCTCAAATTGTTTACCCTCAGGTGTGGTACACGGTAAATAGATACCTTTAGCGTCGAGCGATTTAAACCATTTGCTGTTGGTTTGTTCTGCACTGGCCTTAGGGCCTTGCACAATTAATAACATATCTGGATTAGGATGTTGTAACAGGGTTTGAAATGCCGCAGCTCCGTCGGTGCCGGGTTTACCTTGTGGCAGGGTTAATTCTATTATTCGCCTGCTAGCAAATAAACTCATGGCTTGCCATTCTTGGGTTAAATCTCCCCAATTGAAACTGGTCTCCTGGCTGAGCTGAACACGCTCTTCAAAACCTTGTTTTTTAGCTGCTGCTAAAATTTGCTGCTTACTATTTTCAATCAACCAAGGGTCATCGCCAAACAATAAAAAACAATTAGGTAAGTTTTTTAAGTGTTGTTTTAGTTGATCGGGGTACACCCGCATTATTGCGCTCCAATTGATGCCAGGGTTTGAATAATGTAGTCGGCTGCTTGCACTCGCATTTCTTTTAACAACAATTCCATTTCGCGACTTTTGGCCAATGCGGTACGTGGATCGTCTTGATAATCACGGCGGATTTCGGTGTCAAACTCTTGTGGTTCTTCTCCCGGTAGTGTAACCGAGTAATGGACGACATAAATGAGTTCGTATTCTGCCACGTTACCGGTTGGATACAGTGACAAGGTGGCACGTTCTAATGTGTCAGTAATTAATCGCAAGGTCGGCGTTTTTTCTGCGGCATCAACAAGGCTAATACGGTTGATACGTAATCGGTCGCGCACCAAGCGGGTTAATTCGCTGTACTCATCGCTACTACTTAAATGTAACTCGGCTAATTCTGCTGGAATAGAGTAACTGCGTTGCAGTTTAAAGCCACAACCGGCACTCGTCAGTAGTACCATTGTCATTATGGCTAAACAGATATTTTTGGCTAGCATAGTGAGGGGAGGCATCCTTGTATATTGACATGGTTAACATAAATAACTTACCGCTATAAGGTAAGTTATTTTACTGCTAATAATATTACAACCTGTGAGAGTTGCTCACTCTCACAGGGTATTGCTGTAGTGGTTAAGGATTAATTAGCCACAATGCTTAACAGTTTGCCTGGCACGTAAATCACTTTACGTATGCTTAAGCCTTCAGTGTGTTTTTGTACATGTTCGTCACTCATACCTAATGCTTCAACATCTTCTTTAGATGCGTCTGCCGCTACGGTTATTTTTGCACGTACCTTACCGTTAACTTGAACCACAATCAGTTTACTGTCTTCAACTAATGCAGACTCGTCAACTTCTGGCCAGCGGCTATCTTCGATGTTGCTTTGGTTCCCGAGTTCTTTCCACACGGTAAAGGCAATGTGCGGCACGATTGGGTAAAGTAAGCGTGTCACTGCAGAAAGCGCTTCTGCAAGTAAGGCGCGATCTTGTGCGCTTTCTTGTGGTGCTTTTAGCAAATGATTCATCAATTCCATTACAGAGGCAACGGCGGTGTTAAACATTTGACGACGCGCAATGTCATCGCTGACTTTCGCTATCGTTTTGTGTAGTTCACGACGAAGGGCTTTTTGATCAGCATTTAACTTGCTGGTATCAAGTGCTTCTGTTGGGCCAGCAGCAACATGGTCGCTTGCCAATTTCCAGAAACGCTTAATGAAGCGGTGTGCTCCTTCAACGCCAGACTCTTGCCACTCAAGTGTTAGCTCTGGAGGCGATGCAAACATCATGAATAAACGGACGGTGTCAGCACCGTACTTTTCGACCATCACTTGCGGGTCGATACCGTTATTTTTTGACTTTGACATCTTGCTCATGCCGGTGTAAACCAGCTCATTGCCTTGACTGTCTACGGCTTTAAGAATACGGCCTTTATCGTCTTTTTCTTCTACGGTCACTTCTAAAGGTGACACCCAAACTCGAGCACCTTTTTCGTTGGTATAGTAGTAGGCGTCTGCCAGTACCATGCCTTGAGTTAATAACTGTTTAGCCGGTTCGTTGCTGTTCACTAACCCTGCGTCACGTAATAACTTGTGGAAGAAGCGGAAATACAACAAATGCATACAGGCGTGTTCGATACCGCCAATATACTGATCTACAGGTAACCAGTAGTTCGCTTTAGCTGGGTCTAACATTTCATCTGCATGAGGGCTACAGTAACGCGCGTAGTACCAAGATGATTCCATAAAGGTATCAAAGGTATCTGTTTCACGGGTTGCTGGCTGACCGTTGACTGTGGTTTCGGCCCAAGCCTTGTCGGCTTTAATTGGACTTTGAATGCCATCCATTACCACATCTTCTGGCAGAATGACGGGTAATTGATCTTCAGGTGTAGGTACCACTGTGCCATCAGCAAGGGTAACCATTGGAATTGGTGCGCCCCAATAACGCTGACGAGAAACACCCCAGTCGCGTAAACGGTAGTTTACTTGACGTTTACCTTTGCCTTCTGCGGTTAATCTAGCATCAATGGCTTCAAAAGCCGCTTGAAAATCTAAACCGTCTAACTCTGAGAATGCATCGCCTGAATTAAACACAACACCTTTTTCGGTGAACGCTTCTTTGCTAACGTCTACGTCGCCATCTACTGGCTTAATGACCGCTTCAATAGCCAAGTTGTATTTAGTCGCAAATTCATAATCGCGTTGATCATGAGCAGGCACTGACATTACCGCACCCGTGCCGTAATTCATCAATACAAAGTTAGCGACCCAAATTGGCACAAGTTTACCCGAAATAGGGTGAACAGCTTGCAAGCCAGTTGCAACGCCTTTTTTCTCCATTGAGGCCATCGCAGCTTCAGTGGTGTCAGCGTTTTTACATTCTTCTAAAAACTCAGCTAATTGCGGATTGTTTTCAGCAGCTTGTATGGCAAGTGGATGACCTGCTGCAATGGCAACATAAGTCACGCCCATTAATGTATCTGGACGGGTGGTATAGATATCAAAGCTGTCGTCACGGTCAGCAACGGCAAAGGTCATTTCGATACCTTCACTGCGGCCAATCCAGTTACGTTGCATCGCTTTAACCTGTTCAGGCCAGCCATCTAACGTATCGATGTCGTTTAGCAATTCTTCAGCGTAGTCAGTGATTTTAATAAACCACTGTGGAATTTCTTTTTGTACCACTTCTGTGTCACAACGCCAGCAACAGCCGTCTTGTACTTGCTCATTCGCCAGTACCGTTTCGTCGTTTGGACACCAGTTTACAGATGAGGTTTTTTTGTAAACTAAGCCTTTTGCATACAACTGAGTGAAAAACCACTGTTCCCAACGATAATACTCAGGCGTACAGGTGGCAATTTCACGGCTCCAATCATAACCAAAACCTAATAACTTAAGTTGGTTCTTCATGTAGTCGATGTTTTCGTAAGTCCACGGTGCTGGAGAGGTCTTGTTATTGATCGCGGCATTTTCAGCTGGCAGACCAAATGAGTCCCAACCAATCGGTTGCAAAACATTTTTACCTTGCAAACGTTGATATCGTGCTACAACATCACCTATGGTGTAGTTACGAACGTGGCCCATGTGAAGACGGCCTGAAGGATACGGAAACATAGAAAGACAATAGAATTTCTCTTTGCTTTCATCTTCAGTGACTTCAAAGGTTTTATGTTCTTGCCAGTGCTTTTGCACTAAGGCTTCAATTTCTGAGGGATTATATTGTTCTTGCATCAATCTATTTCCGGCCATGCCGCCCATTGTTTGATCTAACGCTCAACAGCGCGATTTATAACTGCATAGAATAAACCAGAAGTGATCTATTAAAAAGGTGCGTATTAAGGAGTATTACTTATGAGTGGAAAAAGTTCAGCACTATTAGCCTTATATCAATCATTATTCGAACAGGTTAAAACCAAGTTCGATCAAGATAACTCATTGACTGCTAAAAGTTTGTTTAAGTCAGTCACTCAAGGAAAAGCATATCTAAAACTAAAATCAAATGCCGATGAAGAAGAGTTAGCCTTAGTAGAAGAATTTTTAAAGCGAGACATAGCAGAGTTCTTAAGTGAGAAAAATGCCGATAATTTAAGTTTTAGCCCGATGGTGATCGGGATTGAAAATACATTATGGCAATGGCTCAGTGAAATTACAGACCGTAGCCAAGTGGAGTGGCATGAGTTATTACAAGATTTTAAGCATCATGGTGTATACAAATCAGGGGAAATCATTAACCAAGGTAAGTTGACATGCAATAAGTGTGGTCACGAAATGCAAATCGATTTTCCTGGTGTTATCCCCGATTGCCCTAAATGTGATTATGATGAGTTTTCACGTGAACCACTGACACCATAATCATCCATTGTTAGCTTAAAACTCGACTCGGTAACGGCAATGTTGTGTGCTGCTGTTACCGATCATTTCATCATACGCCGTTTGGATTTGTATCATGGCGTAATGTATCCCTTGCTGTTTAAGCAACACTTCCGCTTGTGCAATTGAATTAAGACTCATTAATTGACCTGTTTTATCACGAGCACTTTTAAAGTTACCTTGCTCATCTTCTATTCCAAGTAAGTAATGATTTGAATCGGCATAACTGATAATGGTTGGATGAAGCGTTTGCTGAGTGATGGCTAGCTTGATTTCAGACAGTTGCATAGTAACCTCCATTTGTTGTGTAAGAATTATTACGATGTCTAGATAAATATAGTTCAATATTTAACCGGTAATTAACAGGGCGGCTAAATTTAAGATAAAAAAATAGGCTACCTCAATGAGATAACCTATTTATCGTAGATGTTCATTTATGCAGATTATTTACGAAGATAATTTGCCACACCCATAAATAACAATAAGCCGCATAAAATGAGCAAAGGTAATTGGCCTATTTTTCTAAACCAGGTTTCACCTTTGTAAAGCGCAACATTAGCAACCAGCACGCCTGTTTCAAATTGCGGTATCGCATCGGTAATACGGCCATGGGGGTCAACGACAGCGGTGACGCCATTATTAGTACCACGTAATAAAGGTTTACCCATTTCGATAGCACGCATCTGGGCGATTTCCATGTGCTGTAATGGCCCGTTAGATGCGCCAAACCAGGCATCGTTTGAAACCGTTAATAACATGTCTGTTTGATTGGTCACGCTTGCTCTTACTTGCTCAGGAAAGACAATTTCGTAGCAAATGGCTGGGGCAATTTGATATCCCACCGCGGTAAGGTTTTTTTGAGTGTAGTCACCCCGTTGAAACGATGACATCGGTAAATTAAAAAACGGTGCGATGGGGCGAAGTAAGTCACCAAAAGGTACAAATTCACCAATAGGCAGTAAATGATGTTTTTTAAACTCATTTGTGCCATTACTCTGGTAATCAGCACTCGGTTGCTGCTTTTGATTGTGGTTACCCAATACAATTAGCGAGTTATAAAAATCTTGTTGCTGGTGGCTAATAATACCGGTAATGATGGCCGTGTTATTGATGTTGGCGACTTGGTTGGCATTAGCCAAAAAGTCTTCAACCATGGCTTCTGGTGCAGGAATTGCCGCCTCTGGCCAAATGACAATATCAACGCTTGATGTCTCATCAAACTGGGCGCGAGTGAGATCCATGTATTTCAACATTGTTGGCCACAGCGCATCGGGTTCCCATTTCATGCTTTGGGGAATGTTACCTTGCACTAAGGCAACTTTGACGGATTTACCGCTTGGCGCTATAGGGTTTAACTGTGGTGCAGCCCACGCGCTTAACACTAGAATGGGGATAATAATTAATACAGGCAATATACGCTTTTGCGTGAGTAACATTAATGCACCCGCGACGAGGGCAACAATAAAACTTAGCCCGAGAGCACCAATAAAGCTGGCCAGTTCGCTCAATGGCCCAAGCGTTTGGCTGTAACCTGCCCATATCCACGGAAACCCAGTTAATACCCAGCCTCTTAGCCACTCAGTTAATACCCATAATGCAGGGAACAAGCCTAAATAGGTTAAATATGGGGATAACGCGTGTTTACGTGTTTTAGATAATTTATTGAGCAAATACCCACAAACAGCAGGATAAATGGCTAAATAAAGTGCCAAAATGGCCATCAATGTCATGGAGACTACAATCGGCATGCCGCCAAAGGTATCAATACTGACATGTACCCAACTGATGCCCACGACAAAACAACCAAAACCAAAACTAAGCCAGTAATACAGGCTTTGTTTCGCATTTAAAGATTGGCTTTGCCATAGTGCAAAAGTCAGTGCGAGTGGGAATGCGGCCCATATTTCGTAAGGCGCAAAAGATAATGCAGTGCTGGCGCCAGCAATAAATGCTGTCACCAGACTGACAATACTCAAAGATGAGTATATAAATTGATTTTTAAACACGATTTAGTTGTCGAATTCTTCGCTGGTATTTGGGTCGGGTAGCTTAACACGAAGTTGCACTAAACGGCGGTTATCTGCGTTGATGACTTTGAATTCGATATTGTTGATAACAATACTTTCATTACGCTCAGGTAAATGGCCGAAAGCGTGTGAGACTAAACCACCCACGGTGTCGAACTCTTCATCGCTAAAGTTAGTGCCGCACGCTTCGTTAAAATCATCAATTTCGGTTAACGCTTTAACCATAAACACGGTGTTACTGAGCTTTTTGATTTCGGTGTCTTCAACTGAATTGTGGTCAAATTCGTCTTCAATTTCGCCGACGATTTCTTCCAAAATATCTTCAATGGTGACAAGACCTGATACGCCGCCGTATTCATCAACCACTATGGCCATATGATAACGTTGTGAACGAAACTCTTTGAGTAATACATCAACACGCTTACTTTCTGGTACCACCACTGCAGGGCGGATAACTTGAGAAAGTGTGAAAGGTTCGTCAGATTGCTTAAAACCGTATTTGATTAAATCTTTGGCAAGTAAAATGCCTTCGATATGGTCTTTATCTTCGTTGACGACAGGGAAGCGAGAATGACCAGATTCCATGACTATTTGTAGAAATTCATCGACGGTCGAATCTATTTGAATGGTTACTATTTGTGACCGCGGGATCATGATGTCGCGCACACGCAGGTCGGAAACCTCTAATACACCTTTAATCATTTCGCGGGTGTCTTCGGTTATCAGGTCGCGCATTTCAGCGCCTGCAATGACGTCGACTAAGTCTTCGCGATTTTGAGGTTCGCCCTGAAATAATTGGTTGATTTTATCGAACCAGCTTCTCTTGTGGGCGTTTGTACTCGGGGGGATATCGTCACTCATAATATTTTTCTAAACAGGGGCTATCTATCAGATATGCCACGTTTATTTATGCTTCCTTATAGGGATCTGAAAAACCTAAGCCTTCAACAAGTTGGGTCTCTAATGACTCCATCTCATCGGCTTCCTCGTCGATAATATGGTCATAGCCCAGCAAATGCAAGCAGCCGTGTATGACCATGTGCGCCCAGTGGGCATTTAAGGGTTTATTTTGCTCGCTTGCTTCTTGCTCGACAACCGCAGCACAAATCACTAAATCACCTAAAAGTGGGAGTTCGACTTCTGGTGGCGCTTCAAATGGAAACGACAATACGTTAGTGGGTTTGTCTTTGCCGCGATAAGTCTTGTTAAGCTGTTGGCTTTCGGCAATCTCAACCACTCGAATAGTGAGTTCAACTTCATCCATGGTTTGGCCAATAGCAGTGCGAACCCAGATTTCAAACTCTGCTTGAGTTGGAATCGCTGCGTTGTCGACGGCAATTTGCAGGTCAAGATCTAACAATATGGCTTGTTGGTTCATTGCCCTGGTTCCTGTTTTTCTTGTTGTTGACGTTTTTGCTCGCGCTCACGATAAGCTTGCTCTTTTGCTGCTTTTTCGATTTGCTCTTGTTGCTCGAATGCTTCATAAGCTTCAACGATACGAGCCACCACTGGGTGACGCACAACATCCTGGGCGACAAAGAAATTAAAGCTGATTTCAGGCACTTCACTCAAGACTTCAATGGCATGACGCAAACCCGATTTTTGGCTGCGGGGTAAATCGATTTGAGTAATGTCACCGGTAATGACTGCGCGTGAATTAAAACCTATACGGGTTAAGAACATTTTCATTTGTTCTACCGTGGTGTTTTGTGCTTCATCTAAAATGATAAACGCATCATTAAGTGTACGGCCACGCATGTAGGCGAGTGGTGCAACTTCAATCACGCCGCGTTCAATGAGTTTTTCGACCTTTTCAAAGCCCATCATTTCAAACAGAGCATCATAAAGTGGACGTAAATATGGGTCGACTTTTTGGCTTAAGTCGCCAGGTAAAAAGCCAAGTTTTTCACCGGCTTCAACCGCAGGGCGTGTCAGTAAAATACGGCGCACTTCTTGGCGTTCATAAGCATCTACTGCGGCGGCAACGGCTAAATAGGTTTTACCCGTACCGGCAGGGCCAATACCAAAGCTGATGTCGTGGCGAGTAATGTTATGCATGTACACGCTTTGATTAGGCGTGCGCGGCTTAATGACGCCACGCTTCGTTTTAATGTGTACGCTGCTGTCATCGTTGTCTTGCGCAGCTTCAAGATTAATGGCTTCTTGAATGGCTAAATGCACGACTTCTGGCTCTAAGTCAGGTGTGCTGCCCTTAACGGTTTGAGTTTCGATATACAGTTGGCGTAATAAATTATTAGCATTTAGCGCGTTACGCGGTAACCCGACAATAGTGAAGTGATTATTTTTATGAATAATCTCAACGCCTAAGCGGCGTTCAAGTTGTTTGATATTGTCGTCAAATGGGCCACATAATGAGGCTAAACGGCGGGTATCTGAAGGTTCTAGATACAAGTTCATGGTCGTGACTTTAGTGGTCAAATAATGCTCCAGTGTTTAGTCGGTAACAACAAAAAATAAAGAGACGGTGTGATGATCACAGTTTACGAGTGTCTTTATTGAATTACCATAATATGACGAATTTTAGGCAAAATTAAAGGCGGACTAGCCGCCTTTATTATAGTGCTGAAACCTGGGGCCTGTTGATCTTTCAAGGTTGCTTTTGCAGCGAATTGTTGGCCATTACTCACATATACAACCGCGCGGCAGAGACTTTGAGGTGTAGTTATTCTACATAAAAAGTCGATAACGCAGTAAAAATGGTCAACAAACGCTGCCCGAAGGGTTCGGCTAAAAACGTTTTACTCTTTGTTGAATGAATTTTGCTTAGATGACTAGGCATCAATCCATTCGCCTCGATTAAAATGTTTTTAACTCGAACAAAATTTAACCAGCAAAGACCAACAGGCCCTAATAGATTTATGGCTTGTAGTGGGTTACACCTAAAGCGTCATCTTGTTTGTGTTTAGCTAAAATATCAGACGGACGTAAACTGCGACGCAGATCCATTTCACTTTCGCCACGAATAAATTCGCCACGCAATGAGTTGGTGTACACGTCAACAATTTTCACATCAACAAAACTGCCAATGTGAGTGTGCGGCGCTTCAAAGTTCACCACACGACTGTTTTCAGTACGACCGCGAAGCTCCATTGGATTCTTTACTGAAGGCCCTTCAACTAAAATACGTTGCACAGTGCCTAGCATGTGGCGGCTGTAACGCATTGCTTGTTGGGTAATTCGGTCTTGTAAAATCGCTAAACGCTGCTTCTTTTCATCGTCGCTGACATTATCTGGTAAATCAGCCGCAGGCGTGCCTGGGCGCGCGCTGTAGATAAAGCTAAAGCTGTGATCAAACGCGACATCTTCAATAAGCTTCATGGTGTCAGCAAAATCATCTGCTGTTTCGCCCGGGAAGCCAATAATAAAGTCAGAACTGATTTGAATGTCAGGACGTGCTTTACGTAAACGGCGAATGATTGACTTGTATTCAATGGCCATGTGGCCGCGCTTCATTTGCGTTAAAATACGGTCAGAACCAGACTGTACCGGTAAATGTAAGAAGCTGACTAATTCAGGCGTGTCTTCGTACACATCAATAATGTCTTGGGTAAATTCAATCGGGTGGCTAGTGGTAAAGCGTAAACGATCGATACCGTCGATTGTAGCGATTAAACGCAACAATTCTGCAAAGGTGCAGATTTCATCGTCGTGAGTCGCACCGCGATAAGCATTAACGTTTTGGCCAAGCAAATTCACTTCGCGTACGCCTTGAGCCGCTAATTGAGCCACTTCAAGAATAATGTCATCTAATGGACGACTTACTTCTTCGCCGCGAGTATAAGGCACTACGCAGAAAGAACAGTATTTGCTACAACCTTCCATAATTGATACGAACGCAGTAGGGCCGTCAGCACGAGGCTCTGGTAAACGGTCAAACTTTTCAATCTCAGGGAAACTGATATCGATAACTGCTTTTTCGCCACGTTGGATCTGCTCGATCATCTCAGGTAAGCGATGTAAGGTTTGTGGACCAAAAATAATGTCGACGCATTGAGCGCGATCTTTAATGGCTTTACCTTCTTGTGAAGCTACACAACCACCAACCCCAATAATTAAATTAGGATTTTTGTCTTTTAAAGTTTTCCAACGCCCTAGCTGATGGAAAACCTTCTCCTGTGCTTTTTCACGAATAGAGCAAGTATTAAGCAGCAATACGTCTGCTTCGCTCGCGTCTTCGGTCAAGGTATAGCCTTGATAGTCGTCTAATAAATCAGCCATCTTAGATGAGTCGTACTCATTCATCTGACAGCCCCAGGTTTTAATATGAAGTTTTTTACTCATCAGTGCTCGCCGGTAAACAACAGTAAAAATAGCGCGATATTTTACCTGTTGTAAGGCGCTCTGGCTAGCACTAGTGCAAGTTTCGCTCGTTTAGCGGTAAAGTATTTGATAACCCTAAAAACTGTAATGTTTTAAGCCGTCAGATAAAACAGTATGTTTATGTTTATTAACGTCATGTTTAAGCAGTATATATTGACGTTATAGCGACATGATTAAAAGTTGGCTTAGGGCTAAATCACGATTAACGCAGTGCACCCTTTCCGTGGTTTATGGATATAGGGCATAATCAATCGTATACAAATGGGTTTGTAGAGTTCGATGACGTAAGCTTAAACGTTATCCTGGTTGCCACTTTATCGTCGTTAGCTCGCTTTTTGCGCGATGTCGCAAGATAAGGTACTCATACGGCAAATCACTAATCGATTAGGCACAATGCCAAACAGTTACTTTTTATGGATGTAGACACGATGCAAGATATTCCTCACGCTATGGATACGCAACCTTCAACTGAATACGATGTCGTGATTGTCGGCGGTGGTATGGTGGGCGCCGCGGCAGCGATTGGACTTGGACAACTAGGGTTAAAGGTCGCCGTTATCGAAGCGCGTGAACCACAAGCTTATGATCCTGAGCAGCCATTAGATGTGCGAGTATCGGCGATTAGTGTGGCATCCGAGCTGTTACTCACGCGTTTAGGCGTGATGGAGCAGTTATTAACGATGCGTCATGCTCCCTATAACGGCTTAGAAACCTGGGAAATGGACGGCTGCTTAACCTCTTTTACCGCTGAGCAAGTTGGCCAAACGCATTTAGGCTACTTTTTTGAAAATCGATTAATTCAATTGAGTTTGTGGCAGCAAATTCGCGCTATGGATAATGTTGACTTACTTTGTCCTCATAAAGTCAGCCAAATGACGCGGCATACTGCACTGCAAAAGATTGGGATTACCCTAGACGATGGCAGCCAACTGATCACTCGATTACTTGTTGGTGCCGATGGCGCGAATTCACAAGTGCGTCAATGGTCTGGTATTGGTGTTACTGGTTGGGATTATGCTCAATCAGCGATGTTAATCAATATTCAAACCCAAACGGAACAGCAGTCTGTTACCTGGCAACAATTTACGCCCGCAGGCCCAAGGAGTTTATTGCCGCTGCCTGGCAATAATGCATCACTGGTATGGTACGACGATGCTAATCGCATCAAACAGCTATCACAATTAAACCCGTTACAATTAGCCGAACAAATTAAACAGCACTTTCCGTCAAGGTTAGATCCCAACTTTAGCGTCGAAAATAGTGGCAGCTTTACCTTAACTCGTCGCCATGCGCAGCGATATTACCAGGATAACCTGGTCATTCTTGGCGACGCAGCCCACACCATTAATCCACTGGCAGGTCAGGGGGTTAATATTGGCTTTAAAGATGTCGACGTGCTGGTGGCGCAAGTCGCAAACGCAATAGGCAGTGGTGAAACATGGTGGGAAGCCCGAGTATTAAAGCGTTATCAACAAGCGCGTTATTACGATAATCAATTAATGATGACGGCGATGGACGCTTTTTATGCCAGCTTTAGCAATGACTTATTACCGCTTAAGTTATTGCGTAATGGCGCATTAAAACTGGCGAATATCGACTCACCCATAAAGCGTAAAGTCTTAAAGTACGCACTCGGGTTAAATTAACTCACATCGTGAGCGAAACTTGTGGTTTGTTGACAAGCCATTTGAGTGCTAAAATGCCGCGTTTTGCATCATGTGTACACCATTGGCCCTTTAAAAGGGGATTTTCGGTGCAGACGTGAGTCATTCGCAAATAAACTGACTAGGTTGTGATGAGTAACATTAAATTAATTGTTGGGTTGGCAAACCCAGGTGCTGAATACGCACAAACTCGCCATAATGCTGGCGCTTGGTACGTGCAGGAACTCGCACGTATTTGTAATGTTCCTTTAGTTGCAGAGAGTAAATATTTCGGTGTCACTGCGCGTGCTATTTTGCACGGTAGAGATGTGCGTTTATTGATCCCAACGACATTCATGAACTTAAGCGGTAAGTCTGTTGCCGCATTAGTCAACTTTTTCCGCATTTTGCCTGAAGAAATTTTAGTGGCCCATGATGAATTAGACATGGACCCCGGCGTAGCCAAATTTAAGTTAGGCGGCGGACATGGCGGACATAATGGTTTAAAAGACATTATTGCCAGTTTAGGTAACGACAAAAATTTCCATCGTTTGCGCATTGGCATTGGCCACCCAGGCGATAAAAATAAGGTTAGCGGTTACGTATTAGGCAGAGCTCCTGCTATTGATCAAGAGCGCATTAATGCGGCTATTGATGAAGCAGTGCGTTCAACCGAGATTTTATTTAACCAAGACATGGCGAAAGCCATGCACAGATTACATTCGTTTAAAGCAGAATAAGCTCAGCAAGTTTTGTTTTAACACCTCATTCGACATCATTATCCATTGGGATAATTCTACATATATAAAGGTAAGCATATGGGTTTTAAATGCGGCATTGTTGGTCTGCCAAACGTAGGTAAATCAACGCTGTTTAATGCGTTAACACAAGCGGGTATTGAAGCGGCAAACTTTCCGTTTTGTACTATTGAGCCAAACACGGGTGTGGTACCGGTACCAGATGCACGTCTTGATGCGTTAGCTGCTATTGTTAAACCTCAGCGTATTTTACCTACTTCTATGGAGTTCGTTGATATCGCAGGCCTTGTGGCCGGTGCATCGAAAGGTGAAGGATTAGGTAACAAATTTTTAGCTAACATTCGTGAAACGGATGCAATTGGTCACGTAGTACGTTGTTTTGAAGATCCGAACATTGTTCACGTAGCCAATAAAATCGACCCAGCTGGTGATATTGAAGTCATTAACACTGAATTGGCATTAGCTGACTTAGATGCATGCGAACGTGCTCTATTTCGTCAAGTCAAACGTGCTAAAGGCGGTGACGGTGATGCAAAATTTGAAGTCGCAGTACTTGAAAAAATGCGTCCAGTGTTAGACGAAGGAAAGATGTTGCGTTCGTTGGAATTAACTAAAGAAGAGTTAGCAGCTGTTGCTTACCTTAATTTCTTAACGATTAAGCCAACCATGTACATTGCTAACGTTGCTGATGATGGTTTTGAAAACAACCCTCACTTAGATGTTGTTCGTGCTATTGCGGCAACAGAAAATGCTATCGTTGTACCAGTATGTGCTGCTATTGAATCAGAACTTGCCGAAATGGAAGCTGAAGACCGTGCAGAATTTATGACAGACCTGGGTTTAGAAGAATCTGGTTTAGACCGGGTTATTCGTGCCGGTTACGAATTACTGAATCTGCAAACTTACTTTACTGCAGGTGTAAAAGAAGTGCGTGCATGGACAGTGCCTGTTGGCGCATCTGCTCCACAAGCGGCTGGTGTGATCCATACTGACTTTGAACGTGGCTTTATTCGCGCTCAAGTGATGGCATATGACGACTTTATTACCTTCAAAGGTGAAGCTGGCGCAAAAGAAGCCGGTAAATTGCGTGTTGAAGGTAAGACTTACATCGTTAAAGATGGCGATGTAATGCATTTCTTATTTAACGTATAAGCGTTATTAAGATTGCCAAAAGGGGCGTAACGCGAATATCGGGTTGTTAATTGGGTTTATTTTGTCGATTCGGCATCCAGTTTGGTGAAGTTATAGCCGAACAAGACGATTTGATGAAAATAGCGAAAAAAACCAGTTGACCTCGATAACCTGAATAAGCATAATACGCCCCGTTCCTCGCCAAGAGGGATTGCAAGAAGTAGTGGCAATATAGCTCAGTTGGTTAGAGCACAGCACTCATAATGCTGGGGTCGCAGGTTCAAATCCCGCTATTGCTACCATTACTTTGCACATCTTACTCAAGATGTAAAACAAGAGTGTTGTGCGGGAATGGTGAAATTGGTAGACACGCCAGATTTAGGTTCTGGTGCCGCAAGGTGTGAGAGTTCAAGTCTCTCTTCCCGTACCATTTATTAGAAAGGCTGGCTTAGGCGGGCATTTCAGAAAAGTTTGATTGGGATATCGCCAAGCGGTAAGGCACTGGGTTTTGATCTCAGCATTCCAAGGTTCGAATCCTTGTATCCCAGCCATTTATAAAGTAAGAAAAAGATTATTGGGATATCGCCAAGCGGTAAGGCACTGGGTTTTGATCTCAGCATTCCAAGGTTCGAATCCTTGTATCCCAGCCATCTTTGGCAATATAGCTCAGTTGGTTAGAGCACAGCACTCATAATGCTGGGGTCGCAGGTTCAAATCCCGCTATTGCTACCATTTTTACTCGGTAGAATGAGGGCTTTATCAAAGTACTTTATTATTGCCAGTAGAAATCAAAGTTTACTCTTAATAAAATTTGAGTATACTCTAAGTTAAAATTTGATGCGGGAATGGTGAAATTGGTAGACACGCCAGATTTAGGTTCTGGTGCCGCAAGGTGTGAGAGTTCAAGTCTCTCTTCCCGTACCATCAAATTTGTAACACCTCTGTTTTACAATAAATTGCTACACAATTGGGGTATCGCCAAGCGGTAAGGCACTGGGTTTTGATCTCAGCATTCCCAGGTTCGAATCCTGGTACCCCAGCCAAATTCTAAAAAGCCCGTCTTAATGACGGGCTTTTTGCTTTTTATTTTTTGATGTTTATTTTCAAATACGACAATTGATAGCCTTTTCCTATTAGCGCAATTGATTCTATCCATTATCTATCTTCGCGACAGTTCTTTAGACTTGCCTTATACAGTCAATTAGCAAGTATCAGGTCAATATGAACAGCCAAGCAACAACTCCAGACATCCCTTTAAAGCAAGCGTCACAGCCCATGACAGCTTTGATTGCTGAAGGCGGTGGACAGCGTGGTATTTTTACCGCGGGGGTATTAGATGCATGGTTAGACGCTGAATTTGATCCATTCGATCTGTTTATTGGCACTTCTGCTGGCTCGCAAAATCTCACCAGTTTTTTATCAAGACAAAAGGGTTACGCTAAACGTTTAATTCGGGGGTTGTCGCGTCATAAACGTTTCTATCAACTAGGCCGGGGGCTGGTCGGTGGCCATGTGGTGGATTTAGATTGGTACTTTGATAAAACCACTCATGGAAGTTTTGCGTTAGATTTTTCGGCAGCGGCAAAAACATTGGGTCAAAGACAATTATTGATCACCGCAACCAATGCAAGAGATCGTCAAGGGTACTTTTTAAGCCCTAGTGATGATAACAACCATTGGCGTGAACTGTTAAAGGCGTCGAGCGCATTACCGTTTCTTTATAAGCAAGGTGTAAAGTTAACGCCTTGGTTAGCATCTCATGCTGCAAACCAAAGCGAAGAGGATATGCAACCAATACAAGAAGACTTCTTTTTAGATGGTGGCTTAGCCGCGCCATTACCGGTGCGAGAAGCCTATCAACGTGGCGCGCGTAAAATTGTGGTGATCCGCACAGTAAATGCTGATTTTCAAGCGCAATCGGCTTGGGTGCATAAGCTTAAATCGTGGATTTGTGTCTCTGGATATTGCCCAAAAACCATTGATTACTTAGCTCAGCATGAGCAAGCGTATCAAGATGAGTTAGCGTTTATTGCTAATCCGCCAGACGATGTTGAGATTATCCAGATTTTTGCCAATGACACCTTACAAAGTAAATTATTGGGTAGCACTGATGCAGGCTTACTTCATGATTATCATACTGGTTTGGCAGCGGGTAAACTGTTTGTGCAACAACAAGAGGATAACGATATGATCTCTATCATGATGCAAAGCCAACAAGCTTCTATTGCATCTCAACAGGCGTTATCTGCTTAATAGGTATCAAAGGTCGTTAAAACAAAAAACGCACTCAATTGAGTGCGTTTTGCTGTTAACTAATCGGTTAGATTAGTGGCGGAACATCGCAGAGATAGACTCTTCGTTGCTCACGCGACGGATTGCTTCAGCAAGTACAGCTGACATAGTCAACTGAGTCACTTTAGCGACTTTAAGCATTTCAGGGCTTAAAGGTACCGTGTCGGTTACGATTACTTCATCAATCACTGAGTTCGCAATGTTTTCTGCAGCGTTACCCGAAAAAACTGGGTGGGTAGCATAAGCAAATACGCGATTAGCGCCATGCTCTTTTAATGCTTCAGCTGCTTTACATAATGTACCACCCGTGTCGATCATGTCATCAACAATGATGCAATCACGGCCTTGAACATCACCAATAATGTGCATGACCTGGGCAACGTTAGCTTGTGGGCGACGTTTATCGATAATCGCAAGATCTGAATCATCTAATAACTTAGCTACCGCACGAGCACGAACTACACCACCGATGTCTGGAGAAACCACTACTGGGTTTTCAAGTTTTTTAGCCAGCATGTCTTCAAGTAACACAGGGCTACCGAATACGTTATCAACTGGTACGTCGAAGAAACCTTGAATTTGTTCAGCGTGGAGATCGCACGTTAGTACGCGGTCAACACCAACACTAGACAAAAAGTCAGCAACTACTTTAGCGGTAATAGGTACACGGGCACTGCGTACACGACGGTCTTGACGAGCATAACCAAAGTACGGGATAACGGCAGTAATACGACCAGCAGACGCACGACGAAGTGCATCAACCATAACAATAAGCTCCATGAGGTTATCGTTGGTTGGTGCGCAAGTAGATTGAATGATAAACACATCCGCACCACGTACATTTTCGTTTATTTGAACACTGATTTCACCGTCGCTGAAACGGCCTACAACTGCATCGCCAAGTTTGCAAAATAAACGATCGGCTATCTTAGCGGCTAGATTTGGGGTAGCGTTACCAGCAAAGAGCTTGATGTCGGGCACTTTATGAACCTCAGGTGTTTGCTTAACTATTAAAGGCTAGATCAATTTTACGTGTTGTCACTCAAAACTGACCCAGAAGAAAAATATGTTGTTAGAGTTGCTCAAGCCGCGTTAATAACGGTGACTTGTTCATCCCTTTTGCGACAAAACCCTGCATATCGGCCGGTAATTCGGCTAAAGCGTCAAGGGCTTGCTGCGAATGTGTAAATTCCCCGAACACGCATGCACCTGTTCCGGTCATTCTCGACGGCGCATATTCTACCAGCCAGCTTAAGGCATTGGCAACTTGAGGGTACTGCGTTGTGACCAGTTTTTGGCAATCATTGGTCCATTTTTGTGTCATTAGGCTATTTAAATCTAACTTTGGGGTGTGGCGTGGTAAATCAGGATGCTGGAATATATCTTTAGTCGACACATGCACATCAGGGACTATCACTAAATACCAAGGTTCGTCTGGTTGTACCGTTACAAGCTGTTCTCCAACGCCTTCTGCAAAAGCGGATAAACCAGTAATAAAAACAGGTACATCGGCACCTAAAGCAAGCCCTATTTCTGCTAACTTTGATTGCGAAACATTGGTTCCCCAAAGGGCATTTAATGCGACAAGTGTGGTGGCTGCATCAGATGAACCTCCACCTAAACCACCGCCCATCGGCAATAATTTATTTAACCAAATATGCGCACCCCCTTTATATTGAGTGTAACGCTTAAGAGATTTTGCGGCTTTAAGAATTAAGTTATCGCTGTCTGCGACAGAATCACCTAAATTAGAGTGCAATACCAGCTCGGCAGAAGCGGTAACATGGAAATCGAGGTAATCACAATGGTCAATAAACTGAAATAGCGTCTGCAACTCATGATAACCATCAGAGCGCTGACCTGTTATGTGTAAAAATAAGTTAAGTTTTGCTGGCGCTGGCCAACTCTTAGATGCAAGTGATTTAAGTGAGCTGGTTGATTTCATATATTCACTACCTTGTTGATAGATCAATTTACCGGATTAACTATTGGGCTTTGATCTGAACCGCTGTCCATTGGTTACTTTGAATCTTGATTTGCACATCGTCACGCTCAATCTTTAATAACTTAGGGACGAGTGCACCGCTTTGCTGTTGCCAACTCATAAATGTCACATGCCAATCTGATTGTGGGTCTTGGCTGATTAGCTGCTTAATGGTGCCATCAGGATGATAGCTAAGAATATTATCATTGCTGCCCGTTTGCCCTGTGATCCACAGTGGTAAGCTGTCTAATGGGATTGACCAACCACTAATACCGGTTAATAAGTCTTGGGCACTGCGGTCATGATAAGTTTTTCCGTCGACGTCTAACGTCGCCATGCCTTGATTCGTTGTCAGTGTTAATACAGTAGTACCCAATACCGTGGTAAGACGTAGATCGTTTGCGGCTGGTTGATGCAACCAATAAAGGTTGGTGCTGAATTTATCATCCGCAGTTTTAACGGCAATTTTACCTTGAAGCTCCCACGATTTTGCTTGTGAGGCCTGGCTGACGTCTATAGGGGTAAATTGCTCAGACGGCGTGATAGTACAGCCTGTTAGTAATAACAGAGTGAAAATTACAGAGGTATGAAACGCTGATACTGATAAACGCAATGGCTTGCCTAACAGTTGCTGAAGATAGGCTTATGATACTGGGCTTACGCTATGATGTAAAAATGCTTTTCCAAAATTAATGTGATTTTAATCTAACGAATAAGACAATCACCTTATATCTAAGAAATAAAAAAATTAAACATTTATTCGGTTTTGTTAAGCCAATTGTGTTTTTAGTTGCTTCAATTCAGTAGAATAGCCTAATTAACGTCACCGAAAAGAACTTGATACAGTCAAATGAGCCTAGTAGCAATCGGGATAAACCATAAAACCGCCACGGTAGATTTGCGAGAAAAAGTCGCTTTCTCTCCAGACCGCATTCATGACGCCATGAAAAGCTTGGCGAGTCGCACTCGTACGGGTGAGGCTGTGATTGTGTCTACCTGTAATCGCACTGAACTGTACTGTAATAATGCCGATAAAAACGACATTATTGAATGGTTAGAAGACTATCATCAGCTTAACCATGAAGAATTGATGCCGTGCATTTATGCCTACGAAGAGCAAGTTGCTGTGAAGCATTTAATGCGCGTAGCCTCTGGATTAGATTCTTTAGTGTTAGGCGAACCACAGATTTTAGGTCAAGTGAAGCAAGCTTTTGTCAAAGCCAAAGAAGCGGGCACCACAGCCGCGACCATTGATCGCCTATTTCAAAATACCTTCTCAGTGGCCAAAAAAGTCCGTACTGATACAGAAATTGGTGCCGCAGCTGTGTCGGTAGCGTTTGCTGCCGTGAGCATGGCAAAGCATATTTTCTCGTCGTTGAGTACCACCAAAGTCTTGTTAATTGGTGCCGGTGAGACCATCGAGTTGGTTGCTAAGCATCTTAAAGACAATGGCGTTGCTTCAATGGTCGTGGCAAATCGCACAATTGAGCGTGCACAAGCCATGTGCGAAGAGTTCAATGCCACCGCCATTACCTTGCAACAAATACCAGACTTTCTCGCTAAAGCCGATATCGTGATATCCTCTACTGCAAGTCCATTACCGATTTTAGGTAAAGGCATGGTCGAAAAAGCATTAAAACAACGTCGCCATCAGCCGATGTTGTTAGTCGATATTGCAGTTCCGAGAGATATTGAAGCAGAAGTCGGTGAGTTAGACGACGCATTCCTTTATACTGTCGACGATCTGCATAGCATTATTGAACAGAACATGGCTTCACGTAAGGAAGCCGCCGAGCAAGCAGAATTAATTACTGAAGATCAATCGCACTTATTTATGGAGTGGATTAGGTCTTTAGAGTCAGTCGACAGTATTCGCGAATATCGCAGCCAGAGCTTGGCGATTAAAGATGAGTTAGTTGAGCGAGCCTTGAACAAATTGTCTCAAGGCGGTGATAGTGAGCAAGTGATAATCGAGTTAGCAAATAGGTTAACCAATCGCTTAATTCATTCTCCAACGCAATCGCTTACCTCAGCCAGTCGTCAAGGTGATTTGAATACAGTAGGCCTATTAAGAACTGCGCTTGGTTTAGATAAAAACTAAGGTTAGCGAGCTAAATGAAAGAATCCGTTATCCGCAAGCTAGAAGGCTTGCTTGAGCGTAATGAAGAAGTATTGGCATTACTGAGTGATGCAAGCGTGATTGCGGATCAAGACCGCTTCCGTGCGTTATCAAAAGAATACTCACAACTTGAAGATGTTGTGAGTAGTTTTAAGGCATTTCAACAAGCACAAAAAGATTTTGACTACGCCAAAGAAATGCTTGAAGAAGACGATGCTGACATGCGCGAAATGGCGCAAGAAGAGTACAAATCATCTAAGCAAACACTTGAAAAGCTTGAAGATGAATTGCAAGTGTTGCTATTGCCGACTGATCCTAACGACGACACTAACGCGTTCTTAGAGATCCGTGCTGGTGCGGGTGGCGATGAAGCCGCTATTTTTGCTGGCGACTTATACCGTATGTATTCACGTTTTTGTGAAGCAAACCGCTGGCAAATGGAAGTCATGAACCTTAACGAAGGTGAACATGGCGGCTTTAAAGAAATTATTGTTAAAGTGAGCGGCGACGGTGCCTACGGTAAACTAAAGTTTGAGTCTGGCGGACATCGAGTTCAACGTGTACCAGAAACTGAATCTCAAGGTCGTGTCCACACATCTGCATGTACGGTAGTGGTATTACACGAAGTGCCAGAAGCCGAAGCAATTTCAATTAACCCAGCCGATCTTAAAGTCGATACTTTCCGCGCATCAGGCGCGGGTGGTCAGCACGTTAACAAAACGGATTCAGCGATTCGTATCACCCATATTCCATCAGGCATTATTGTTGAATGTCAGGATCAGCGCTCTCAGCACAAAAACCGCGCCCAAGCGATGAGTGTGTTGGCTGCACGTATTCAAGCGGTTGAAGATGAAAAGCGTCGTAGTGCTGAAGAAACAACACGTCGTAGTCTGGTTGCCAGTGGCGATCGTTCAGAGCGCATCAGAACGTATAACTACCCACAAGGCCGTGTGAGCGATCACCGCATAAACTTAACCTTATATCGCTTAAACGAAGTGATGGAAGGTGACTTAAATGCGTTACTTGATCCTATCATGTTAGAACATCAAGCAGACATGCTTGCCGCTCTCGCCGACGATTAAGGAGTGAACTTGCCTCAGTCTTCGTATTCAACTATCGCTGAAGCCCTGCAATGGGCTTATTCGCAATTAGCGGCAACCTCAGAATCTGCACACGTAGATGCTGAGGTGTTGTTATTGCATTGTTTGAATAAAAATCGCAGCTTTTTATATACTTGGCCTGAAAGGCAACTCACTAGCGATCAATTTAAAGCGTTTAGCCAGATGGTGGCCAAACGTCAAAGTGGCTCGCCTGTGGCGCACATTATTGGCGAACGTGAGTTTTGGTCATTGCCTTTTATCGTCAATGACTCAACCCTCATCCCCAGACCCGATACTGAAATTTTAGTCGAAACCGCACTGAATTTAACATTGCGCCATAATGCGAAAGTGTTGGATTTAGGGACGGGCACTGGTGCCATAGCATTATCTCTAGCGTCAGAACGACCAAAGTGGCGTATTACCGCCATCGATAATGTCCCTGGGGCCGTTGAATTAGCGAAAGCGAATCGCGCTAATTTAAACTTACCTGACGTTGAGATTATTCAATCTAATTGGTTTTCATCGGTTGAACACCGCGACTTTGACTTAATTGTGTCAAATCCACCGTACATTGATGAAACAGATGAACACCTCAACATGGGCGACGTGCGCTTTGAACCACAAAGTGCGCTCACTGCCGCCGATCATGGTTATGCGGATTTATTCCACATCGCCGATATTGCGCGTTCGCACTTATTAGCGGGTGGTTATTTATTGCTTGAGCATGGTTATGAGCAAGCAATCATCGTTCGCGAAAAACTCATCGAGTTAGGCTATCAAAACGTCGCTACCGTGCGCGATTTTGGCAGTAACGATCGTTGCACCCTAGGCCAATGGGTCGATTAATTATCAACATTTGCGGGTAAACTTCCTTAAACATGCTTAACGACCATCACATTGGTATCCGTTAGGCTGTTCGAGTACACTAGCCGCGATTTTATTTATTATCTTAAGAGACTTTAGTAATGGAAACATTTTACAGTTTATATCCAGCGGTAAAACACTCTCACATGCTGTTAGTCGCATTAAGTGTCATCTTCTTTATTGCGCGTTTTGTGCTGCATTTACGTCAGTCTCCTATTATGGAGAAAAAGTTTGTCAAAGTGGCGCCACATGTCATTGATACTTTTTTACTACTGTCTGGTTTTACGCTTTGCTTTATGATCAAGCAGTATCCATTTGTCGACCCGTGGATGACAGAGAAAATCATCTGTGTGGTGGCGTATATTGCATTAGGGATTATGGCGCTCAAATCTAACCGTAATAAGCTGTTTAAGTTTTTTGCTTTTATCGGTGCGATTGGTTGGGTAGTGTTAGCGGCCAAGCTGGCTCATTTTAAACAAGTCGTATTCGTGGGTTAATTGGTTTTAATGGCAAAATATCTTCTTAACGATGCAGTTTCGATCCCTGAAACTGCATTTGAGCTTTCTGAACACCTTGGTTTTTCAAAGTCTAAACCTGCTATGTGGGCTTGGTATGAAATGTCAGGGGCGGTGCTCAGCCATTACGTGGTTGACCAACAGACCCGTTTGCAAGGTTTGTTTAATTGGTTTTACAAAGACTTAGGCTTTTGCGCCCGTGACAATTACTTTAGTGTTGAAGCCGCCGACTTAAGTTACTGCGTGTTAAAGCGTCAGGGCAATAGCACAACACTCTCGATATTATTGATTTTATTAGCAAAACAACTTGATTTGAAATTAGAGGCTATATTACTCCCAGGTAATACGGTATTAAAAAGTCAGGTGAGTGATGTGATTAAATATCACGACCCATTAACGGGTAAAGAGCTTGATCGCCATCAATTGCACGCTTTAGTCCGTGGTGAAATGGGCAATGCGGCTAAATTGAAGCCTAGTCATTTAAAACCTGCAACCTTAAAACGCTTAATCAGCCGTATGTTGCATGAGTTAAAGGCTGGCTGCATAGTGAATCAAAAATTTGAGTCGGCTATGGAGTGTTGTAATTTGTTATTGCAATGGCACCCAGATGATGTGCACTTAAACCGTGAACGGGCTTTTATTGCCCAGCAGTTAGGGTGCATTAAAGTGGCGATTTCTGACTTGCAACATTTTATTGATTTGAGCCCGCACGATCCGGTTGTTGAGCTGGTTAAGATTCAATTAAAAGAGTTGAGTCAACATACCCAGGTTTACCATTAAGTTGATGAGTTAAATGCGCTGTTTTATTGAATAAAGCAGCGCAATATAATAATAGGCTGTAAAAGCCAGTTCTAATCAACATAAAAATAAACATAAAAATCATCAAAAATGATTTAACGTAATGATAATTATAACTATTATAAATATTGCTTTTGCAAGGGAGAATACTGCATGACCACGTCAGCTATGGTGAGCAATGATGCCACCGCACTGGGTTTACTCGCCGTTATTTTAGGTTTTGTGTTTTATACCAGTTCATCGCCACATCCATTTTGGCAAAAGTTTTACAAATATATCCCCGCGTTATTATTGTGCTATTTCTTACCTTCTTTGCTTAATACCTTTGGTGTGGTCGACGGCCACACATCACAATTATATTTTGTTGCTTCACGCTATTTACTTCCAGCGTGTTTAGTTTTGCTTATTTTAAGTGTCGATTTAAAAGCCATTTTAGGCCTTGGCCCTAAAGCGGTGATCATGTTTTTAACCGGTACGCTGGGTATTGTTATCGGCGGCCCGATTGCCTTACTGCTTGTGTCGATGATTGACCCAAGCTTAATTGGTAACAATGGCCCAGATGCTGTTTGGCGTGGTATGACTACGCTGGCTGGTAGTTGGATTGGTGGTGGTGCAAACCAGGCCGCCATGAAAGAGATATATGAAGTAGGCGGCGAGATTTTCTCTGTTATGGTGACGGTCGATGTGATTGTGGCCAACATTTGGATGGCCGTATTGTTGTTTATGGCATCAAAAGCCAAAGAGATTGATGCTAGAACCGGTGCCGACACCACTGCGATTGAAGCCTTAAAAGAAAAAGTAGAAAAATACCACGCTGAAAACTCTCGCATTCCATCACTGCGCGACATTATGATGATTGTGGCTGTCGGTTTTGGTGTCACAGGTTTTGCCCATTTTGCCGCTGACTTTTTAGGGCCGTTTTTTGAAGCGAATTACCCATGGACAGAAGATTACAGCTTAACCTCTAAGTTTTTCTGGTTAGTGGTGATCGTGACTACCGTTGGTTTGGGTCTTTCATTTAGCCCAGTGCGTCACCTAGAAGCTGCCGGTGCGTCTAAAATTGCTTCGGCATTTTTATACATTTTAGTGGCAACGATTGGTTTGCATATGGACGTGTCCAAAATAATGGATACGCCAATTTACTTCCTCGTCGGTGTGGTGTGGATGTTAGTACACGCAAGCTTGATGCTACTAGTGGCTAAACTCATTAAAGCGCCATTGTTCTATATGGCGGTGGGCAGCCAGGCTAACGTTGGCGGCGCGGCTTCTGCCCCTGTTGTGGCTGCGGCATTCCACCCTGCGCTTGCGCCAGTAGGAGTATTGTTAGCGGTATTTGGTTATGCATTAGGTACCTACATGGCATGGCTATGTGGTCAGTTATTACAAGTTGTCGCAGGTTAATGCGCAAAGAGGTTCAAATGGATCAAAAAATTATTCAGTTAGTTAATGACATTCAAGTGGCCAATGACAAGCCGTTTGTACTATTTGGTGGCATGAATGTGCTTGAGTCTCGCGACTTAGCCATGTCGATTGCAGAGCACTATGTTGAAGTGACCCAAAAACTGGGCATTCCATATGTGTTTAAAGCGTCATTTGACAAAGCGAACCGTTCATCGGTTAATTCATACCGTGGCCCGGGTATGGAAGAAGGCTTACGTATTTTTGAAGAGATTAAATCAACTTTCAATGTGCCATTAATCACCGACGTGCACGAAGTGCATCAATGTGCACCAGTTGCCGAAGTGGTCGATATTATTCAGCTGCCAGCGTTTTTAGCTCGTCAAACCGATTTAGTGGTGGCGATGGCAAAAACCGGCGCTGTGATCAATGTGAAAAAACCGCAATTTTTAGCACCACATGAAATGCGTCATATCATCACCAAATTTAATGAAGCCGGTAACGACAACATTATTTTGTGTGAACGTGGCAGCAGCTTTGGCTATAACAACCTCGTGGTAGACATGTTGGGTATGGACGAAATGAAGCAAACCGGTTATCCGGTCATCTTTGATGCGACTCATGCATTACAGCGCCCTGGTGGACGAGCAGACTCAGCTGGTGGCCGTCGTGCACAAGCGACTGAGCTGGCACGCAGTGGCATGGCGTTAGGCTTAGCAGGCTTGTTTATTGAAGCGCATCCTGATCCAGATAATGCAAAATGTGATGGCCCGTGTGCATTGCCACTGCATTTGCTAGAAAAGTATCTTACTCAGATGAAAGCTGTCGATGACTTGGTTAAATCATTTGAGTTTATTGATACCAGCAAGTAAGACACCGTTATTAACAATGAATAAAGAAGAGAACAGGCAAGTTGAGTTTTAATCAATTTACACCGTAATCTGTGTCTTTTCATTGTGGTAAACAGTAATCTGGTTGCCCTTGTATAAGCCCTGACTTTTTACAAAGTTGGGGCTTTTGTTTTTCTGGATGTAACGATGTGGATTTTATTTACCTTCCTTGCTGCATTTATGCAGGCTTGGCGCAATGCCTTTCAAAGTAAGCTGAGTAAAGAGGTTAGTGTTGCTGGAGTCACGCTCGCTCGATTCATTTGGGCAGGGCCGATAGCCGCAGCGTATTTATTTAGCTTGCATCAATACCAGCCCGCAGCGATGCCAGATTTTGGCGCGACATTTTGGGGCTTTGTCATTGGCGCCTCATCAATGCAAATTCTTGCTACTGGCTTAATGGTTAAGCTGTTCAAAATGCAAAACTTTGCTATAGGGGCAGGGCTAGCAAAGAGTGAGGCATTAGTTGCCGCGATCCTTGGGGTGTTCTTCTTCGGCACCCAATTGTCACTACTTGGTTGGGCTGGCGTTGTGGTGGGCGGTATTGCGATTATGCTGCTCAGCAGTAAACAAGGATTCAAACAATTATCACTTAAAACCGTGTTGTTAGGTTTAGCCTGTGGCAGTGCGTTTGCCTTAACATCCCTTTGGGTGCGCGAAGCAAGTTTAGCCCTACAAGGGCCGTTTACTCATCGTGCAGCATGGGTGTTGTTGTGGGTTATTAGTATTCAAACGGTTGTGCTGATAGCTTATTTACTGGCAAAAGATAAAACAACACTAGTCGCGCTGTGGAAAAGGCCAGCACTCACGTTATCCATAAGCATCACCAGTTGTATTGGCTCAATTGGTTGGTTTAGCGCTATGTCGTTACAAGCGGTGCCCTATGTCAAAACTCTGGGGCAAGTGGAAGTGTTTTTTACGCTGATTATTGCGGCGTTTTGGCTTAAGGATAAAGTCAAAATCAACGATGTCGCTGGCTTGGTGCTCATTGCAATCGCCGCTATTTTGGTGATGTGGAGTTAATGGCGACATCAGATAAATGGTTATAGATGAAGATTGGCTAAGGTGAGCAAGACTATCAAGAAGGGTTAAGTTGTAAAACTTGCTCGAGTAGCTGTTGATTATGCGGGACCGCTAATCTGTGCAGTTGTGCTTGCTGGCAAATATAGCCATTAATGTAGTTGATTTCAGTGGCTCGATGATGGGCCACATCTTGATACATAGATGAGTAGTTAGCCGCTGTGAGCTTAATGACTTGATACACTCTGGCGCTTATCAAGACGGGATCTAACTCAATCCCATCGCATTTGGCGACGTGTACTAACTCCTCAATAATAGCAGCAATTTGCAGCCAATACTCATCATTGGCTAATTGACCATTAGCACAATGATGCAGCGCGGTTAATGGGTTAATTACCGCATTAATTGCCAGCTTTTGCCACAATACTGCTAATACCGGTTGATGCCATTCAAGCGCTTGATTGTCTCGATGCAATCCATCCATTCGCGCTTTTAGCCCTGCGCTTAATTCACTGCCACAATAATAGCCCAGTTGAGTGACCCCAAATCCGGTGTGCTTAATATGCCACTGGCTAATTTTTAATGCCGCTTGTGATGTCGTGCCTAGTGTTAAGCCTTGGCTTGGATGTGGCGCTAGCGCCTCAGCAACCACTAAATGCGGCCCCAAACCATTATGCAATAATACAATATGGCACAGTGGTGATAATTTATTAAGCAGCGGCAGCAGGGCGGTTGCAACTTGATACGCTTTAACGCACACCAGTAACAAACTGACCTCAGCAAGACGAGGATCGTTTGTCCCCAATATCAAAGCATCGCTGCTATGAGTGAGCCCACTATGGTCAGTAAACTGTAATTGTTGTTGCTGAGTATGCGGCTGGCGGCCAATTAAGGCTGTGTCGTTACCTGGTAGGGCGCTGTCGCTATGGCAAAGCTGGTGATACATTAACTGACCTATTGCGCCCGCTCCCAGTATGGCGATATTGGGCGAGTTGGATGGTATTGTTAATGTATTTGCCATCATCAGGCCTTATAGTGATGCGTAATTAAGGCTTATTTCTTAATTTACGATATTGTAATATCGAAAAATTAAGCAGATAAAATAAAGCGATACCAGCAAAGTCGGCAGCGACATCGCCAACCGAAGCACTGCGATAAGGTAAGCGAGATTGCACAAGCTCAATCAAAATGGCGTAGCTGCCTAATGCGGCACATAAATAATACCATTTTGGTTTAAAGGCGTAGTGTGCAAGATACGAGAGAGCAAAAAAGCTGCCCAAGTGGCCCACTTTATCCATATGAGAAAAAGTTTGTGGGTAGTTCGGTTTAGAGAAAACTAAATAGCTGGTCACAATTACGGCGACAACTAACGCAAGTTTAAACATGTTTTTGTAAGTGATCACGAGCGTTACATCAGCCTTGTGAAACGAAAATATGCTTAATAATAAGAAACCTGTTTGATATTGTCACGAATAAACCACTAAACTCGTTCATAATTGTTCAATTAGCGTGTTTTTCAGTCTTAAGAATGGCTATCGACTATTGATAAAATCCAATGATAATGGGCATTAATGATACTTTTGTGGCAAAAACACCCACTTAGTTATTTTTTGTTAATCAAGTAAATCTTTGCCACAATTTTGCGAAAGTAGGCCGGTTAGATTTGCACGTTACTATCCCGTTAAATCTACCTAGTGTAAAATAAACTAAACCATGAGCGTTTGGGTGAATAACCCGATGAAGTATCAAAGAGGAAAGCAACATGCCATCTATGGATGTAATATCAGAAATTGATGAAGAAGAACTACGTAACGCAGTAGAAAACTCCCGTCGTGAAGTGTCTAGCCGATTTGATTTACGTGGTAAAGAAATAGAAATTGATTTGAAAGATAATGTTGTCACTTTAAAAGCAGAAGATGACTTTATTTGTAAGCAATTAGTCGACATATTGCGCATGCAGCTCAGTAAACGTAATGTTGACCCATCTGCAATGGAAGTTGACGACAAGGCAATACATAGTGGTAAAACCTTCAGTTTAAAAGTCAATTTTAAGCAGGGTATTGATACGTTGGTAGCCAAAAAGCTGGTTAAAGCGATCAAAGACAGCAAGCTTAAAGTGCAGTCAGCCATTCAAGGCGACAAAGTCCGCATAACCGGCAAAAAACGTGATGATTTACAAGCCGTAATGCGATTGGCTAAAGAGTCAGAATTAGGCCAACCGTTTCAGTTTGATAACTTTAAAGATTAATTCTTAAAGCGACTCATGCCTTAGCGTTAAACGCCGAAATAAAAAGCCGATACGGGAAACCTTATCGGCTTTTGTGTTTTTAAGGCATGGCCTTGGGGAACCGGTAAAGTTGTGGACGCTTTGCTATCGACTTGTGGCTGTTCTGATATTCAGAGTCACCCGTTGTATCCAAATGAATTGGTTATAGCCCTAGCTTACCCCGAGGCTCCAGATGCTCTGTTAACCTTTATCCGCTGACACATCAATTGTTCCGTCAGGCGATGTCACTGCGGCGGCAGAGACTTGGTTTTGCGAATGATTGACCAAGACCACTAACAGCAGTACCGGAAAGCCTATCAAACTTGCTGCGACAAAGAAGTTGATGTAGCCAAATGCATCGACATACAAGCCTGAAAATCCGGCGATAAACTTTGGGAACAGCAACATAATCGACGACAATAACGCGTATTGTGTCGCGCTGTAGCCACTGCTGGTTAAACTCGACAAATAAGCAATAAATGCTGCGGTAGCAATACCTGCACTGAAGTTATCGACCGAAATCGCAAAGGTTAAAAAGGGGATGTTGTAGCCAATATAAGCCTGCCACGCGAACAATAAATTGGTGATAGCTACTAATAATGCGCCTAAGAATAGAATCTTCATGGTGCCATAACGCATCAACAATACGCCACCAAAGGCTGCACCCACTAAGGTCATGATTAAGCCGTAGACCTTACTGATAAAGGCGATTTCTTCTTTGTTAAAGCCCATATCAACGTAAAACACGTTGGCCATAATACCCATGACGATGTCAGAAATACGATAACAAGAAATCAGCAGTAAGATTAAAACTGCACTCTTGCCATAACGTTTAAAGAAGTCAATAAACGGCAAAACGCTGGCGCTATATAGCCAAGCCATGGCTCCAGCTATTTTCTTTGGGTATTTTGCGGCAAAGTCTGCCCGTAGTTGACGTTCTTTTTCGTCAGCATGCTTGGTATCGACTTGCGGTTCTTGACTAAATAGGGTGGTTAAAATACCCACGCCCATCAACATTGCCATGGCAAAGTATGCCGTTTGCCAGGCTTCTAGATTGTAAGCGTCATCACCAGGGGAAACCCACGCAGCGATAGTTAATGCGCCAGCGGTGGCAATAATCATCGCACTGCGATAACCCACTTGGTAAGCCGCAGCCAGTGCGGCTTGCATTTTTTCGGGTGCCGACTCAATCCTAAACGCGTCGATAACAATATCTTGAGTGGCAGAAGCAAATGCGAGTAATAAAGCACACAAGGCTAAACGTTCAAGGTTAACGACAGGGTCGCTTACCGACATGCCTAAAATGGCACCGACTAAGCACAATTGCGCAAAGAGCATCCAGCCACGTCGCCGCCCCAAAAAACGTGTAAATAATGGCAGTGACATACGGTCGACAAGGGGAGACCATGCCCATTTAAAAGCGTAGGTTAGGGCTATCCAGCTGAAATACCCAATGGCGGCCCGGTCAACACCCGCTTCACGCAGCCAAAAGCTCAACGTTGAAAAGACCAGCATAAGCGGTAAGCCAGCAGAGAACCCCAGCAATAATAAAATGAACACACGTTTGTGGTAGTAAACCGACAAGGCTTCACGTGCTTGAGAGAAGAAAACCGACATAAGACAACTGGATAAAGGAGAATGGCTCTAGCTTATGTTGCAAGGGGTTTAGGTTCAAGCCATTCACGCAGTTTATTGAACGAGTTTGAGTTAAAAATGATTAAGGTCTGATACCAATACAGCTTTGAGGCATATTGCCGCCGATATTAATGTAGTCACAGCAGTCGTGTACTTGTTGGCGAAGATATTGATTTCCTTTAATTGCCCATCCTGACCAATGGTCAAAACAATACAGTAAGTGCCAAAAAACTTTTTCTGTATCACTGGGTAGGTCGGCAGATTGCTTATTTGGAATGCATTGCCATTCTTCTAGTACATCCCACATATACAATTGAATCTCTTTGTAATCGAGTTGATTGTCTAAAAAGGCTTTGCCGTAATAAGCTAATTGTGGCGCTTTTGTTTCGATAAAATCATTAGCTGTCATGAAAAATGTCCTTGGTAATGGATGCATGATGAAACAGCGACGACGTTGATTAAAATTAGAGTATAGACCCAAAATTTGGCCATGATAGAAAATATGACAAAATTAATTTATGTTAAATAATTATATAATTACTATTTAAATTAAGGGGTTGAAAAGTACGGGAATAAAAAGTTGAGCAAAAACAATAAGCGAAAGATGGTGGGTGTTCAGAAAACAATCAAAATGCCGATAACGCGCCTAACTGTTAATGATGATTAAGCGCGCAATGATTGTTTTAGCGTGGCAATAATGTCGCTTTTTTCAGCAATACGGTTTTAACCGGTACATCTGGCCAATTTAATGTGCTGTTGTGCTCGGTTTCAACCAATGAGATGGCTTCAAGCACATCCATCCCTTGGGTCACTTCGCCAAACACCGTGTATCCCCAGCGACGTTTTGATGGGTCTAATTTTTTGTTGTCACCGACATTAAAATAAAACTGTCTTGTGGCCGAGTGTGGGTCATTATCTCGCGCCATAGCAATGGTGCCCATGGCATTAGACAGACCATTACCAGACTCATTAACAATAGGCGCCATTGATGGGCGTTCTTCAAGTTTAGTGGTTAATCCGCCACCTTGTACGACAAACTCTGCAATAACACGGTGAAAAATCGTGTTGTCGTACTCGCCTTTTACCACATAGGTTAAAAAGTTATCGATGGTTAATGGCGCACGGGTACGGTCTAATTCAACCACAATTTTGCCCATGGATGTGTCGAACTCCACTTGTGGGTAAATAGTGTCTTTTTGAATATCAACAGCGGCTATGGCAGATAAACTGGTTACCAGCAACAGGCTAGTGGCGAGCCATTTAAACATAGTGAGAGTCCTTTGGGCGGCATCGGGTTGATGCCGCAGATCGCTAAATAGAGAAAATACCGAGGGGGTTAACGTTGAATAAACTGATGCAGTTCATCATCGTTAAGGATTTCGGTAGTGAGCTTGTCGATTAATTGATTAATATCGAGCTCTAATGTGGCAAAGTCGGGGCTTAATGGGCCTTTAAGATAGCCATTAGCATTGTATGATTTAGTGAATTGTTGCTGAGCATTTTTTGCCAGTACGTTGATCACTAAACGGGTTTTGGATTCAAAGCTGAATGTGGTGTCGGTAACATCAGCCAATAAGTAATTTAATTGGAATTGTACTGAGTTACGTGCAGCAGGGTCGACGACGTAGCCGGCTTTGATCATACCGTTACGGAACAGCTTATCAAGTTGTTGGCGCATAGGCTCTGTGGTGCCAATCAATTGCGGCGTTTTATCGCCTTCAGTAATGCGTAACACAAAGCTCGCTTCACGAGTGTCTATGGTTTCGATTAACACCTGAGTGTCAGATTCGGTTTGCAAGCTAACCGCACCAAGCGTTGGATTAAGACCGATTTGAGTTGGCTCATAACTGGCACAAGCTGTGAGTAATAATGATGACAGTAAAACGGGAATGAGTGACTTCATATGGCAATAATTTTTAACAAAAGGTAGCTAAAGGATACCAGAAATTGTTTACCATTCCAGTGCAATAGCATATTGCTTAAACAATTATGTGCGGCGTAGACGGTTCGGATGCTCTATGGAAGCGATTGTTTGCCTTTCAGTCTAAATGGTGACTTGAAGCTATCATCAATTCAGTTTAGTTTGGTTAAATTCTATTTCGTCGCTTTCTATTGCGTACATTTTATTTCGTTGACTAAATCGTCGCCGAAGCAGGAAAACCAATGCAGCATGTTCAATCACAATTAGCGCCACCCAAATTGATTGCCACTGATGGACAACCAGTCTTTGGTGTTTTTGATGGTATTGTCGATTCACTCAATGTAAAACAGTTTGCCTATTTCAATGAGATGGATAAGCCTGCTTCAGCGTTATCGAAACACTTTGATTTTAAGCAATTTCAATTTGTTAGCATTATTACCCCTCATTATATTATTGCCTTGGCCGTTGCGGATATTCGCTATGTTGCCAATGGTTTTTGTTACCTTTACGACATTAAAGCCAATAAGCTCAGCCAAACGCAGTGGTTAACACCGTTAGGGATCGGCTGCCAACTAAGTGAGTCACCTAAACAGGGACGAGCAGCAATAGGCAGTAAGCGAAAAGGTGTTGCGATTAATATTGTCGAAGGCCAATGGCACGTTGAAATAAATTTGGCGGATATTCAGGCCAATTTACGCATACAACCTGCTCCGCTAAGTTTGCCGATAAGCATATGTACGCCAACTGGTTATAACGGCTGGACCTATACGCAAAAGCATAATGGTTTAACGGTAACCGGGCAATTAACGATTCATCATGAACCACAACCGTTGCAATATGCGCTAGCTGGTTATGACTTTTCTGCTGGATTTATGCGCCGCGAAACCAGTTGGCGCTGGGCATCAATTAATGCGCAAACTGAGGCGGGAATTATCGGGCTTAACCTTGCCGCAGGGGTAAATGAAACTGGTCAAACAGAGAATGTGATGTGGATAAATGGCGAGCGTCACTTATTGGGCGCCGCGCAATTTGATTTTAATCGACATTCGCAACAAGATCTGTGGCATATCACCACCAATGATGGTCAAGTCGATTTGTTTTTTAGGCCGCTTAACCAGCGCAGTGAGAAACTCAATTTAATCTGGTTGAAGAATAACTTTAGGCAATATATCGGCTATTTTAGTGGCGTGATAACTGATAACAACGGTAATCAATACCGTCTACATAATCAGCTAGGGTTAACAGAAGACCATTTTGCTAAATGGTGATAGACCAAATGACATAAAGCGGCCGATATAACACGGTTGTTCAAACGATAAAAATAATAATAAATGGACAGTGAATATGGATATGGATTTATTGATTGCTCACCCTGAGTGGTTATTACTGGTACTGGCACCAATTTTTTTCGGCTGTATTTTGTTGGAATGGTGGTTTGGTGTGCGCGCTAAACGTTTACCTGAAAATGCCCAATATCGCCCTGCAGAAGTGTTGTGCAATTTTGTGTTGGCAGGGATGCATCAAGTCGCCGATATCATTGCAGGCTTATTGATAGCCAAAATCTATTTGCACTTCTTTGGTTGGCGTTTGTTCGATATCGACATGACGCTATTAACATTTGGCTTATTACTGATAGCTCAAGACTTTTGCTATTACTGGTTTCATCGCGCAAGCCACCGCATTCGCTGGATGTGGGCTGCCCATGTGGTACATCATAGCTCTGAAAATATGAATTTTAGTACCGCTTTTAGACAAAGCCTTATGTATCCATTAGCTGGAATGTGGCTATTTTGGTTGCCTTTGGTGGTGATTGGATTCGACCCTAACTGGGTGGTATTTGCGGTATTGCTCAATTTGGGCTTACAGTTTTTTGTTCACACCCAGGCGATTAAATCCTTAGGCCCGTTAGAGTGGATTTTTAACACACCGTCTCACCACCGTGTTCACCACGGACGCAACCCGCAATACATTGATAAAAACTATGCGGGTGTGCTTATTATTTGGGATAAAATGTTTGGCACCTTTGAGCCTGAAATTGAAACCGTGCGATACGGCATTACTAAACCCGTCAACAGTTTTAACCCACTCGTGGTTACGTTTAGTGAGTGGCGCGACATGTGGCGTGATGTGACTAAGCCTCAATTATCGCTAAAACAACGTATAAGAATATTGTTTTTACCGCCTAAAACACATCAATAATTTACGCTCTTGGGTATGTAAAGCAGTACCGTGTCAGCCTATTTTGCTTTGCTAGCCTTAATTGAGTAAATCAGCGGGATAGGGTGATCATTGTGTATGAGTTGATACCCTTTTTTGTCGATAAATTCCAGGCCTTCGATGCAGTCGTAGGGGCTAAAAGGATACTCATTAACCCCTTCAATACGTAGCCCCGCCGAAATGAGTGCGCTAATCACTTCACTTAAAGGATGTGGCCATGTGGCAACCGTTTCGATTTTGTCGTTATGATTTTCAGTGTAGGTTACTTCATCTTCGACATCCGGTTGTGACTGCGCAAAGTATCCATAACCCGACAGCACGTCATTAAACGGATGAAATTCAACTAAATGAAACTCGCCGCCAGGGGTTAATGCGCCAGCAATGGTTTGTGCCCAACGAGTTAAATCGGGTAACCAAGCAAGTACGCCATATGAGGTAAAGACAATGTCATACTGCGTGGTGTTATTGCCACCGAATTGATAGATGTCATTGTTGATGAATGTTACTGGTAAGTGCAACTGGGCTGCCAGCTTTTTTGCTGTTGCAATCGACTCGCTTGATAAGTCTACCCCAGTCACTTTAGCGCCCAATCGTGCCCACGATAAGCTGTCTTGACCAAAATGACATTGTAGGTGTAACAGGCTTTTGCCTTGTACATTGCCAACTTGTTCTAGTTCAATGGGATTTAATGATGACTTGCCATCGATAAACGCCTGTAGGTCGTAAAATGATGAGTCTAGATGAATATTGGTACGCTGATCCCATGCGTGCTTATTGATTGCTAAGTAGTCCATTTTTGTGTGTTCTTATTCGCCTTATTCACAATAGCTAATCATATTACTGGTTTGCCTGTCAGTATGCTAATCGATGGATGGTATTTGTTTATATAAAAAAGGCTTACTAACACCGGGTTAGCAAGCCTTTTTACTGATCATGAAGATATTATGATTTGGGTTTAACGGGTTGTATTTTTCCGCCTAACCATAACGATATTAACGCCAATGGTACCAGTGCCGCGCCTAAGATAAAGAAGGCTGTATAGTCGCCTCCTTGAGTCATCATTGGCACCAATTGAATGGTGATGATGACACTTAACACCGCCGACGTACCGCTAATGCCAGCTAATGTTCCCACGGTTTTACCTGAAAAATAATCGCTAGGTAAGGTTTGCACATTACCAATCGCGGTTTGAAAACCAAACAAAATAACCGCAATCAACCCCATCGCCAACCAAGGTGTGGCCGCTTGTGAGGTTAATAACAGGGCCGGAAGCATCACAACACAACCTAGTACAATCGCGCTGCGACGCGCTTTATTCACGGTCCAGCCACGGCTTAATAAATGGCCGCTTAACCAGCCACCAAACAATGCGCCAATAGCTGCACCGACATAGGGCAACCAGGCAAATGCACCAATTTCTTTAACATCAAATCCAAATTTTTCATTTAAGTACAGTGGCAACCAGGCAACAAAAAGCCACCAAATAGGGTCAATAAAAAAGCGAGCTGAAATAACCCCCCATGCTTCACGATGGCTTAATAACTGGCTCATTGTAGGCACGTATTCTTTCGCTTGTTTCTCTTCACTTGAGCATTGTTGCCCGGTAAGAATGTATTGGCGTTCAGTTTCGGTGATCCATGGGTGAGCATCAGGCGCTGACTTGTAGATAATCATCCATGGGATGATCCAGATAAGCCCTAAAGAACCAATCACAATAAACGTCGCTTGCCAGCCTAAAAAGGCATATAAAAAGGCAATGAGTGGCGGTGCAATAATAGAGCCCAAAGAGGCCCCAGAGTTAAAAATACCTTGAGCTAAGGCGCGCTCTTTAATTGGAAACCATTCTGCGTTGGCTTTAGTGGCACCCGGCCAGTTACCGGCTTCACCCAGACCTAAAATGGCTCTGAATATGGCAAATGACATGGCAGTAGCTGCAATAGCATGTAACGCAATGGAGACCGACCACACGACGATGGACAATAAAAAGCCTAAACGTGTGCCAATAGCATCAAAAATCTTACCAAACAAAGACTGACCGATAGCATAAGAGATCATAAACACCGTAATAATGTTGGCATAATCGCTTTTATCTAAACCTAAGTCTTCGGCAATACCAGGCCACATAATCGCAAGCGCGGAGCGGTCGATATAGTTAATCACGGTGGCTAGGGCGACTAAACTCACCACTAGCCAACGTAGATGCTTTAGCTTGAATGGACTGTTTTTCATGCTAAGTCCTCAACAAAGTCTTCACGTGGCGGGCTAAAGGTATCGATTAAAATACCGCCAGTTGGACACACCGCGCCGTGATCTACATGAGGCGGAACAAAAAAGCTGTCACCGGCATGGAGTATTTGAATCACGCCGTCGACATTGACATGAAACTCGCCTTCTACAACATATGAGACTTGCGAATGACGGTGGGCATGTACGTAGCCTTCTGCACCTTTATCAAACCAAATTTTAACTGCCATCAACTCATGGTTATAACCCAGCATTTGACGCTTTAATCCACCGCCAATATCTTGTATTTCTGTTTTATCGCCAAAGCCAAAATGTTGATTCTGTTTCATAGTCGATGCTCCTAAATTTTTGTTATTGATTTGCTAATTATTCGTTTGCTAGTTATTGGTTTGCTAATTGAGTTTGTTCATTTCGATTAATTGGGTTCGCCCTGTAAAAGGGTATGCCACACCATTGATGTTTATGACACTGTGCGTTTTCGAGGTAATTGCCTGCTCAGTTTGATTGATGGCAAGTAAGTATTGCTGGCCATCGGTAAAGCTAATTTGCACCGCTTCTAGCTCTGCTTGCTGGTAATGAATGAGCTTGGCGACCTTGCTGGTGGCATCAAGGGTGTATTCTTTAGCTGGATTGTATTCACCGTGCGGTTCAATCACGCTGACATAGGTGTGGTTAGTGGCGGTGACTCTGTGAATAAACGCCTGCAGTTGGCGTAAGTTCATGTTTGGGTCATTAGCCCCTAATTGAGTAAACAACATTTGTTCTTGAATGGCACTGTTGGAGTGAGTGTTGACTAACGTGCTGTAGCTGTAAAAACGGCCGTTGTCGTTTAGCCATGTCACTCTTGCCAGTGTATTGTCAGTATTGTCTTGGGCTAAGTTAGCCTTTGCTAACAACCATAAGTGCTGATAGCCGTGTTTTGTGCCTAATGTTGACAGTTGTGTCAGTGATGCTTCACGGCTAAAGCTGGTGTCGATTAACTGCCCTTCATAGTGCACAGGTAGGTCGTACTGATGAGGCTTGTTTGCATTCACTTGCAGGATATCAATTCCGAATACAGCATCACGTTTTTCAATTTGAATTAACGCTTGAGTGCGCTTGAACTTGACGTCTTCATAGGCGCTGTCAATGGATGCCGAAGCAATCGTGAGCCCCGGTAGTGGGTCAAAAAAGTGTAACGTGGGATGAAACTGATTTGCCGTTTTAACTTTGCCATTAAAGTGGCTTGTTTCATCAACCACGAGGGTGTTGTGCGCAATGGTTTGCTTAGCCCAGGAATCGTTTTCGGGTAAATATCCACCGCCAAATTTAGCTTCAATATTTAAAAAGCGTGCCGCGCCATAGTCCGAGATTATTTCATTACCCGCATCATAAAATTGCCAGGTGAGTTTATCAAAATGGCCATGACCTAAACCTTGCTCAGTGGCTTTAAATACTATGGCTTGATCGGTGGCGCGACCCTGGCGCATAACGACTAACGCACCTTTGTCACCTTGTTTACCATCTCGATATAAAGCGGAGATAAATGGGAAGGGTTGCATAAGCCCTTTGTCTAGTGCTTGTGCCACTTTGAGGCCGTCACCGGTAAGTAGGATATTGTGTTGTTGTTTAGCGATATCTAATAGTTGAGGATCGCTGTTTATCCCATAAGCAATCGCGACACCATTCACTAGCTCTATAGTATCGATAGCTTTGCTTTTTATGGCGTCGTTAAGTGGAAACAACAGTGTGTTGTAACTGAGCGCGACCGAAGTATTGATGGCTTTGAGTAAGATGCCATCTCGGTATTGAAAAATCTTTCGTTGCGGCTCATTTTGCTCAATGGCTTTAGCAAAAGTAACAAACGGCATTAAGGCATAACGTTGATAATAAGGACCTTCGTTGTAATAACCGTCTGGTGAAAATAACTCGTCGAGTTGGCGCATAAAGCCGCCTTTTTTCGATAAGGTTAAATCATACAATGCTCGCTCAACCCATAATGGTTTGCCCAAAACATAGCCGCTCATGCCCACCGCCGCAGTGGCCCATGTTCCGTGGTTATGTACTTTGTTAAACGTGCGTGGCGACTGCTCAGACAAAAACAATACTGCAGGCGTAATTGCGCCTGTTTCAATACGTTCACGTTCAGATGGTGTTAACGAGTCATAAATAAAATCATAGGCTTGGACTGTGTGCATTAACCAAACAGCTTCGTTTAGCCCTTGCCAAAACAATTTACCTTCGTTGCTGCTTTTACGTTTTGGGTGCAATGGAAGCTCAGGATAAAGTTTGGCATATTGCAACAGCATGTCTTTTACGTATGTCGCGTATTTTTTTTCACCGGTGAGTTGGTAAATGATGCCAGTGTCGTACATTTGCTGATAATTACTTTTGTGTTTTTCGTGGGTATAACCGCCGCCAGCATCAACAGGTACAGGGACCTCAATAGGTTGAGTGAGCCCAAGATCCACTTCAGTTCGCTTGGCATAAAATGCATCTTGAAACGCGCCAGGCTGAGTAATCGCTTGCTGCATGGCGGCTACGTCTTGCTGATTAATCACAAGGTTTGGATGGTTAGCTGCAAATACCGGCATAGCTGCGCTAAACGAGGTAAATGTTATAAATGTCAGGCTGGCGAATAGGGCAATACTGTACTTACGCATGCTTTGGATTAACTGACTTTTGCCATTGTCTTGCTTGATGTTATTCATCGTGTTTGCACTTTGTTATTGTTGATATTGGCAGTGTGTTTTCCTTGAGTGACAAACTCTGTCACCTGTGGCGCTGGGGTATTAATGAGCTGATTATTAGCGATGGTTGTTTGCGGTTCCCCTACTGTATGGAAAACGCTAATGGAGGCACTGTCGGTAAATGTGTTGTGTGCTATTAGGCTTACCTGAACGCCATGCAGATTCAATATTGACTCAGTTTGATTTTGTTGGCCTTTACCCACATGAGTGAACTGATTGTGGCTAACTAATACATGCGGGCCAAAGGTGCTTTCATCGGTGCCGCCGCGATAAACCGTAGCAACAATACCGCCAATATCGTCAAACTGATTGTGCGTTAGGTTAAGGTATTCGGCGTTATAGATACCGATGTCGTCGGTTTCTTTATTCAGGCGAAAAACATCACCACTAATGAGATGGAACTGGCTGTTATTCACATTAATCGTATCGGCAAAAGCACGGCTGCCTGAGTCGAAAAAATGAAAGGCATTACTGTTATTGAGTTGCTCAACAATGCTATTGCTCATGTCAAAACGGTAGTTGGTCAACATGCCCCATTTTAGCGTTCTGATAACACTGTTGCCTGGCGCATCTGGGCTGAGTTGGCCGTTAATGACAAGCCCTTCGAGTTGTAAGTTACCGTTGTTTTGAATTTCAAATAGACTTGGGCGTTCAAAACTAACAATGGCTTTATGCGTGTTTGCGGCTTTAAACGTTAAGGTTTTATTGATAGCAAGCAGGGTATCGATGTTGTATTGGCCATCGCTGAGTAATAATGTGTCACCCGATAATGCTGCTGCCACGGCATTGCCTAACTCTCCATCGGCATTGCTGACCTTAATAACCTTGCCTGATTGAAACTCAACAGTGGGTTCAGATTTAGGATACCAAGTAGGACCCGTTTGCTGTTTAGTTGTGGGGATTAACGTACTACTGACGCCATACTGTGCAAGCCTGGTATCACTAGGATATAGCAAACCGTTGGCCGCACGAGTCAAAGTAATATTGTGGGTGCTTATGCCCTTTTTTATGATTGGATTTAAGTCTTTGCTGGCAAAGTTAGTGATGTTGTCGCTAAAGCGCAAACCGCTTATGTCGTCATGCAAACTCAATGGGGATTGTGGGTTGATAAAAAGGTTTTGAGTGAGCGTGCTGTCTTTAGGTGGAGCCGAGCGTTCGCTGTCACTGCCTGCTGCCAGTTCTATGTGGTCTAAGTTAATAAAGCTGTTGTGGTTAATATTGGCATTCACTACCTGGTGATAGCGATTAATTGGCGAGTTTGGCACGCCATTCATAATGGTAAATCCGCTACCAAATCGCGTACCCGTGAGCCCTTCAAGATAGTTGTTGGTGACGGTTTGATCGCGGTTAATAATGCGGATCCCACCAGTGTGATCAATACCGTTACCGAAGAAAATATTACTGTCGATAATATTACCGTTGCCATGCCTTAGGGTTAATGTGCCTCTAGAACTATTAAATACGTTATTTTGAATTCGGTTTTTACCTGATTTGATCGAGATAATCTCGACTTCACCGTCACAGCGATCAAAGTAGTTATTTTCGACCACGGTAAATGAATTGGTCAGTGAGTGATGGCTAGTGCCAATTCTAATGGTTTCACCGCCATTAGAGCCCAAAATAGGTCGTGGGCCAAAATAGTTGTGATCGATTCGATGATGATTTTGTTGATTTTGCTCACCTTCAAGGCGAACTGCTAATGTGACTCCTGCATTACGTTTACCAACAAAATGACTATGATCGAGGCGATTGTGCTGGCCGTACATGCCAATCCAATTATCTGACATTTGACGGTCTGGGTTGTTGTAATTGTCGATAACGACTTCGGTGATACGCGAATGATTGGCAAGCTCGGTATCGCTCTTCTTAAAGGCAATGACTTCATTAGTTTGAGTGAAGCCATCTTTAAATACTAGGCCCGAAACCTGCAGATATTCGCCAGCCAGTTGAAGGTTAGATTGGCCAGACAAGATAACGCTGCCTTTGGTTTGGGCAGTTAATGTCACAGGGTGTTTAGCAGTGCCTTTAGCGGTAAATACGATTTCAAAGTCTTGCCAGGTGCCATTTTGTAAAATAATGCTATCGCCTGGTTGCAGCTGCTTTAATACTTGCTGATATTGCGCTTGCGATGTCACCAAGTGTTCTTGTGCATTCACCTGAGCCGTCAAGGGTATAAGCAGTGATAACAACAATAGTTGTCTTAGTAACCCATACGTAAATGGTGTGTGGGAGTTGAATGGGTTCATGTTGTCTCTCTAGTCGAGCCTAATTAATTTTCTACCAATGAATCTATGTAAATAGGTAGAGCTGATAACCTTCACTATGAAAAACACGTTTAGCGTTTGATTGTCACAATTTGTCATTGTGTTAGCGTGTCTGCATCAAAGGGGGTTTAAGGAATGATTTAAGGCTTAAAGGTGATGAAATGAGGTACACAACATGATTGCATTAGGTTGTTTGTTCGCTTCGAGTCTGTTTGCAATACTATTTATTTTGTTAAGTTTCACGTTAATCTCCCCAGATTTGTGCATTCGTTCTGTCAGCGGAACATGCCGCTATTAAGGCATGTTGAACATAACTTTGCGCCTGAATAGAAACTAACCAACAATTAACATCGTGTCAACCAATTTGCTTTACCAATTTATGTGTTTTTATTGCTAATTGTTATTACCAATGCTTTTAAAGCCCGGACAATGTGCTATTATTTTTATTATGTGAGTGGCATGTCATGTTATTAGTTGTTTGCTGTCACGGTTTTAACCGATAATATGTCAGTATTAAACCACTAAATTGGTTTTACTTTTCGAAGGAAGGTATATGAAAAACCGTCGTTTATTTTGGCGAATAGTCGATACGATTGAAGCCTCCATCGCCTGTGGCGAGTATCCGGTAGGCAGTCGTTTACCCCCAGAGCGAGAGCTTGCAGAGAAGTTTGAAGTCAGCAGGCCGACCATTCGTGAAGCGATTATTGCGTTAGAAGTACGTGAAAAAGTGGAAGTGAAAACCGGCTCTGGTGTTTATGTTGTCAATAATCAAAAGCAAAGCGTTAGTGTAAACAGTGTAAACGCTTTTGAGTTGACTCAAGCTCGTGCGCTTGTAGAAGGTGAAATCGCCGCATTAGCCGCTAAGACCATCACAGCAGAAGAGCTTGAAAAGCTCCACGGTACCTTAGTGATGATGAAAGACATGCAAAATGTCGAAGAAGCAGATGAACTGTTTCATCAAATTATTGCGTACTCCACTCGCAATGGTGCGCTAATTAATTTGTTTGAAAATATGTGGTCATTGCGTTCATCAAGTAACGAAATCATTGAAGATTATAATATTGTCTGCAGTACCGATAATAATAAAACCTTGGCCGAGCATACGGCGATTTATGAAGCGTTATCTGCCCATGATGCTGCTGAAGCACGACTCGCAATGCATAAGCATTTTAATAGATTAATCAATGTTTTATTTGATAAATTAGAACAGCAAGCTTTAGAAGAAGTGCGCCGTAAAAATAGTGCGAACCGGGATTTATACTCGATTGAGAATTTAGTTAAAATCAAAGGCTAAATGGCTTTACAATATTACATTGATGATCAAACGCGCTAGCATTTTTGTTAGCGCGTTTTTTTATGTTCCATCATAAAAAAAGACCCCAAAGATAACTAAGGGGCCGACTAGTGGTATGAGACAGAGGAGCTCAACCTTAAAATAAGCGACATCCATGTCGAGTGTTGTCATATGTTGAAGGGGTAAACCTAAACGTAAACCTGAATTTGGGCCACTATCGACTACAAAATTTGGTTTAAGCTAAGTTGGTAATACGATTTTAGTCTTTGGTTATGATTTGTGTCAACCAATCTAATTTATTGGTAAGTCCAATTGGGTGGGTGGTCACAATTATAATTGGGGGTGTAAAAGGACGTTATGCAGTAATGAAAATGAATTGTTGGCGGTAAATCATCCGATACCCAAGCGCTCGTGCCTAGGTATCGGTTATCTTGTCGGATTATTTTTTAGCTTGTAATATGACGAATTTCCCGTTGGCGGCAATTGTTGTGCAGTTATTAAAAATACGTTTTATTTTAACGTGGTAGGCTAAGTGCCGGTTGCCGACAACATGTAAAATACCGCCTGTTTTTAAGCGCTTGTACGCATCAACAAACATTTGCCATGCAATATGATCGGTAATGGCTTCACCCTGATGAAAAGGGGGATTACACAGTACCAAATCTGGGCTGATCTCATCGGGTAAATTAGTTAAGCAATCATCCCAATAAAAATGTCCGTGTGGCGCGTTATCAGAAGACTCTAATGCATTGTGCTGCCAATTATGCTTTGCCGATGCGATGGCCATATCAGAGTCGTCAACAAAGTGAATTTGCGCTTGTGGGTAACATTGTTTTGCATGAAGCCCCAAAATGCCATTACCACACCCTAAATCAACAACATGTGTAAAGTCTCCCTTAGGCATGTTATCGAGCATTATTCTCGCGCCTATATCTAATTTATTTGCTGCAAACACATTTGCTAAGTTGCTGATCGTCAGTCTTAACTCGTTCACCTTCCAATTAACTGGTGCTGCGATAGTACGGGCATTACCATCACTGATACAGCTAATCACTCGGGTGTTTTTCCAGGCTAAGCTGGCACTTGATTGACCTAAGTTTTTGTCAATAAGGCTGAGTAAGGCTGCATTAATCGACTTGGCTTTAGCTGAAATTAATACGGATGTCCCCGCGGAGAGGATGGTTGATAATCGGGCAAGCTGTTGGCCAAAATAATGGAGGTTTTTAGGTAATTTCATTAACACCAGTTGAGTATTGCGCGGCAGAGCCTCACGGCTATTAATGATTTGCAAAGACTCAGGCGTTAAATGATTGTGCTGTAAATTATACTGGCAACCGAGCAAACTGGTTTTTGCATCGGTTTCGAGGGTGATTGGCCACTGATTGTTAACGGTAGTTAACGCACAGGTTAATGCGCCAAAACTGTCATTCAGTATGGCTGTTGGCACTACAGGCTGCTGACTATCGATTAAGTGTTTAATCAAATGTTCATCAGCGGCGTCCCATGCTTGTAAGTTTGAGGCTTGTTGAGTGGGGTAACGATAGAGCTCAAGTTCAATGCCTGCGCAAGCAAATTGGGTGGTCATGGGTGTATTACCTAAATAAAAAATTGTGATGAATTGCCAAGGAGGCGTTTATTGCGATCAATGCGGCTCAATAAACACTTGGTCATTATCTCAGATATCGCCTAGGAGCGCGAGAAATTGCGATGTCGACAAAGATTGCTATTCGCTAAGCGGTTGAGTAAATTGTCATTATCATAAAGTATTTCAAGGGATAATGATGAAAGGTGCTGGTGGAACAAGCGGCGGTATAGGGCAATTTTTTATTGGCTTAGCCATGATGTGTGGCGGTTTTTACATGTTACTCAATGCCATCAAAGTGACCAGTTCATTTGGCTTTGGCAGTCATTTGTATCAATTTGGTGGTTTTGGATTAACGAGTGGCATGGTCATGATCCCATTTATGTTTGGGGTCGGGTTAATGTTTTATAACGGTAAAAACCCTCTGGGTTGGCTGCTTACCTTTGGGTCGTTAGTCGCTCTTATATTTGGCGTGATCAGCGCGATTAACTTTCGGTTTTCGTACATGAGCGCATTCGATTTAATTGTCATTTTAGTATTGAGTATTGGTGGCTTAGGGTTATTTTTGCGTTCATTAAAAAACATTGAAGCCCGTTATCCTGACGCTTAACGATAGTTGCGGTTAGCAACCGCTGGTTTCAACATTAATGATTGGCCGTGCAGTGGTTGATGTCGCTTGCCTATAGCGTAAATAACATTGGGCAACGCCAGCATCTTCTGCAATATTCCCATGCCAATAAATCCAAGCGCCAGAGTAAACACTTGCGCGTTTTTGCCAGTCGTCTGTAGGGATATTCATTAATACATTTATACCCAATCAACTTGAAGATACGTGTTTCAGAGCTTCACCGTGTTTTCAATACTAGGCGCGTTAATGCAGTAATGTAGGCACCTTATAAATTAGCGCAACAACGTAGTGGGAACACGGTGAAACTCCCAAAGGGCAAGTTTTACACGCGTTTATTCAGCGTTATTGATTTTGGAAAGGGAACAACCATTACCCGCAATCAATGCCTTGCCTAAACGCGTGTAAATTCTTGCTGAAATCGAGCATCTTCAGGTTGTTTGGGTATATACCCCGAAGCAGTGCCGTTGGGGTAACCATAAGCTAACACCACGTCTACACCATCAATGTTGAGCGTGGTTGATGCAAGCCTTTCAACTCCCGCGATAGCGGCTTTAGAGTAGGTTAATGTCGCGGCAGATTGCATTGCTGCTTCCATTCCCACCATGGTGGAGACAATGGCTTCTTTACGTAAACTGATGAATTTACTGCTCGCAACGATGGCAAGTATTGCCAAAATGACAATCACAACAACGAGTTCGATTAAGGTGAACCCTTTAGGTTTGTTTAACATGTTTTGCATAGCCTATTTATTATTATTTGTTTTTTGTACCTATGGATTTTGGTTTGCCTAGTTTATTGGGTGTATAAGGCATCTACAATCTCACATTTTGTTGTTACTATCATTTTATCTTAGTTTTATTTGCTGGTTAATACTGTGACGAACTCACCGACAACGCCATCTGATGTTACTGCTACTTCAGACTCGGCCTCAATTGTGACTACACCATACCGCGTCTTGCCCTGGATTTTGCATTTTTTATCTCCTTATAAATTAAAGGTCTTTGCTGCCATCATCTTTTTGTTCATCGGTTCGCTTGCGTGGTTATCACTTGGGCAGGGCGTAAAAATGATGGTTGATGAAGGGTTTATTGCCGACAATGCCGCCAGATTAAATGAGATCATGTTGATTATTGTTGGGATTACCGCAATTAGTGGTACGGCGGTTTTTTGTCGATTTTATTTAATAACATGGCTGGGCGAGCGGGTAAGCGCAGACATCCGCTTGCAGGTTTATCAGCATTTGTTGTCGTTATCGCCAGGCTTTTTTGCTACTCAACGCACCGGTGAAGTCATTTCTCGATTTACTGCTGACAGTACGTTAATTCAAAGTGTGGTGGGGTCGAGCTTATCAATGGCATTGAGATCGGGCGTAACAGTCTTAGGCGGTATTGTTATGATGGGCTTTACCAGTGTAAAGCTGACTTTGCTGGTATTGTTAGCGGTACCTTTAGTGCTGGGACCTGTAAGTTATTTTGGCCGTAAAGTGAGAGTGTTGTCGCGTAAAAGCCAAGACCGTGTCGGTGATTTAGGCGCATATATTGATGAAACCTTGCATGAAATCCATACCGTTCAGGCTTATACCCATGAAGCAAAAGATCGCCAACTATTTTCCGATCGCGTAGAGGCGGTAATGGATGTGGCAAAAGGGCGTATTAAGTATCGTGCTTTATTGATTTCGACTGTGATGTTTTTAAGTATTGGTGCCATTGCATTTGTGACCTGGGTCGGCGCAAAAGATGTGATGAGCGGCAACATTAGTGCCGGAGAGCTATCAGCATTTATGTTTTATGCCGTCATGGTGGCGGGTGCAGTCGCGACAATTAGCGAAGTATTTAGTGAAATTCAACGTGCATCTGGTGCGGCAGAACGCTTAATGGAACTGGTTTATACCCCCGTTGATATTCCGCAACAAGCTGTACCCAATCAATTGAGTTTACCGGTAAAAGGGTTACTGCATTTCAATAATGTGGTGTTCGCATACCCCTCTGACAGCGGCCAAGATGTCATCCGACAATTATCATTAACCATTCAGCCTGGAGAGCGTGTCGCGCTTGTTGGACCCAGTGGTGCAGGTAAAAGTACTCTGTTTGAGTTGATGATGCGTTTTTACCAACCCAAAGCCGGGCAAATCTTATTAGATGATGTTGATATTGCAACCTTGTCTTTAACCGATTTACGTCAGCAGTATGCATTAGTCCCGCAAGAGTCGGTTATTTTTGCAATGAACGTGCTTGAAAATGTGCGTTACGGTCGTTTATCTGCATCTGACGATGAGGTCATGCAGGCGTGTGTTGCCGCTAAAGCAGATGAGTTTATCCGCGAATTTACTGATGGCTACGCAACGTATCTTGGTGAGCGCGGCGTGAGATTATCGGGTGGCCAAAAGCAACGAATTGCCATTGCCAGAGCTATTTTAGCCGACAGACCATTGTTGTTACTTGATGAAGCGACCAGTGCCTTAGATGCGGTGAGTGAAGTTAAAGTGAAGCAAGCCCTTGATTCATTAATGGCAAAACGTACCACTGTGATTATTGCTCACCGATTAGCGACGGTGATTAATGTTGATCGGATTTTTGTGATGGATAAAGGTCAGTTAGTTGCGAGCGGCACCCATAATGAATTGATGACTAGCAATGCGTTATATCGGGAATTTGCCAGTCTGCAATTGCTGATGGACAGCGAACCCGCTTAGTGAGTATGGTTTTTAATAAAAAAGATGCCGAGGCATCTTTTTTATTGTGCAAACAATTAAAGATATTGTGAGCTTATTTACGCAGTTCCCGGCGTAAAATTTTACCTACGGTACTTTTTGGCAGTTGCTCTGTAAATTCAATAATCCGCGGTACCTTGTAGGCCGTTAATTGGCTGCGACAATAGTCATTAATAACTTGTTTCGTCGCTTCTATGTCGGCAGAAGGTTGTTTTAATACAATAACGGCTTTTACGGCTTCGCCAGTACGTTCATCATCGACACCCACAACCGCACACTCAAGCACGAGTTCATTGGTTGAAAGTACGTCTTCAACTTCATTTGGGTAAACATTAAAGCCTGAAACGATAATCATGTCTTTTTTACGATCAACAATGGTGTGGTAACCATCTTCGCTAGCAATGCCAATATCACCGGTTTTAAAGAAACCATCTAGGGTCATGACTTTGGCTGTTTCTTCCGGTTTGTTCCAATAGCCTTGCATCACTTGCGGTCCACGAACGGCTAACTCACCGGCTTGGCCAGTGGCGACTTCATTGTCATCCATATCCAGCACTTTAACCTCGGTGCCCAATACCGGTTTACCAATTGTGCCAAGACGTTGATAGCCTGGTGAGTTCAAACTGACAACCGGTGATGTTTCTGACAGACCATATCCTTCAGAAATCATGCAACCAGTGGTTTGTTGCCATAAATTTGCCGCGGCACTGGTTAAGGCGGTACCGCCTGAAATAGTGATGGTCATTTTACTGAAATCTAAGGCTTTAAATTCTGGTTGATGGCATAAGCCCACAAACAAAGTGTTTAACCCCGCAAACCCGGTAAAAGGGTAGGTTTTCATTGTATTGATTAACCCTGCGATATCGCGTGGGTTAGGGATCAACACCGAGCAACTACCCGATTCAAAATACAACACTAAATTCACCATAAACGCATAAATATGATAAATCGGTAGCGGCGCAACAAATACATCATGACCTTGATTCATAGTGCTTGCGACACGTGATTTTACTTGAGCAGAGTTGGCTAAAAGGTTGCCATGATTGAGCATCGCACCCTTTGATAAACCCGTTGTTCCACCAGTATATTGCAAGGCAATTAAGTCATCATGATTGGGCGTTACTGCTTGATATTGCTGTTTTGCCCCTTCTGCTAGCACGTCTAAAAACGTCATTGTCGCAAACGGCGCTTCTGGTTGCGGCTGTGCCTCAATCAAGTCCATTGCGTGAGTTGATATGACCAACTCAACCGGAGTGTTATTGACCACATTGGTTAATGTGGGTAATAAATCGGATAGCACGACTAAGGCTTTGGCTCCAGAGTCATTAAACTGGTGGGTTAGTTCCCGTTCGGTATACATAGGGTTGGTATTGACTAACACCATACCTGCGCGAATTATGCCATATGCGGCTATAACAAATTGAGTAATATTAGGCAGTTGAAGTGCAACCCTATCGCCTGGTTGTAAATTGGTGCAATGTTGTAGGTAAGCTGCAAAATGGCGTGAATCACGTTCTATTTCACTGAATGTGGTGTCTTTTCCTAAACAGGCATATGCCGTGTTATCAGCAAACTTGTGACAAGATTTCTCAATGAGATCGACGATAGATGTGTATTGCTGTAAATCGAGTGTTGAATCAGCATCATAAGCCATGCTTACCCCCAGTAAATTTTGAGTTGTTATTGTTTTTAAATCAAACGTCCGTTTAGATTATTCCTCTAAGCTACACGGGTCGCGTTTAATTGGCAAAGGTTGTATCAGGATTGCCATTTTTTGTTATCTCCCTTCGAACGCTGTCAAAAAAAGCGTTTATACCTGTGTAAATTTTTGTATACAATCGTGTTTTGTGGTTGTTTTGTCTGCAATGTGCATATTATTGAGAAAAATCATAATGTGATATATGTCACTTAAAATCATATGTTTACTGTTTTAAAAGCCGATTTATTATTTAGATTCTGCTTATTAATCTCAGAAAGTGTTAGCAATTGTGTTTTAGTTGTTATAAAAATGTAGCTGAAATAGGGAGTATTTCGCATTTTAGACAAACTGGTTTTAGGCATGAATCACCTACGACTTAGTTGAAACACAACAATAATAAGCAGTTGGGAAGATAATAATGATGCAATCAAAAAAAACTAAATTTGGCTTCAGCTCGTTAAGCTTGGCCATCTCTTTTGCTCTTGCCGGAACAGTTGTCAGCTCACAAGCTTTCGCTGCAGACGAAGAAGTGGCAAAAAAAGAAAACGTTGAAAAAATTGCTGTCGTGGGTTCTCGCGCAGCACCTCGCTCAATTGGCGACTCGCCTGTCCCTGTTGATATTATTAGCAGTGATGATCTCAAGAAAAATGGTTCAACTGACATGATTGATATGTTGGTAACCTCTGTACCTTCATTTAACTCACGTGCGCAACCCATTAGTGATGCTGCAACGCTTGTTCGTCCTGTTAACCTTCGTGGCCTGCCATCAGACAGCACACTTATTTTAGTTAATGGCAAACGTCGTCACCGTGCTTCAGTTATTGCATTCCAAGGTGGTGGCATTAACGATGGTGCTCAAGGTCCTGATATTTCAGTTATCCCTGGTGTTGCGCTAAAGCAAGTAGAAGTGCTGCGTGATGGCGCAGCCGCTCAGTATGGTTCTGATGCGATTGCCGGTGTGATGAACTTTGTTTTAAAAGATGCCTCTGAAGGTGGTTCAATCACTGTTAGCCAGGGCGAGTATTACGAAGGTGACGGCGCTGCAACGACCATTGACGGTAACATCGGTTTACCTTTAACCGACGATGGTTTTGTTAACATCAGTGCACAATATAAAACTGCTGATGCCACTAGTCGCAGTGTGCAGCGTCCAGATGCTGCTGCAATTGCTGATGCGGGCAACACTTCAATTCTTAATCCAGCGCAAACCTGGGGTAACCCAGAGATCAATGATGATTTTACCGTATTTGTAAACTCTGGTTTTGATATCAATGATAACACTCACTTGTATGCATTTGGTAACGTGTCATCACGTGAAGCAACAGGTGGTTTCTATTATCGTAACCCGCAAGATCGTGATTTAGTTTATTCAAAAGTGAATCCTGATACAGGTGAAAAGGAATTGTTGGTTGGTGCTATAAATGGTGATCAGTCAACTTGTAGTGCTGTACCCGCTAACGTTCCAAACGTGCTAAATACACCTGAATATTTAGCAATGGTTGCCGATCCTAACTGTTTCTCAATGAACCAAATCCGTCCAGGCGGGTATACCCCTCAATTTACCGGTAAAATTGAAGATATGTCTTTCTTTGCGGGGATTAAAGGGACGTCTGGCGAATGGAATTATGATGTCAGTGCTGGCACCGGTAGTAATAAATCCACTTTTGGTTTGAAAAATTCGTTAAACCCATCTTTAGGCTTAGCAACTCCAACTGACTTTGATACCGGCTCTTATGAGCAAGTTGAAACTACGTTCAACGCTGATATGAATCGTTTTGTGACCATTGGAGGCTTAGAAGATATTAGCTTTGCTACCGGTTTTGAATGGCGTGAAGAGTCATTTGAGATTGGTCAAGGTGAAGAGGCATCGTGGATTGCCGGCCCTTATGCAGACCAAGGCTTTAACATCGGTTCGCACGGTTTTAAAGGTTTTGGACCAGAATCGGCAGGTAAGAACAAGCGTAACAACATCGGTGTTTATACCGACGTTGAAGCGTACCTAACAGATGACTTCTTGCTTGGTCTTGCACTACGTTATGAGAACTTCTCTACCTTTGGCGACACATTAAACTACAAGTTAACTGCTCAGTATATTGCCACTGATGAACTGTCTTTCCGTGCGTCGCACAGTACTGGTTTCCGTGCACCAACGGTTGGGCAAGAAAACGTAGTAAATACCCAAACATCAATTGTTAATGGCGAATTAATTCAGACCTTTATTGCACCACCTACAAATCCACTAGCCGCATTTTATGGTGGTAAAACATTAAATCCGGAAGAGTCTGTCAGTTATGCAGCGGGTTTTGTGTATGAATATGAAAATTTATTCTTAACCGTTGATTACTACAATATTGAAGTGACAGGTCGTATTGCACAATCTAGTCAGATTGATGTGGAAGCAAGTGATTACGATGCGTTAAGAGCGGCTGGGGTTGAGTTCCCTGAGCTAATTTCAGCAGTAACCTACTATTCCAATGACTTTGATACCACCACTCAAGGTGTTGATGTTGTAGGTTCATATAGTATGGACTTGTTCTCTGGCGATGCTAAGTTTAGCCTAGCGTATGGCTGGACAGACACCTCAGTTGATAAGTTTGACGAAGCGACAACGGATTTAGGTAAAGTGCGCCGTTTAGAAGATGGTATTCCAGCGCACCGTGCTACGTTAACGTGGGGCCAAAGCTGGGATGATCTCAGTACGTCTGTTCGTGCGAACTACTTTGGTGAGTACTACGCGACACATGCTGATGATACGTCTGATTGGGGGTCTGAAACCGCTGATGCCGCTGTGACAATTGATGTTGAAGTGAGTTATGCAGTTATGGATAACCTGACTGTTTCAGTCGGCGCTAACAACATATTCGACCAGGAAGCGCAAAAGCTTAAAGATGGTACGTTAGGTGCGTTAGGTGCAGTGTACTACGAAAGTGGTCCATTTGATTACAACGGTGGCTACTACTACGGCCGTGTAAACTATCGCTTCTAAGCACTAATAGAACACACTAATAACACTCACAATCGTGAACGTTATGAATAAAAAAGATTGCTTCGGCAGTCTTTTTTATTGGTGTTGAGTGGGCATTTAATGTGCGACTAAAGATAAAACTTTAGCTATATCGTCGATAATTAACACTTTAGGTAGCTCAATACCGTCCGGATAGGCAGCGCCATATATTTTATTAAATGGTGTACCCGCAACACCTTGTTGCCCCATGTATTGCTCGATAACCGCATCAGCTTCTGTCCAGTTACCTTGCATAAGCACAATGTGTGGTTGGTTTAATTGATTAACCACTTGTTCTCGATGTAACACATTTGCTTTGTTTGTTTGGCAGGGGACGCACCAATCAGCAGTAATATCAACAAACACAGTGTTACCTTGAGACACGTACTCTGCGATTTTATCTGGTTCTAGCGGTTGCCAACGCAAAGCCTGGTAAGCTAAATAATCTTCACCTTTATTGACAAATGCAATGACCCCTGCAAAACATATTCCCATAAATACCAACATCATAATCACAAGTGTTGGGATTGCTTTACCATTGATTTTAGCCCAAATGAGCCCCGCCACGGCAGTAAAAATGACTGCCAGTAATATCATCATTAAAATCGTCATAGGGCCTGTTATTTGTTTATGTAAATGTAAAGTAAGGTAACATTAGCAGCGCACGCTTAACTGGTAGTTAAAATAGTGAATAGAAAATAGAGGTGTTATGACGTTTAGTACTTGGCTGGGGTTGTTAGCCATTTGTTGTTTAGGGGCGATGTCGCCAGGACCGAGTTTAGCCATGGTTGTTCGGCACACATTAAGCGGTGGTCGTTTACATGGCGTAGTTTGCGCATGGGCTCATTCGATTGGAATCGGTATTTATGCGTTAGTGACGTTGATGGGATTAGCTGTAGTGCTTAAGGCTTCGCCAATGATTTTTAACGCGATAGCCATAATAGGGGCGCTTTATTTAGCCTGGATAGGCATACAATCATTGCAGTCAAAGGGCGGTATGCAACAAAAGTTAGCGGCTGGAAAACCGAGTAGCTTATGGGAAGCTGCACGCGATGGTTTAGCCATTTCATTGTTCAACCCTAAGATTTTATTATTTTTTTTGGCATTGTTCAGTCAGTTTGTTCTTGCGGCTCAAACATCCGTTGGTCAAGGCTTGATTGTGCTGACTCCGCTAGTCATTGATGGGCTGTGGTATACCATTATCGCGTTTGTATTATCGCATTCTGCCGTATTACCGAAGTTGCGTGAAAAGTCGCAATTGATTGATAGGTTGTCTGGTGTGGTATTAATTTTATTGGCAATTAGAGTGATTTACTCACTTGTTTAACTGACTAAGCCATCGAGTATGATGGCTTAATCATATTAACGTTTAATCTGCTTTAAACATTTTGACTGCATCATCAGCCGGTTGCTGTGCAGGAACTGGTGGGTTAGCAATATGGTCGTCTAGGTTTTCGTTTAACATAGCCTTGAATTCGTTTGAAAACCACTCTAAAGCATTGTCTTTTTCAGCAGCTAAATTAGTAGATTTAATGGCGGCTTCGAAAGCGTTAAAGCGTGCAGAAGCAAATCTCATTGCGGTTCCAACTTTGCCAATATCATTTTCTTGTTGGCTTAATTGATTGGCTAGCGCGATAAATTGATCGGCAATTTGGTACATGGTGAGTTCAGTTTTTTGTTCAGACATCAGATCCACTTTGTCGGTGAGTTAGTTTCAATCGAGTGTAACGATTTCTATATAAAATATCAGGTAAAAAATTGTCTATTGAGATCTTTATCTACGATTTTATTGTTGTTATTCAGCAGTAATGTTTGCCTGAGAACGTTTTTCAGTGCAACTGTTATTCATGATAATGATTGATATTTAGGTGTTGGCTCGTGATTAATAGTTTGTCATGCCATCATATTTTTAGGTACGTATTTTATAAAAGGAAACATCATGATGGCCAGCTGGGAAACATTTTTAGCGCAGCAATCGTCTCAATTATATTATCAGCAACTGCAACAATTTATTGCTAAGCAGCGATCGCAAGGAAAAGTGATATACCCGCCAGACGACGAAGTGTTTACAGCATTTGATTTAACGCCTCTAAATCAGGTTAGAGTAGTGGTATTAGGGCAAGATCCTTATCATGGCCCTAATCAAGCGCATGGGCTGTCTTTTTCAGTTAAAAAGGGGGTTAAGACGCCACCTTCGTTAGCCAATATGTACAAGGAACTGAAAAATGATATTGAGGGCTTTAATATCCCTGTGCATGGTGAGTTGTCTGCGTGGGCTAAGCAGGGCGTATTATTATTAAATACTGTGCTCACTGTAGAGCAAGGTGCTGCTCATTCTCATGCAAAATCAGGATGGGAAATATTTACAGATAATGTATTAATTGAGCTGAACCAACAGAATGCTCCCATAATATTTGTTTTTTGGGGAAACCATGCCATTAAGAAAGGTCGCTTGATTACAGCATCACAACATAAGGTGTTAACCGGCCCACACCCATCGCCCTTGTCTGCTTATCGTGGATTTTTTGGATGTCAGCACTTTTCGAAGATTAATCAAATGTTGGTCGCGCAAGGTGATAAACCAATCGATTGGCAAGTGTAAATGTTGAAAAGCAGGGCGCATTTAGTTAATGATAAATGCGCCATTGTAGAAAACTATTTTAGATACTCGCTGTGGTTAATAACAGTGGTTAATGACTGTGATTAATTGTTGCGGTTCACAGAGAGGTGAGCCAGTGAAATTAAAGCTTGCTTATAGTCACTTTCAGGTAAAATACTTAAGGCATCAATTGCTTTTTGAGCTTCAACCTGAGCTTTCTCCTGGGTATACAATAATGCGCCAGACTCATGCAGCGCAGTTAAAATCTCATCAATGGCTTTAGTGCCATCGCTTTGTTCAATGGCTTCACGAATGAGCTTTTTAGCTGCATCTGAACCATTTTCCATGGCATAGATTAGCGGAAGCGTTGGTTTACCTTCAGCCAAGTCATCACCAATGTTTTTACCTAACTCATCGGCACTGGCGGTGTAATCGAGTAGGTCATCGGTTAGCTGGAATGCGGTGCCTAAAAATTTACCGTAATCACCTAGGGCTTGTTCTTGCTCTGGGCTCACATTGGCTAATACACCGGCTAATTGGGTTGCGGCTTCGAATAACTTTGCCGTTTTGCAATAAATCACCCGCATGTAGTTTTCTTCGCTGGTATTGGCGTCGTTACAGTTCATTAACTGTAATACTTCGCCTTCAGCAAGCACATTTGTTGTATGCGCTAAGACTTTCAGCACTTTCATGCTGTCTAGTTCAGTCATCATTTGAAATGAGCGGGTGTAGAGAAAGTCGCCAACGAGTACGCTAGCACTATTGCCAAACAGTGCATTTGCCGTTTCACGACCACGACGCAGTGTTGACTCATCAACAACGTCGTCGTGCAGTAACGATGCGGTGTGGATAAACTCGATAATGGCAGCCAGCTTGAGGTGTTGCTCACCTTTATAATCAACCGCTTTAGCCGCTAATATTGATAATAACGGACGTAAACGCTTACCACCGCCATTGATAATGTAATAACCAAGCTGGTTAATTAGGGCTACATCAGATTCAAGTTGTTTGTATATCAGCTGATTGACTGCTTGCATATCAGTGTCAGCCAGTTGACGAATGGCGTTTAAATCCATAATAGTCTCTGGTTGTTGGGCGACAGGGTTCGCACCCTTTAATTAGTCATATCGAATTTGAGCGCATATCTTACAGGATATCAACGCTGTTTTTCAAAGTAAGTATTGTATCAAATATGTGTTACATAATGCTGTTCTAGTATAACTTTACTTGTTTACTGCTCATTTAGTTCAAAAAAACGCTATTTAATGACAGTATGTCAGTGTTTTATCGCTTAAAGAGAACGTTGTTCTCGACGGATAATATGTTAGCTAATTTTTATCACTCGCACATTAGCTAATGATGAATAGTGTGCAGTTATGTGCCCTTTTTTATTTGAATGTGAATTAGGGCTTGCCTGATGATAATTCTTCGCGTAGAATCCGCGCCCATTGTCATTAAAAGTTTTTTAGCACCTAGTCTCGTCAATTATATGAGTTAGTGTGTTAGTCATTTGGAGTGAAATAGCTATGTACGCTGTTTTTCAAAGTGGCGGAAAGCAACACCGTGTTGCTGAAGGTCATACAGTTCGTTTAGAGAAATTAGAAGTTGCTACTGGTGAAACCATTGAATTCGATCAAGTTTTATTGATCGCTGATGGCGAAACAGTGCATGTTGGTGCTCCTTTAGTTGCTGGCGGTAAAGTCGTAGCTGAAGTAGTTGGCCACGGTCGCGGCGAAAAGGTAACTATCGTTAAGTTCCGTCGTCGTAAGCATCACGACAAGAAGATGGGCCACCGTCAGTGGTTCACTGAAGTTAAAATCACTGCGATTAACGCATAATTTAGGAGTCTAACTCATGGCACATAAAAAAGCTGGCGGTTCTACTCGTAACGGCCGCGATTCAGAAAGTAAACGTCTTGGTGTTAAGCGCTTTGGCGGTGAATCAGTTCTAGCTGGTAACATTATCGTTCGTCAACGTGGTACTAAATTCCACGCTGGTATTAATGTAGGTGTTGGTCGTGACCACACACTATTTGCATTAACAGACGGTAAAGTAAAGTTTGAAGTTAAAGGTCCTAATAACCGTAAGTTTATTAGCATCGAAGCTTAATTCTCTACTAAGCTAGATCTCGAAAGCCCTGCCTATGGTGGGGCTTTTGTGTTTTTTATATCATTAAACTTCGTTTGATAGTTTAATGATTTTGTTTATATGCAGTAGGCGATATCGTGATGAATGCTATCTTCAGCGCTTTCCTGCAAATCCCAATGATTTGGGGTTATAATTACAGATTAAGTGGCGTCAGGAGTCAGTATGAAGTTTGTTGATGAAGCGAATATTCGCGTAGAAGCGGGTGACGGCGGAAGCGGTTGCGTCAGTTTTAGACGCGAAAAGTATGTTCCAGATGGTGGTCCAGATGGCGGTGACGGTGGTGATGGCGGTAGTGTATTCCTACAAGCTAACGAAAACCTAAACACGCTAATCGATTACCGTTTTACTCGTTTCCATATGGCTGAACGAGGAACTAATGGTCGTGGTCGTGATTGTACTGGTCATGGCGGCACTGATTTGGTTCTTCAAGTACCTGTTGGTACACGCGCTATCGATCAAGAAACTGAAGAATCACTGGGTGATTTAACTGCACATGGACAAAAGCTACTTGTTGCTAAAGGTGGTTTCCACGGTTTAGGCAATGCTCGCTTTAAAAGCAGTACCAACCGTGCGCCACGTCAAAAGACATTGGGTACGCCTGGTGAAGTACGTTCAATCAAACTTGAATTATTATTGCTTGCGGATGTGGGTTTGTTAGGTATGCCAAATGCCGGCAAGTCTACTTTTATTCGCTCAGTTTCTCGTGCTACACCTAAAGTTGCCGATTATCCCTTTACCACGTTAGTGCCAAATTTGGGTGTTGTTAATCCACGCCCTGGTCAAAGCTTCGTGATTGCCGATATTCCTGGTCTTATTGAAGGTGCTGCAGAAGGTGCTGGTTTAGGTATTCGTTTCTTAAAGCATCTTGAACGCTGTCGTATGTTGTTACACATCATCGATATTAAACCTATTGATGGTAGCGATCCTGTGCACTCAGCACGTGCAATTGTTGGCGAACTTGAAAAATACTCGCCAAAATTAGCGGCGAAGCCACGTTGGTTAGTCTTTAACAAAACTGACTTGTTACTTGAAGAAGAGTTACAAGAGAAAATGGATGCGATTGTCAAAGAGTTAGATTGGCAAGGCGATGTATACACTATGTCTGCTTATAATCGTACCGGTACTGAAGCATTGAGCATCAAGATGCTTGATTACATTCGAAGTATCCCAGTGGTTAAAGAAGAAATTACTGCTGATGCTGATGTTGAGTTCAAGTGGGATAACTATCATCAGGGTACTGAAGAATCCGTCAACGAAGATTATGATGATGATTTTGATGATGATTTCGATGATGATGATTATGATGTCGAAGTTATTTACCAACGTTAATTTGCTCATTTGAGGATATCGTGTACGCAGATAGCCAAAATGATATAACCCGTCTTGTAGTGCGCTGCGCGCAATTGCTGTTGGCCTACGGTGCTGAGTCTGATCTTGTTGAAGAGATCAGTCAGCGCCTTGGTAAAGCACTTGGGCTTGCCAGTATTGAGCTGTCTATTTCGTCTAATGCATTAGTGCTCACGAGCCTAGTGCATGGGCGTTGTATTACTACAACTCGGCGCATTCGAGCCCACGGCATTAATATGATGGTCATTTGCGAGCTTCAGCGCATATGCATCTTAGCTGAAAAAGGCATTTATGGTGCAAACGAAGTTAGACGTCGTTTAGCACACATCAAACCTAAGTCTTACCCCGCAATAGCTGTTGTCCCCATGATTGGTTTATCTTGTGCCAGTTTTTGTCATTTGTTTGATGGTGACCTGATCGCGTGCATCATTACTTTTTTTGCCTCTTCTATCGGCATGATGGTGCGGTTATTTTTTGCATCTAAGCACTTCAATCTTTTAGTTAACTTTTCAATTACAGCTTTTGTGATTACTGGCATTGCCCAAATTGGTTATCTTTGGCCGATTACAACCACTCCGCAAGCGACGATGGCTGCCAGCGTATTGATGTTAGTGCCCGGTTTTCCATTGATAAATGCGATTTCCGATATGGTGAAAGGCCACATGAATGTGGGCATTTCTCGTTGGGGTCATGCTACCTTACTCACTCTCGCGTCGGTGATTGGCATTACTATTGCGATGCAGATGGGTGGGATTTTCTAATGCTATCTTTGTTAAGCATCTTGTTACATGACGCTTTTTTCTCTGCAATACCTGCTGTGGGTTTCGCGATGGTGTTTAATGTACCTAAACGTTACTTGATTTACTGTGCGATTGCTGGCGCCATAGGTCATAGTTTTAGAACGCTATTATTGCAGTTCTCTATGCCGATAGAATGGGCAACGTTTGTTGCCGCAGCTGTTGTTGGGGTTATCACCATCCAGTTTGCTAAACGCCATTTAGCACCACCGTTGATGTACGCTGTTGCGGCCATTATTCCTATGGTGCCAGGAACCTATGCTTTTAATACGGTAATCGCGCTCATTCAGTTAACCGCACAAAGCCAAGTTAGCCCAGAGTTAACTGCCCAAGTCATCCTAAATGGTTTAAAAACCGTCTTTATCCTAGGTGCGTTAGCCGTTGGATTAGCGTTACCAAGTTTGTTGTATTATCGCACTCGACCCATTATTTAAAGTTATTGATGTTATAAACAGCTTCTAATCATACTAAATCAAACATTGAAATCGAGACTCAAATTTAGGTGTAGAGTTGATGTCTGAATTTCTGCTAAGTACGATTCAATATCGTGGTTTTTCAACTGAGCATCTGGCTAAAATAAGTCTAAGCCATTATAGAAAAGGATTCTTTTACAATGCGTATCGCAATGATTGCCGCTATGGCAAATAATAGAGTGATTGGTAAAGACAATAAAATGCCTTGGCATTTACCTGAAGATTTACGCCATTTTAAAGCGATGACATTATCAAAGCCTATCATTATGGGCCGTAAAACATATGAATCTATTGGCCGCCCATTACCAGGGCGTCATAACATTGTGATTAGTCGTAATAGTCAGCTCGTTATAGACGGTGTCACTTGCGTGGTAAATTTTGAGCAAGCCTTGGCTGCCGCAGGTGATTGTGAAGAAGTGGTGGTTATTGGTGGTGGTCAACTTTACGAACAATTAATACCCCAAGCTGACGTATTATATCTGACTATGATTGATTTAGACGTCGAGGGTGACACGTATTTTCCTGCTTGGGATGATGGTTCGTGGCATATTGAAAACTCAGAAACTTTAACAAACGACAAAGGATTGCAATATAGCTTTAACACTTTAGTGAAAAAGTGTTAAATTAATCACGTTTATACCCTGAAATTAAGATACATCAGCGAGCTTTACTGTCGACTGTATGTATAGCTATATAACTATAATGATAAAGGAGTGTCGGATGCGTCTATTGCCTGTGGCTATTGCAGCCCTGATTGCAGCATCTTTTGCGTCAACCCCTGCTGTTGCCAATACGGAACAATTAGTTGCAAACATTTGTGATTATGTTAAATCAGACGACAAAAATCGTTTACGTAAAAAAATGAAAGAAACTCGTGTCAAATTACGTAACGTGTATTCAAGCATTTCTTGTGATGGCAGCAGTTTATTGCGTACTGCCTACAGTTCAAATGCGAATGATGTCGGTGAGTTTATCGCAAAACGTATGCCATCGTCTGATCTAGCAGCCCCTGAAGCAGATGGCAAAACCATCTTAGATTGGGCTTCGGCTAATGGTCATGATGGTGGCCCTATCACTGCAGCGATTAAAGATCGTGTTGGTGGTGGTGCGGGTGATGAAGACTAAATAACCTGATATCAGGTTAAATAACCTCAACTCGGGATAATAAATGCCTTTCAAACAGTCCTTTGCCCCGCTAACTGTGTTGAATCGACTTACAATAGGCTAGCTATTGACGCTTCCATTCGCCTTGTTTGCAGAACAAATGACAAGCTTGAAAGTGAAATGGGTTAACGTGTTGATTTTAAATAGCATAAGTTCATCCCTTATACCGAGTTCAGGTTAAACACGTAACGTAATACGTTCCAATAAAAAATACCGATAAGAAATTATCGGTATTTTTTTTATGTTTTTGCGGGCGAGAACGAAATAAAATTAGGCACAAAAAAGGCCCCTGGGGGCCTTTTATCCATATGTGACAATATGCTAGTCGTTATACTTTAAACTCTCGTACAGAGGCTTGTAACTCTTCTGCAAGCATTGCCACCTGATGACTTGATTGCGCTGTTTGATCTGCACCAGTGGCCGTTTCTTCAGATATAGATGCAATGTGTTCTAGTTTTTCTGATACTTGCTGGCTAACAATATTTTGCTCTTGTGCAGCATGGGCAATATGGTTACCCGAATCATAAGCTCTATGAACCGATTTACTGATGGTTTCCAGGGCAATGTTAGCTTGTTCATTTTTCTCTACACAGCTGTTTGCTTGTGCGCGTCCAAGCTCCATCACCGCAACGGCTTCTTGAGTGCCGACTTGAAGGACTTCAATCATCTGCTGAATTTCACTGGTAGAATGTTGGGTGCGAGACGCAAGATTACGAACCTCGTCAGCCACCACAGCAAAACCGCGACCTTGTTCACCCGCTCTGGCGGCTTCGATGGCCGCGTTTAAAGCCAGTAGGTTAGTTTGATCTGCAATGCCTCTGATGACATCTAAAATTGAACCAATTGAGGCACTGTCTGAGTGAACTTTGTTAATCACGATGCCTGCTTTAGCCACTTCTTCAGCCAATGCGAGGATGGTGTTTTTGCTTTCTTCGGCAAGCGAGCGCATGTGCTGGGTTTCTTGATCTGCTTGCTTGATTTCATTTAAAGCTTGATCGGCACTCATCGAAACCTGTTGTGCGCTAGAGCTTAGCTCTGTGGTAGCGGTCGCAACTTGAACAACCTGACTTTTTTGCTCTTGAATACCAATCGTGGTTTGCGAGGTAATGGCTGAAGTTTGCTCTGCTGCTGCCGCAAGCTGATTAGCGCGGTCAACAATACCTACAATTAAGCTTCTTAAGCTGTCGACTAAGCGGTTACAGTTTTTAGCCAGTTCGGCAAACTCATCATGGCCTGAATCATCTAACTTGTGAGTTAAGTCGCCAGACGCTAATACGTTTAAGGCCTGGTTAACTTTTTCTAAAGACTTGGTTAATGGGGTAATAACGGCAATACTGACCACAATGGCCACTACAATTGCAAACAGCACTACACCAAGCGTTTTATAAAAAGCTGAATCAATAATACTCAGTGCATCATTACTGATATCACTGGCAAAGTTATCAATCGATTTAGCTAATACAGTCATCATCGCATTGACATTTTTGGCGGCGATTTGTGTGTCATTTAACTGCTTTGTCGCGGCAAACTCGTGATTGAGCTGTTGCTGCTTTAGTGCAATGATTGAGTCATTACCATTAAGCAATTTAAAGACTTTTGCGCTTTCGACAGACAAGTCTTCTAAAATTGAGCTGCTGATAACACCAGTACCTTGGCGGTTAATGTAGTCGATTTTAGTTGTTGCTTCACTGACCATATAATCAAGTTCTTTAATGATAAGGTCATATTTGCTTTGCTCAGTTGTGGCAACTAAATCATAAATAGTCGTAATAATATTAATTAATGTGCCATCAACTAAACTTGCTGACGCAGCTAAACTGCGCTCAGTTTCATCTTCACTGGTTTCTAAATCAATCACGTCGAGTAGAATGGACGATGAGTCATCGGCGGCATTCTCTAAAGCACTGCGCATTGTTAATAACTTTTCTTGCAAGCTAAGTGCGCTTTCCCTTTCGTTAAGCATGGTGTTTGCGCTAGCTTCGTACAGGTTATAGCTTTTATTCAATTCGTTTAATGGCTGTGCAAGTTGAGATTGTTGGCTGACTAAATTACCTAAACGAGTCATATCGCTTTTAAAGCGGTTGTCGAGGTCGGTAAGCTTTTTCTCGATATCCGGAATTTTAGATGAGTGATTACTGTAGTAAGCCAGCACTGCTTCAATCTGTTGAGTGCTAAGGTTTTCACTTAAAATACTGGTCGCTTCTAACGCAGGTAGGCTGACCGTTTTAAGGATTGTTGTGCCGTCTTTGATACTGTTGTTACTGAGTAGAGTCACAACCCCTAGGACCACAAGTAACAGTGTTACAACGGTAAAACCGCCAATAACCCTGGTTGCTACATTAATTTTCATACAATACTCCGACTATTATTATTTGATCCTGGTTTTTATTATTAAGTGATTTTGATATTGAGTGGATTAACAAACACATGTTTCTCAGGCAAATTTTGTCAATGCTCAAATTTAATATCGGTCACTTTTCTGTGTAACAGTCTTTTAAGAGACTTTGTTGATTTACACGAATGGTATGTATTAAAACTTCACTTTTAGTTATAGGGTAGTTTGAGCTTTTACAGCATGCGCAGATAATCAATACGATTGTTATTGTTATCGGCAAATTGCTACTTTAGTTTAACGTTAAATTAACCTGTTTTGGGTAATTTTTTCATTCTTTTCAAGATGCCATAACGTGAGGTGTTCGCCCCAGCAACAGCCTGTGTCTAATGCCATAAAATGTGGCTGAGGAGTTTGACCCATCAAGGCGGCCCAATGACCAAACACGATAGTATTTTGCGGGGCACAGCGTGATGGAAATTCAAACCAGGGTGCGAGCTCAGCTGATGTTTGCTGTTGTGGTGGTGTTTTACACTTAAACTCAAGGCGGCCATCAGAATGCAAAAAACGCATTCGGGTCAATGCATTGATACAATAACGTAAACGATCAATACCGTGTAACTCACTTGACCACTGTTCTGAATCTTCAGTGTACATTTGTGCGATTAACGCCGTTAAATAATCATCTTGTTGTAGCGCAACGCTGACTTGCTTTGCTTCTTGTATCAGGGTGTCGATATCCCATTGTGGTGGGACGCCTGCATGCGTCATGATGATATTGTGTTCGGGCAATGTGCGAACCAACGGTTGTTGTCTTAGCCAATCGGTTAGTTGATTAATATCGGGTGCGTTAAGCAACTCACTAAGATGATCTTGCGGGTGAGGGCGTTTTAATTTGCCATGAAGTGCCAGTAAATGCAGATCATGATTGCCGAGTACCACTTTTGCGGAATTTTGCAGTGACTTAAAAAACCTTAATGTTGCCAAGGATTCAGTTCCTCGTGCGACTAAATCACCGACCGCCCACAACTCATCTTTAGATGGGGTAAAGTCTACTTTTTGTAACAGTAAGGTTAGCTCTGCAAAGCACCCTTGAATATCACCAACAAAATAGTGTGCCATGATTTACTGCAAAATGCCTGGAACGGCTAATCTAAACGCGGGAATAGCCGCTAAAAAACGTTTGCCTTGAGCATCTTCCATGCCATAAGACCCATGCATAAAGCCTACAGGTGTCTCCATGACTGTGCCACTCGAATACTGATATGCGGTATTAGGTGAAATCGTTGGGGTTTCACCCACCACGCCAGGGCCTTTCACTTCACTTTCTTTGCCATTAGCGTCGGTAATAATCCAATGACGATCTTTGAGTGTGACCTTGCTATCACCTAAATTGATGATGGTAATGGTATAACTAAAAAGGAATTTGTTGTCGGCAACATCAGATTGTTGTTCTAGATATTGGGTGTCGACTTTTATTTTTATCGGTGATTCGCCTTGGCTCATTCTACATCCTGTCTTTAAAACAAAAGGGCATGCTCGTATTGGCATGCCCTTATTATTACTTTTTGTTGTCACACAGTAAATTAGCCATCTCGACATACTGCGGAACACTGATTTGTTCTGGCCGCATACTGGAGTCGATGTTTAATGACGCAAAGTCATCATCAGACAACAGGGCTTTTAGATTATTGCGCAATGTTTTACGGCGCATACTAAACGCTGTAGAACATAAGTGACGTAGTACATTCACATCTTTACATGGCCAAGGTTTAACTTCGTATGGCAATAAACGCACTACTGCTGAGTCAACTTTAGGTGCCGGTGTAAAGCAGTGTGGTGGCACTTCAAGTACCGGAACTACCTGACAGAAGTACTGTGCCATAACGGTTAAACGACCGTAGGCTTTAGTGCCTGGGCTGGCTGATAAACGCAACACCACTTCTTTTTGTAGCATGAAGTGCATCGTTTCAATTTGTTCCGCAAACTCAAACAAATGAAACATCAATGGCGTTGAAATGTTATAAGGCAAATTACCAAATACTTTCATCTTTTTGCCAGGCTGTTGTAATTTCGAAAAATCAAACTGCAGCGCGTCACCTTGATGAATGGTTAGCTTGTCTTTAAGTATGGGATGTTTTTGTAAACGTTCTACTAAATCACGGTCTAGTTCAACAACGGTTAGGTTATCGATGGTGTCTGCAACCGGTTCGGTTAATGCACCAAGACCAGGACCAATTTCAATCATCACATGATCGTTGTCAGGTGCAATAGCACCAACGATACTGCTGATCACACCTTGATCGGTAAGAAAGTTTTGTCCAAAACGTTTTCTGGCCGTGTGGCCTAAATGTACTTTATTGCTCATTAAAATGGGTTACTTACTTTTTGAGGCCAATTCGATGGCTTTGTTTAATGCACAGGTAAAACTGCCGCTATCCGCTTTTCCGGTACCCGCTAGTTCAAGCGCTGTACCATGGTCGACTGAGGTGCGAATATAAGGTAAACCTAGAGTGATATTGACCGACTTGCCAAATCCTAAAGATTTAAGCACAGGTAATCCTTGGTCATGATACATGGCGAGTACCACGTCAGCTTGTTCAAGATACTTTGGCTGGAATAGAGTATCTGCTGGCAATGGGCCAACAATATCCATACCTTGCGCCCGTAACTCGTTTAGCGCGGGGATCATGGTATCAATTTCTTCACGACCTAAATGGCCGTCTTCTCCTGCATGCGGGTTTAAACCACAGACATAAATTTTGGGTGAGCCTAAACCAAATTTACTCACCAGTTCGCGGTGCAAAATGCTAATGATGTGGTGCAATCTGTCACGTGTTATCGCTTTAGCCACATACGCTAATGGGATGTGTGTAGTCATTAAGGCAACTTGTAACCCCGGCGTGGCTAACATCATAACCACATCTGCACAGTTGGCTTGCAACGCAAAAAACTCGGTATGACCACTAAATGGGATGCCGGCTTGATTGATAATGCCTTTGTGCACGGGACCCGTAACGACAGCATCAAATTCATTAGACATGTTTTTTTCGCCAGCATAACGCAAGGTATCAACAACATAAGCGCTGTTGGCTTCGTTTAATACCCCACATTCACAAGGCTCAGCTAATGCAAAAGGCACTATGGTTAAGGTGCCTGCTGCTTGAGGTTTTGGCGGTTGTGACGGTTGATAAGGTATGAGTTGCAAAGGGAGTCCAAGTAATTTGGCTCTGCTCATCAATAAATCTGGATCGGCACAAACAACTAACTCAGCAGGCCAAGCCTGCTGAGCGAGTTTGATGACTAAGTCGGGGCCAATGCTTGCTGGTTCACCGGGAGTAATAGCAATACGTTTAGTCATTGATCTTGCTTAACCTCGTTTTGTTTCAGGCTCAATAATTTCAATATAAGCTTCAGAGCGCATTTCATCTAACCAGTTTTGTAATTCTTCGTTAAATTTACGACGGAAAATTAACTGATGTGCTCGGTTACTGTTAAATTGATCCGTTGCATCAGTTGTGCGACGAGATTCAAGTTGCACAATATGCCAGCCGTGTGTAGTACGGAATGGCTCACTGATTTGACCTTCGCTTAAACTGGCTAATGTTTGAGAGAATTCAGGCACGTACATACCTGGATCTGCCCAACCTAATTCACCGCCTTTTGCCCCTGAACCTGGATCTTCAGAATACTGTTTAGCTAACTTAGCAAAGTCGGCTTCACCACTACGCACTTGCACTAAAAAGTTGTCTAGCATCGCTTTAGCACGGTCTTCCGATAAAATCGGTGATGGCTTTAGTAGAATGTGGCGTGATTTAACTTCAGAGACTTCTTGAGTTTGCAGTCCGCGGGTGTCGATGACTTTAATAATGTGGAAACCAGAACCCGATTTGATTGGACCAATAATATCGCCTTTCTTAGCGCTATTGACCACTTCAGCAAACAAGGTTGGCATTTCATTGATGTTCATGAAATCCCAAATACCGCCTTCAAGGGCTTTAGGGCCTGAAGATGCTGCAATAGCAGTGCTGCGGAAATCATCACCTTCATTTAGGCGTTTTAGGACGATTTCAGCACGGCGACTTGAACTTTCTAGTTGCTCACTGCTTGGGTTACTTGGTACTTCAATTAAGATGTGACCGATTTGAAATTCAACATCCTTTAAGCCTTGTTCTTCAATGAGTTTGACTAGGCCACTGATTTCTTGAGGCGATACTTGAATACGACGTTGCACTTGAATACGTTGAATTTCACCTAAAGTGACTTCTTGACGCAACTGTTCACGATATTGGCTAAAGCTAGTGCCTTCGCTTTCAATGGATTGTTGCATCTGCGCCACAGACATTTTTTGTTCTTTGGCGATATTTTCGATGGTTTGGTCTAATTGGAGATCACCAATTTGTAAACCAATACGCTCAGCCATTTGCATTTGCAAGTGGGTTAAAATGAGACGTTCAATAACCTGAGTACGCAATGCTTCATCTGATGGCAGGGTTTGATTCGCTGCTTTTGCGTTAGCTCGAACAGTGGTAATCATATTCTTGATTTCACTTTCGAGAACAATACCATCATTAATTTGAACTGATACGCGGTCTAATGGTACTGGTGCTGCAACACTGGTTTGGCTCATTGCCAGTGCGAGTAATGCAAAAATCATTTTTTTACTGTGTTTCATCCACAAAATCCTTGGCACATTCGATTCAATAAAACTGGCAATACATCGCCAAAATAAGGTTACTACTTCATACTCAACAGCATGTTTGTTGTTATTGGACTATGAGTTTATCGCTAGGTTCAGCAATCTATCACAAAAGATTACTAATTCCTCAAGTAAAGTGGCTTACGGTAGTTAAATAAGCCTTCGTTTAGCATGTCTGCGACGCCTAACGGACCAGCCCCCCCCAAGCCTTTAATGACAAAGTTTAGGTATACGCCACTTTCAAACTCTTCACGTCCGTCAATGGTTTCTGATAAGTCATCATCGTAATTAGTGTTGATACGATAATGGTAACTTAAGCGAACAGCCCAGCAACATGATTCGTATTGTACACCAGTGTAGGTTTCAATATTACGAGATTCGTTGAGGTCGTAATAGTAGTTACCCACAAAATATAAGCTGTCTGTTAATGGCCAAGAAGTACGAACACCCGCCTGTGAAATATCCACCTGGTCATTGGTGTTGGTATTTAATAGGTCTGGCACAAAGCGGTAGCTTAACTGCAATAGTTTATCTTCACTTGGTCGATAATCTAAGGTGACCTCATTCTTTTTGTTATCGCCTGTTTCAGTATCATGCTGCACTGAACCGCTAATAAACCAATCATTATACAGTTGCGCATCTAATTCAGCGGCTAAAACAGATGTTGAGGGCGAGGTTTCTTCATAAGTATTATCCAGACTGACTTTAGATGATTCCAAATACATAATCTGGCCTACACTGAACTTCAATTTTTCGCGGTTACTTTGGTCAAACAAGCGTGTGGTAAAACCAAGTGTGAATTGGTTAGCGTCGGCAACGCGGTCTAAACCTGAGTATTGACGATCACGGAACAAACCATAGTAATCTTCTTGTAGTTCTGCGGTGTCGTAAATACCAATATTTGATTGATCTTCATAACCCACATAAAGATATTGGATTTGCGGTTCCAGCGTTTGACGGTATTGCTCATCAAACCATTGCGTGGCACGTTCAAAATTAACCTGGCCATGCAAGCGTGCCTGTGGAATGGTGCGGCTTACCGAATCATCTAAGGTTGAATCCTGGTCGAGGTTTTGCTGCCAATATTGGGTTTGCAGCATTTTTACTTCGCTGGTAAATGAACCCGCAGGCCCCTGAATTGGCCAAATTAAACTCGGTACTAGGTGCAAACGCGTGGCGGTATTATATTCGCTTTGCTGATGGCTAAAGTTGGTGAGTTCGGAATTAAACTTAAAATCGATAGCATCAAAAATGTCGGCAGTACGATAGTTAAAGTTGAGCTGTGGCATCACTTGATAAGGTTTTTCATCTTCGCCAAGCACTTTAATGTCTTGTACTCGCATGTTGAAATCCCAATTGCGTTCAAAATAACTGGCTTCGCCAATACGCGATATTTGGTTGTCGGTTGACTGATTAACATCTGAGTTTAAATCGTTAAAGTAATTGTTATCTGATACATCGGTATAGTCTGATCTGACGCGCCAATTTTTGTTTATCGCGCCTTGATGACTCCAATGATACAAATAACGATCTTCATTTGAGGCTAATTTGTCATCGCTGCCTAAATACTCAACATTAAATTGTCCGTTTTGTTGCTCACCGGCAAGATAACGAAATTCAGTTTTGGTGAACAATCCACGTGATGACATCAAGTCTGGGGTAAACGTTAAGTCGTATTCTGGTGCAATGTTCCAGTAATAAGGTGTGCTAATTTCGACACCGTTAGTGGTACTGGTGCTAAAGCTTGGAAATAAAAAGCCGGTTTTACGTTTATCAGATACAGGCACAGTCATATAAGGGATATACAGTACCGGCACATCGGCAATTCTTAACTTGGCATTCCAAATCTCGCCCCATTCTTCTTTACTGTCAATTTTGATCATGTCTGCTTCAAGTAGCCACGATTCATCGCCAGGTGGGCAAGTGGTAAAGTTAGTTTTGGTCAATAATAAATTGTTATCTGAAGTAATTTGTAACTTACTTGCCTCGCCGTGCACTTGCTGACCATGAAGCCAGTATTGTGCTTTTTGCAGCGTTGCGCTGTTCGTGCTCATTTGGGCTTCTAACGAATCCGCGGTAACGGTAAATAATTCATCTTTAAAGATTAAGTTACCGTTGGCGTTTAAGCGTTGATTTTTTTGGTCCAAAATAGCACTGTCGGCGGCAATATGACGTTGCCCCTGGCTGAAACTCACATCGCCAGTAAATTGCGCTTGGTTATTAAATGCTGCAGTAGAATAGTCGCTGATAATAACGATTTGATCGTCATCAATACCGGTTAACGCCGCTCTGTCTTCAAATGAACGAGAAACCGGAGGCGCAACAAAGCATTGCGTTATCGGCTCTTCAGTCGTTTCAACTTCTTCAGCTAAAACAATATTGGGGAGTAGGCATAGTGCCAGAAAGTAACGGATCTGCATTGTTGTCAATAATTTATGAATTCTAATGTCGGAAAGTTTTGGAGAGAAAAAGATACTCAGCTAAATAAAACATTCCATTCTTTAGCTGTTTCCAAATGTTATGCTGGCTATAATAAAGCAATTTTTCGTGAAGAGCCATTGAGATGAGTTTAACTGACCCAAGATTTGTCGCCTTAAGCCACTGGTTAAACCAATATTTTGCCGACCAAGTTACTGCTAGCTTAATTTGCGGTGATGCCAGTTTTCGTCGTTATTTTCGCATTGAGCATTTAGGCAAACATTATATTGTCGCGGATTCACCAATCGATTTAGTGCCCATAGCCCCCTTCGTCGCGATGGCAAAAGCGTATCAAACAGCAGGGTTATTGGTGCCCCAAGTGTTGGCAACCTGCAATGAGCAAGGGTTTGTGTTACAAACTGACGTTGGTGAACAGCAGTTGTTATCTGTGCTTAATCAACACAATGTGACCGACTATTACCAGCAAGCGCTCAATTTGTTGCCGACCATTGCCAGTGTGACTCACACAGAGCTTGGCCCCTTAACGGATTATAATGCAGAGTTTGTTCAACGCGAGTTGATGATATTTGTTGATTGGTTAGTTAATACGCACATAGATTACACATTAACAGACAATGAACAGCAAATGATTGCCAATACCTTTGAAGCATTGACACAAAGTGCGATGTCACAACCTAAGGTGGGCATGCATCGCGACTATCACAGCCGTAATTTATTGCTCAATGAAAATGCACTTGCGGTGATTGATTTTCAAGATGCGGTACTTGGACCTATTACTTACGATGCGGTGTCATTATTGCGTGATTGCTATGTACGTTGGCCTGCAAAACAAGTGGATGAATTAATGCAGTACCATTTTCAGTTGATTAAGTCGCATCAACTTATCGACGATACAGTCGACTTTGCAACTTATCAGCAATGGTTTGATTTAATGGGAATACAACGTCACATCAAAGCGGCCGGCATTTTTGCACGCTTGTATCATCGTGATGGCAAACCCGGTTACTTGGCTGATATTCCGTTAACCTTGCAATATATTGTCGATATTGGTTCGCAATACCCGAAAATTGCAGAATTTAGTACCTGGGTGAATAATGTTATCGTGCCAAGATTGTCGCAGTGTTCAGCGATTAACCTTGAAAATCAAGTTGAGCATAACGCATGAAAGCGATGATTTTGGCTGCGGGGCGAGGCGAACGATTACGCCCATTAACAGATACATTGCCAAAACCCTTGGTGAGTGTGGCCGGCAAGCCCTTAATTGAGTATCACCTTGAAAAGCTTGCACTGTTAGGTGTGAAGCAGGTGGTGATAAACCATGCCTGGTTAGGCCATAAGTTGCCAGAAATGCTTGGTGATGGCCAGCGCTGGGGTTTAGAGATTAGATATAGTGCTGAAACCGAAGCATTAGAAACAGCAGGCGGGATTAAACAGGCGCTTACCTTGCTCGGAAATGATCCATTTTTAGTGATTAATGGTGATGTGTTTATTGATTGCTTACCGGATTTTAGTGCGGCATATGAGCAAGTCTCGCAAGGACATGTGGCAGCATTTTTGTGGCTAGTTGATAACCCGGAACATCATCCACAAGGCGATTTTGCGATTGAAGCGAATGCCAAGCTCAGCTTAACTGAAACAGACAAACTGACTTTTTCAGGATTAGGCATTTATCATCCGCAGTTTTTTGAGGCTTTACCTGCAGGTAAACAGGCATTAGGTCCATTGCTTAAACAGGCGATAGCTCAGCAAACGATTGCAGGTGAATATTTTAATAGCTATTGGTGCGATGTCGGCACGTTAGCTAGGCTTGAGCAGCTGCAAAACAGATTACAGACTCAATAGAAGAGTGACTGATAACGTCAAAATACATGGCGTGTAGATTTAACCATTAAATACAGCGGAAGGTAAAATGCGCATTTGGGGTAAAGTTTTTGGGTTTATTATCGGCTTTATGTTCGGCCGTTTTTTTGGTGCATTTCTAGGACTGTGGCTTGGGCATGCATACGATAAACGCCAAGGTTTGTCGTCATTAATGCGCAAAGGCAGCGAACGTCAGGCGATGTTTTTTAATGCGACATTTGCGGTAATGGGGCATGTGGCCAAAGCGTCTGGTCGCGTGACCGAAAATGATATTCGTATTGCGACCATGCTTATGGACCAGCTAAAATTATCTGGTCAATCACGTATTGATGCCCAAGAAGCGTTTAGGCAAGGGCGACAAGCTGACTTTGATTTACCTAAGCAATTAGAACAATTTCGTCATGTGATTCAGGGGCGCGCCGAATTAGCGCAAATGTTTTTGGAGATCCAAATCCAAACGGCATTGTCTGACGGTGAATTGCACACAAACGAGAAACAAATTCTATCGGTTATCGCTAATAAGTTGGGGATGGCATCGCAACTAGATGCAATGCTGGCTCGTTGGCAAGCTGAGTTTAGCCATCATCAATCGCCACAGGGCAATAAAATGCCACTGACCGACGCTTATGTCATGTTAGGTATATCTGAGTCGGCAAGCGACCAAGAGATTAAACGCTCTTATCGTAAATTAATGAACGAGCATCACCCAGATAAGCTTGTGGCCAAAGGCTTACCTGAAGAAATGATGGCCTTAGCCAAAACCAAAGCGCAAGATATTCAAGCTGCTTATGAGCGCATTAAAACATCGCGTTCAATGCGTTAATATTTTACCTAAAGGATTGAGGTTGTTCATGAAAATAGTGGTACTAGACGGTTATACGCTTAACCCTGGTGATCTAGATTGGCAAGCATTACACACTTTGGGTGAGTGTGTTATTTACGATCATACCCTAGCTGATGAGGTTGTTAATCGCTGTCAGGGTGCACAGATTGTATTAACCAACAAAACCTTACTTAATGCGCAAACGCTCAGCCAATTAGGGCAACTGCGTTATATTGGTGTATTGGCAACAGGCACGAATGTTGTTGATATTCATAGTGCAAGTCAGCATCAAATTACCGTAACCAATATTCCCGCCTACGGCCCTGATGCCGTAGCACAAATGGTGTTTGCCCATATTCTGCATCATCACCAACAAGTGGCATTACATTACCAAGCTGTAAAAGCGGGGAAGTGGAGTGCCAGTCGAGATTTTTGTTTTACCTTAAGTCCATTAACCTCATTGAAAGGGTTAACGTTAGGCGTGGTCGGTTATGGCGACATTGGCCAACAAGTGGCTAACTTAGGTGTCGCTTTTGGAATGAAGGTGTTGATCACCAGTGCTAAGCCTAAAACTGGCCTAGCTGAGACGATTCAATGGTGTGAACGCGATACCTTACTTGCACAAGCTGACATTATTTCGCTTCATTGCCCGCTAAGTGCTGCCACCCAATACATGATAAACAGAGATAGTTTAGGGCTACTTAAGCCGGGGTGCTTGTTAATCAATACCGCCCGCGGCGATTTAATTAATGAAACCGATTTAGCGCATTGGCTTAATCAAAATAACGGCTTTGCCGCGGTTGATGTGTTATCCACTGAGCCGCCAAGCCCAGAGAATCCGTTGTTTAGTGCTGCCAATATTACCATTACGCCGCACATCGCCTGGGCAACCTTGCAAGCAAGGCAAAACCTACTCAATATTGCGGTTAATAATGTGAAGCAGTTTCAGCTAGGTAAAACCGTTAACTGCGTTAACAGCTAACGTTGTATTCGATCGTTGTTGGATGGCGAAAATCATTTACGGTTTACCATGGTTGAACGATACAAAAGAAAGCCGCAATGATTTGCGGCTTTCATGTTTTTATACTCAAGGTGGCTACCTATAGCTCAAGGCGACCCACTACAGCTCAAGGCTTTTCATTCGGTCAACGCTGTGCAAATTAAAACAATACCTTGATGTGGCTGGCGACTGTTTTGGCTTTCTCTATGGCGCTTTCTACCGAGGTGTCACGCGCTAATGCAACGCCTAGACGGCGACGGCCATCGATATCTGGTTTACCAAATAAACGTAATTGAGTATCGGCAGGCGCTAACGCTTGTGCCATGCCTTGATAGCGAATATTGGTCGAGGTTCCTTCTGCTAAAATCACCGCCGAGGCGCTAGGACCATGCTGAGAGATATTGCTGATAGGCAGGCCTAATATGGCGCGGACGTGCAAAGCAAATTCAGATAAGTCTTGGCTAATGAGTGTCACTAAACCGGTATCATGAGGTCTTGGTGATACTTCTGAAAAATACACCTCATCACCTTTTACAAACAACTCAACGCCAAATAAACCATAGCCGCCTAATGCTTCAACCACTTTTTTACTGACGGCTTGAGCTTTTTGCAAAACAACATCCGCCATCACCTGCGGCTGCCATGATTCACGGTAGTCACCATCTTCTTGTCTGTGACCAATCGGGTCGCAAAAATGAATGCCATTGACTGCGCTAATAGTGAGTAAGGTGATTTCATAATCAAAGGGAATAAAGGCTTCTACAATCACTCGTCCTTGACCTGCTCGGCCACCTTCTTGTGCATAAGCCCAGGCTTTGGCGATAGTGTCGCTCGACTTAATCACACTTTGGCCTTTGCCCGATGAGCTCATGACCGGCTTTACAACACAGGGAATGCCTATCTTTGCTACCGCTTGTTCAAACTCAGCCTGGGTATCGCAAAAGAAATACTCTGATGTAGGCAGTGCTAAGGTTTCAGCGGCTAACCGGCGAATACCTTCACGGTCCATGGTTAATTTGGCTGCATTTGCTGTTGGCACCACATGCAAGCCTTGTTGTTCTAGCTCAACCAGTGTTTGGGTTGCGATAGCTTCAATCTCAGGAATAACCAAATCTGGCTTTTCTAAATCGATAATGGCTTTGAGTGCCTGAGAATCAAGCATATTTATGACATGAAAACGATGTGCAATTTGCATTGCTGGGGCGTTTGGATAGCGATCGACACCAATTACTTCAATACCGTAACGTTGCAATTCAATCGCGACTTCTTTGCCAAGCTCACCGCAACCTAACAGCATGGCTTTAATGGTACCTGGGGTGTTTGCTGTACCGAATGTAGTAGGAATGGACATGATGATTTACAGCCTTTGTAGAGTGATATTTTTATATGGCGAACAGTGTAACGAGATGCGCGATTAAAAATCCAATACAAAAATCAAAAAAACGCTATTTTATTGCTCTTTTGGTCACATTATGTGATGGAAGATTGTGTTTTATAGGGATAAGTGGCTTGAAAAAACTCGGTGCGAGTGAGTTAACAAGGGGAGATAATAATAAGCCAGCAATGCTAGTGCTGGCTTATTATTGAGACTAAATTATTGCGTGCAGCTTATTTAGCCAAAAGACCCGCAGCGGCCAAAATAAGCTCAGGAGCAGGGCGCACTTTGTAGTTTGGGTTAACATATTGAAAATGAATTAAGCCATTCTTATCCGCCAGATAAACTGCAGGTACAGGAAGCACCAGGCGTTTTTCACCCTCAGGTGTGGTGAATAAATCGTTGGTCACCGCAAGGCTCGCAGTATACTTTTTGGTGATATCGGCACTGGTGTAATAGGCTAATCCAAAGGCTTGTGATGCCGCCATCGATGTATCTGATAACAATAAGTAATCGAGTTTTTGATCGGTTAATGACGCGCGCATTTTTTCAGGGGTGTCGGGCGAAATCCCCACTAACTGAAATCCCATCTCAATCAGTTTAGGTTCAATGGCTTTTAATTGGCCCATTTGTGAATTACAAAATGGGCACCAACCACCACGATAAAAGAAGAATATTGTCGGTTTTTGTGCCACCAGCTTATCGAGTTCAACCGCTTTACCATCAACATCTTGTAGCGTTATGGCGGGTATCTGGTGGCCATTAAGAAGTGGCATCACATTGTTTTCGTCACTGGCAATCGGTTTCGCGATACTGGCAAAACTGGTTAACACTAACGTTGAAGTAATTAGCAGGGTTTTTAACATGATAAGTCCTTGTGTGTTGTTGTCCTGAAGTACTCAAAATCACAGCAGTACATATAAGTTACAAAAGCAGACCTGCAAATAACAGTATTAATTTCATTCAAAAGCAAAAAAGACGCCGAAGCGTCTTTTTGTTTGTCGACCCTTAACAGCGGGTTAGTCAAATATATTGAGTCGAGGTTACTTAATCTTTTTGTATTTTACTGCGCTACTGGTTTTGCCCACTTTAACACGACGACCGTCCATGTTTTTCTCAGCAATCATCTGTGCGCCAACGTTATCGCTACGTTGTTGCTTTTTGGCAAAGCTACGACGCTTTTCAATTTGCTTAAGCAACATTTCACGGCTGCCCACTTCATATCCTGGCACGGTTACGCGGCGAATAGATTGACCGATTAATTTTTCAATATCAGCTAACGTGCGTTCTTCTTCACGGCTGACAAACGAGATAGCCACACCGGTTTTACCTGCACGGCCAGTACGGCCAATACGGTGAACATAATCTTCGGCCAAGAAAGGTAAGTCATAGTTAACCACGTATTCAAGGTTTTGAATATCAAGACCACGAGCAGCAACTTCAGTGGCAACCAATACACGAATTTTACCTTCAACAAACTCACGTAATGCACGGCGACGGCTACCTTGGGCTTTTTCGCCGTGCACTACACCAGACGGAATACCGTCTAGGTTTAATTCTTTTACTAACTTGTCTGCGGCGTCACGCGTGGCAGTAAAGACTAACACTTGGCGCCAGTTTTTAGTGCCAATAAGCTCAGACAATAATTCACGCTTACGACGCTGCTCAACCGGATAAATTACCTGGCTAACCGTCGCTGCTGTGGTGTTTTGTTTATCAACGGTAATCACTTTAGGTTTATCTAGCATGTCGTTTGCAAGCTTTTTCACTTCAGTTGAGAAGGTGGCCGAGAACAACATATTTTGGCGTTTTTTGTTTACCGCTTGCAGAATTTTTTTAATATCGGCGCTAAAGCCCATATCTAACATACGGTCTGCTTCATCAAGCACTAAAAAGTCAACATTCGACAGACTTAAGTTACAGGCTGTGATGTGCTCAAGTAATCGGCCTGGTGTCGCAACAATCACGTCAGCGCCACGTTTAAGCTTTTGTGCTTGCGTGTCGACTTTAACGCCACCATAAATAGTCAATACGGTTAAATTTAGGTGTTTACTGTAGGCGCTAATATTGTCAGCTACCTGAGCGGCAAGCTCGCGAGTCGGCGTCAGAATTAACGTACGCGTATTCGACGGCATTGTCTCTCTTGGGTTTTCGCACATTCTTTGCAATATGGGTAATGCAAATGCTGCGGTTTTACCGGTACCTGTTTGCGCGCTGGCTAATACATCTTCACCACGACGAATAGCCGGGATCGCTTGTTGTTGAACTGGCGTCATAGATTGATAACCGCACTCAGCGATCGCGCGTAATATTTCTGGGGCGAAGCTAAAAGATTCGAATTTCATGGTGCGGTTCCTGTATGTACATCAAAACAAAGCGATTTAGTTGTATTAAGCGTATCTGCTACACAAGTTCAATCTAGATAATTTGGGCCGTTAGCCTTATTAAATGGCTAAATTCATGCTTAACAGTGTTGTTAACTTCTTAGGATAGTTGAAAAACGTTAAGCTTGAGTGGGATACCCAATTTGGGCGCCATCGATAAGCGGCCGCGGAGTATAACAAACTTTTGTTTAAATCCTGAACTTTATCTGTGTTTAAGCTTAAGATTTTTTGTTTGTTATCGTGCTAAACAAACGGCTCAAGTATTTGGTTGTGTTCCTATTGTGCAGCGCGCATTTATTCAGGTTATTTACTCGCACCTTCTGCCATTTTTTGTGTGGTATCACGTGCTGATGAAATCGTTTTTACTAGCCAACTGCGTTTGTTAGCCCCATCTCGTTTTAACGATACCCATGAAAACTTATCGGGTTAACTTTGTTGATATTTTTTACCTGAAAAATTGATACTCGGTATCAAGTTTACTTTTTGGCGTGCAGCCTGAGTTTCTATGGTGCTTTGATTTCAAACTTGCGCAGTTTACGGCATCAATATTGACCGACTTTGTTCAATCGAGCTCAGCTTATATTGGCTGCTTGGTCGTTAACAACACCCACCAAACCCTCATCACATCAGGTGTAAATGCCCTTTTTCTAATATTTATGAGTATCAATATTATTGATAGCTAACCTAAAAAAGACTCAATATTATTTTAAATTTTCTGAGGTATTCTTGATGTGTACTTAAAACAAATTCAAGGAGTTACCCATGTATATTGCCTATGTTAATTCATCTCTCAATGGAATCCGTATTACCTTGCGGAAGACATTATGAGAGGGCTTCATTCCCAAGAGGTTGCTCATCAGCAACGTCATGGTCGGCAGATAAATCATCTTGCTGTAGTTGAAAAGCCTGCAGCAATGAGCCCTTTTGAAAAAGCGGCAGATTACGGACACGCTAAAGTGATTAAAGACGTTGCACAATCATTTGGTTTGTCGGTATTTGCAGGGGCATTCATCGCACTCGCATTTGTGTTTTATCTCACTGTCACTACTGGTTCGGCTCAAAGTTCGTGGGGCTTAATTCGATTCAGTGGCGGAGTCGCGTTTAGTTTAGGGTTAATTCTTGTGGTGGTGCTTGGCGGCGAGCTCTTTACCAGTACAGTATTAAGCGCCATAGCCTGGGCGCAAAAACGAGTGACGACTAAGCAGTTGCTCAATTGCTGGATGCGGGTTTATCTCGGCAATTTATGTGGTGCCATGTTGATACTGCTATTGGTGATGATGTCGAAAATGTACGGCTTAGATGGTAATGAGTGGGGCCTAAATGCACTGCATGTTGCTCAACATAAAATTCATCATGATTGGAGCCAGGCTTTTGCTTTAGGTACCTTGTGTAACTTACTTGTTTGCTTGGGTGTTTGGATGACCTTTAGCAGCAAAGATGCGCTGGCTAAATCGTTATTGCTGATATTGCCGGTGGCGATGTTTGTCTCTAGTGGCTTTGAGCACAGTATTGCCAACTTGTTTATGGTGCCACTGGGTATTGCCATTCAACACTTTGCTGGCAATGAATATTTCATCGCTTTAGGTGTTGCGCCACAATTATTTGCAGACTTAACCATCAGTAACTTTGTGCTTCATAACCTGATCCCTGTGACATTAGGCAACATTTTGGGTGGCGCGGTATTCGTCGGCCTGGGTTATTACTGGATAGATAATAAAGGCGTTAAAGCCCTTAACAATGCGCCATCGTTACACATTAGCCCTTTTAGCGACACTCATGTTGACACTCATCAACATATTCACACATCCGAACTCCAGCAAAATTTGTCGGTGTCAGAATCGATTCAACAAAACGACGTTTCTGCACACATTCAACATCAACCTAATAAAGAGTATGTAGCCATGAAAAATAAAATCCAAAAACTTATCGTGAGTGAACTAATGGACAGCAAACCCACTACGCTTTCAATCGATATGACTCTTTATCAGGCGCTTATATTACTCGCGAATGATAATGTGCGTAGTGCTCCAGTAGTAGACAGTGAGCAGCAACTATTAGGCTTTGTGTCTGAGCAAGATCTTATGCGCTCACTGTGGTCTGAAGAGTTTTCTGCAACATTACCTATTTCAGTCAAAGACATTATGCAAACCAAGATGCTGACGGTTTCGCCTACTGAAAATGTCGCGCAATTATTAGAGTTTATGGTGGTAGACAAGAAGAAATTATTCCCAGTAACCGATTCTGGTATGTACATCAGTGGTGGGTATCAGAGTTATGAAGAGCGTTTACGTGATGCTTCAGCGGCAGTGCCAAGTGTGTATCCCGTGGTTGAAAATGGCCGATTATGTGGCGTCATTCGTCGTGAAGCGCTGTTAATCATGTTTGCTAAATATTATTGTCCAAAGCATGACGGTAAAAGTCATCCTGTAGAGCAGCAAGCTGTCGCGTAATGTGCTATTGAACATACGCTGAGCTTAATAAACCTCAACTCGGATTTTTCTAAGTTGAGGTTTATTGTTATCGCACGACAAATATGATCTGTTACTGGGCATTGCTTTACATTAATAGGTGCACTATAAGATTAAGCGTGCATTGTCTGTGTATTCCTTTACAGCTTCCGTCATCATTGATTGATATTTATACAGCGCCAACCTATGATTAAAGGTATAAGCACAAGGTGTCTGATTTTTATTAACTTATTTTGACTCTTTCAGCTTCAATGAATTGACATCCTTTCGATTTTTCATCTTCCACGAGTTAATCTATGAATGCTGTTTTGCGATTTAACATAGTATTAAGCTTGCTATTATTAGCGGGCATCATGGTGAGTCCAACCTGCCAATCTAATGATCGATTTATGATCAATCGTTCTGAATCCGAATTGGATAGTCGATATCAGTACACTTATGAACTGCTAGCCCTGGTAATACAAGCCACTACTGCCGATTTTGGTGAGGGCAGCTTGCTGGTGACCGATATGCACATGAGCCGAAATCGTATTTTTAGGTCATTGAAAGAAGGTGACGGCATTAATGTGATTGCTGAAGCATCCAAAGAGAACTGGAATGAAGAACTTATTCCGATAAAAATCCCTATTCGGAAAGGTATTCAAGGTTTCAGGGTGTTTATTATTAAGCAAGAAAATGCCTCTCAGTTGGCTAATATCACCACCTTAGCTCAGCTAACTTCTCTTAAAACAGGCTCTGGCAGTCAATGGTCTACTAAAGTGGCTATGCAACAAGCAGGCTTTGAGGTTGTTGAAAGTACGCTTTACGAAAATTTGTTTAACATGCTATCTAAAGGACGTTTTGTCACATTTGGACGTGGCGTTAATGAGGTTTTTCAGGAAGTTTCACTGTTTAGCCAACAGTATCCCGAGTTGATTGTCGATGAACACCTTATGCTGCATATCCCATTAGTGACTTACTACTACGTTTCACCCAATCAACCACGACTCGCGAAACGAATTGAAGTTGGCTTGCAACGAATCATCGAAAATGGTCAATTTGATCAATTCTTTTATCAACGTCATTGTGAGTTTTTACTTAAGGCCAAATTGAATAACAGGGTGATTTTTAAAATCGATAATCCCTATATTGCAGAAACTGAAATCATCTCTTTAGTAGGTAAACACTTTTTACTTAACCCCAAAGATGATTTTGATACCTTGTGCCAACAATATCGTTAAATCCGATTTGTAATCGGTAGCCCATTTCCCTCTGTAAACTGATTTGTGCTCAAATAAAAATTAAACAATAGAGTTTACAAAAAAAGGCTTAGTGTGATCTTCTCACTAAGCCTTTTTTACGTCTATTGAGTGCTAGCGCTTAAATGGCCACTGTCACTTTGTTTAACCATGCCAATTCATCGCCTTGTATTAATGGTGCAAGGGTTTGACGCACTTTTTGTTGGTATTGATTAAACCAATTCACTTCAAAATCAGTTAATAATGATTTGTCGATTAAGCGGGCATCCATTGGGATATGAGTTAACACATCAAACTCATACATTTCACGTTCAGCGCCTTGCAGTGCCTGGCAATGCTGCACAGTGACTAAGTTTTCGATACGAATACCAAAACCGTCGGCGCGGTAATAACCTGGCTCATTCGACAACACCATACCAGGCAATAAGGCGACGCCATTGACGTTTTTACCAATACGCTGCGGGCCTTCATGTACACTCAAAAAGTGGCCAACGCCATGACCGGTTCCGTGGTCATAATCAAAACCGTGTTGCCATAAATATTGACGAGCAAATGCATCGAGCTGCACACCCGAAGTGCCTTTAGGGAAGCGCGCCGTATCTAACGCAATATGACCTTTTAATACTAGCGTCACCATTTTTCTCTGCTCGTCAGTCACTTTGCCAATGGCGATAGTGCGGGTCACATCGGTCGTACCATCGATATACTGTGCGCCAGAGTCAACCAAATAAATACTGTCCATGGTCATGGTGCTTGGGGTGCCATTATTGTGATTGTAATGACACATGGCAGCGTTGGCACCTGTGGCTGAGATAGTGTCAAAACTTGGCTCGCGATACAGTGGGTCTTGCAGTCTAAAACTCTCTAATTTGTCTGCCAGTTGCGCTTCATCGTGCATGATTTTCTGCTCAACCTGACTGTCTAACCAGGCTAAAAAGCGGCTAACTGCAACACCATCACGAATATGACAGGCGCGCATACCCGCGAGTTCTGCGCTATTTTTTTGCGCCTTAGGTAAGGCAACTGGGTCGGTACCAACAATCAGCTTAGCACCACTTTTTTGTGCCAGTAATTGTGAGAATGCATTGGCTGAATGCGGGTCGGCTAATAACTTAACGCCTTCCATTTGGGTTAACATAGTGGCTAATTCAGCTTCATCTTTAAAGCTCACACCAGCGCCTACATGTTCTGTTACGTTTTGCGGTACTTTGGCTAAATCGGTAAAAAAAGTCATGTCGCCATTGGCCGATAATAAACCGCAGCCCAGTATGACGGGGAAGCGTGGCACATCGTTTCCGCGGATGTTCAATAACCAGCAACACGAATCTAATGCCGCGATAAGTGCCACGTCAGCACCTTGCTTTTCAACTAAGGCCCCAATTTGTTGGCGTTTCTCAATGCTATTACGCCCAGCACCCTCATGGCTAAATAAGGTCATCGTGGATGCCGACAGTGCAGGGCGGTCTAACCAACTCACATCAATCGGATTGTCATTTACTTCAACCAGATTAATTTGGGCTTTATCAAACTGCGCTTTAGCCTGTTGATACCATGCAAGAGTGTGCAAGCGGCTGTCGATACCGACGCTAGCGCCAGTCGGCAATGTATCAATTAGCCAGTCAATTTGCGGGTCGTCATACAGGCTTAAATATTCAAATAAACTGCCATCGACTTGTTGGCGAACCTGCACCGTGTAACGCCCGTCGGTAAAAATAGCCGCGCGATCTTTGAGTACAATCGCCATACCTGCTGAACCGGTAAAGCCGGTGGCCCAATGTAAACGCTCATTACGCGCAGGCACGTATTCACCTAAGTATTCATCGGCGCGGGGAATGATAAAGGCATCGATGTGGTTCACTTCAAGTTGTTGGCGAATGGCATTGAGGCGCGTAGCAATAATATTGGACATGGTTTCTCCGTTGGAGGCGACTGATGGACTCAGCTCTATAAATGAAGTGCAATTATCGCAAGGGCAGCACAAGCCTTGCAAGCGAAGTCGCTAAGATTAGGCAAGCTAAAATTGTAAACTTATATTGTAAACAGATATTGTATGCATGGTAACAATGACAAACAGACGGTATTCTAGCCCAGAGTAAATGCTTTATTTAAACGTAATAATAACAATAATAAAGGAAATGTTATGACAATCGGTGTTGGTGGCGTAAGCCCACTGCAAGCGTTAGCTAAATTAACCCACATGGCTGACGGCGTGGCAGCAATAAGTGATGATGAATTTATGCTGCGTATTTCGCGCGCACAACAGTTAATGGCGCAACATGGTTTAGATGCCATTTATGTTAATGCGGGCACGAACTTGTACTATTTTAGTGGCACGCGTTGGTTTTCAAGTGAGCGCATGGTGGGCGCGATTATTCCTGCCGTGGGTCATATTGAGTATATTGCCCCAGCATTTGAACTTGATACCTTGCAAGGGTATATGGCCATCAATGGCCAAGTAAACACCTGGCACGAAGACCAAAGCCCTTATCAATTATTTGCCGATGTGCTCAACAATATGGGGTTAACCCAAGCCAAAATCGGCATTGATGAATCGACGCCCTTTTTTATTAGCGACGGCATCACTCAAGCTGCACCTCAACATCGGTTTGTGAGTGCAACAACCGTTACCGCGGGTTGTCGTATGATTAAATCCACTGCCGAAATCGCCTTAATGCAACGTGCTAAAGACATGACGCTTGAGGTGCATAAAGCGGCAGCGAGTATATTACGTGAAGGCATCACTACAGCAGAGGTTGAAGATTTTATCGATCAGGCTCATTACGCTGTTGGCGCAGCTAAAGGCTCGTATTTTTGTATTGTACTGTTTGGCGAAGATACCGCCTATCCGCATGGGGTTAAGTCGCCAAAATCATTAACACTTAACGACACTGTGCTGATTGATACTGGCTGTCAGTTACACGGTTATAACTCAGATATTACCCGTACCTATGTATTTGGTGAACCTAATGAGCGTCAACGCCAGTTATGGCAACTAGAGCAAAATGCACAAATAGCGGCATTTGATGCCGCGCAAATAGGCACGCCATGCTGTGATGTTGATGTTGCAGCGCGCAAGGTATTAGAAGCAGCAGGCTTTGGCCCAGGTTACCAGGTACCAGGCTTACCGCATCGCACAGGTCATGGTATAGGGTTAGACATCCATGAATGGCCGTATTTAGTCGGTAATGACTCAACGTTACTTGCCAGTGGTATGTGTTTTAGTAATGAGCCTATGTTATGCGTTCCGGGTGAGTTTGGTATTCGTCATGAAGATCATTTCTACATGACGGCTCAAGGGCCTAAATGGTTTACCCAACCAGCCAAATCGATTGATGATCCGTTTTACTTAGGTTAAAGCTGATTACTTGAAACGCGCATGCGTTAAAAAACAAAGCCTCCGCGATTGGAGGCTTTATTTTGATCTTAAATAGTTTCAGTGGCCTTGAGTTGAGGCTAGTTAATCTCAAACAACTCAACATCAAAAATCAATACCGAACCACCGACGATTTTACCGGTTGAGCGGTTACCGTAAGCAAGTTGGCTTGGGATATAAAAACGGAATTTATCGCCTACAGTCATTAATTGCACGCCTTCAGTCCAGCCTTTAATGACTTGATTTAAGCCAAAGCTGATGGTTTCGCCACGTTCAACCGAGCTGTCAAATACGCTGCCATCCACGAGTGTGCCATGGTAATGCACGGTCACTTTGCTGTTGGCTTTAGGATGTTCGGTGTTGTCGCCTTTGGTGAGGATTTCATATTGCAGCCCAGATAAGGTTTGCACTACGCCTTCGCGCTTGACGTTTTCAGCTAAAAACAACTTACCTTTTTCGATATTTTCTTTTGCTTCTTTTGAGTTATTCATTTGGCTGAAAAAGTAAAATATCACTCCAGCAATGACCACCACGGCCAAAATCATACGCATAATAGTTCTCAATAAAATAGGTTTAGTAGCATGAGTTTACCGCAAAACGATTGGCGCTATCAAATGAACAAAATCTATTTAGTCAGCGGGTTATTGTTTCGCGGTAGATGTTTTTAATGCCTTATGACATTTGCACTGTGGTCCAATCTAAATAGACATAACCCGCCGCGCTAATCACGGCAATATTAACCACTATGCAGCACCACAATATCCTAATAAAAGGTTTCTTTTGGGTCTTATGGCGAAAATGAAATTGACCTAACAGCGCTGCGGGCCAACCGCCAAATAACGCACAAAGGTGAAGTGTTTTTTCACTGATGCGGCGCGAGCTTTTAATCGCTGCGCGTTTATCGAGGTAATACAAACTGATGGTCAGTAAGTTAAGCGATAAAAAAACGGCGGTTAGCCAGGGTTGAATCAATGCGCTCACCATGGTGAGCACGGTTAACATTAGCCAAGCAAATTTGTTCATATGGGCGTTTTTCACTTTCAGATGATGTGATTACAGGTGACAAGGTGTTGTTGCTCTCAATGCCTACAGCGATTAGCCACGTCTTAGCACTAAATAGCGCCACAGTTTTTCCAGTGGACCTTGTTTGAAATAACGTAAATACCAATGCGCGAGCAATAGTTGCACCATGGTGTAAATGACTGCGATAGACATATAGCCCGTTCTATCTAGCTGTTGCTGCCATTCAGGGGCAAGGTAGCGGAGCAGTATAATCCCAACAATGGACTGTAGAATATACAAACTGAATGCCAGTTTACCGACGTTTTGCAGCGCGCTTAAACGCTGTGAGCTGTTTTTACACAACAAACAAATGATATGGATATACACCAAAGCACAGGCGATGGCGCTTAACAGTAAAATCACGTCCGAGAGTGCCACTAATAGTGTATTACCGCTAAAGCTCAATACTGAATCGACTAATGATAACGTCACAGCCCAAAAGAGACTTTGTTTGAGTGTCTTGGCGTCTAATCCCTTGCTAAATACTTCGCGTTTATACAGTGCCATGCCGATTAACATCAGCCCAGCAATAAACCACATCAGTGTCAGTGGGATGACCATCACCATGTAACCAAACATCATTAGGTGCAACACTAATTGCTCTGAATAGCTGCCCGTCCATGCTGATAATTGTTCAATAAAGAGTGAGGAGTCACGCAGGTATACCTGGTCGTCTGGCGTGAACGATATCAAAGTGATTGGGATCAGCGACATAAAAATAAACCATTTTGCCTGCCTGATTAATGCATCTGCATCGAGGTAGCGATACTTAAAAGCCAATAAGCCACTAATGCCATACGACAATAAAATATCGCCTGGGAAAATAAAAATCCCGTGAATAATCCCAAATATAATCAGCCAATATAAGCGCCACTTTTGTTGCTTGAGAAAGGTTTGTGATGAACCAGGTGTTAACTCAGATTGGTATTTTTGAAATTGAATTAACATACCCGCGCCAAACAACATTGCGAATAAGCTAAAGAAACGGCCTTCCAGGAAAAAGTTACTCAACAACTCAATCGTAATGTCGCTAACCGGCTGCACAGCATGCGGCGCATAGCCAAAAAAGCTATTGCCCATAAAGTAGATATTTAAAAAGAAAATACCCAGTACGCCGACACCACGAATGGCATCAAGGTTGGCTAGGCGTTGTGGTTGAGTCGAAGCAGATTGCTCGTCCATGTGAGTTACACTGTTAATCGCAGAAGTCCTTTTGGATGATTAAAACTGTAGCTAATTTACGCGTGAGGCAATAAAAAACCAAGCATTGTGCTTGGTTTTTTAAGATGTTAATCGTTATTGAGGATTAAACGCATCCACAACGCTGACTTAACGTTATGGATTACTTTTTCTGTACTTCTAAAAACGGGATCGTGCCAGTCGGTAACATGGTGGTAGGCAGCTTACCGTCCCAACGCTCAGCTTTGGTTAGCTCAACCAGGTTTTGGTTTTGTGCTAAAGCTTCGGCACGGATTTTAATTGCTGACGCTTCAGCATTACCTTTAATCCGAATACTTTCGGCTTCTGCAATGGCACGCGCTAACTGAGAGTCAGCTTCTGCTTGTGCTTGAGTCACGGCAATTTGCGCGCTAACACGTTCTTTTTCAAGATTTTGCAATTGGGTTTGTACTTCGACTTCGGCGCGCATTCTGTCTTCTACCGATTTCTCATAAGCATTAGAAAAATCGATGTTTTCTATCTGTACCGAGGTAATCGTTACCGGGCCTTTGATTGACTTGGTAATGGCATCTGTCACGTCAATACCAAACTTAATACGTTCCTGAACCGCAGAGATGGCGGTGTACTTACCAAAAATGTTCTCAACTTGAGTTGGCACCTGGCGGTCGAGCAAGCGTGAAACCATTGAGTCGATGCCTTTAAACTTGGCATACACTTCTTCAACGCGATCGGGTGGCACACTAAACGTCACTGACGCACGTAAGGTAGCAGGTTGCTGATCGCGGCTATAGGCCTGTAGCGCTTGATAACTTGCGGTGTGAGTTTGAGTTGAGATTTTTACCACAGTGTCCATTAATGGAATTTTAAACCCAAGCCCAGGTTCTGCGGTATCGATAATTTTACCGTTACGCAATAATACGCCGCGTTCGCCTTGGTCAATCGTATACCAGCTGCCATATAAGCTGATAAGCATGATTAACAATATCGATACTGGAATAATTTTACCCAGGTGATTATTACTTACACTTGCGAGATCGTTTTTTAACATTATGCTTCCCTAGCAAAAAATATAATAAATTTGATTATCTTATGATTGTTTATGATTTTATAACTATTTTTTCGGTTTTTCAGAAATCCACAGCTTAATGTGGCCTTGTACGACGACCACACCATTAGTGTCATAGGCTTTTACGTCCACTAACATATCACCCACTTGCCACTGCTCTGGTGTTACCTCTGCGACACACAGAATATCAGTCCCTGCTTTAGCGGTATAGTCAACCGACATTCCTTTAGGTATCCAACGTAAATGCGCAGGAATAGAAGCTTCGGCCATGGTGCCCATTGCCATTTCTAAGCCATTACAAATCGCAATAACATGTACGGTACCAATATGGTTTTGCACTTTTTTACGTTTTTTAATTAAACATTCGCAACGATTAACCTTTAGCTCGTTAATGTACGGATGAACCGTGCCAAAATAGGGCGCCATGCGTGCGACCATTTTAGAAAAAATATGTTTGCCAAAAGGGTATGAGGTCACTTTTTTGTACAGTGACATGACTTTATTAGGTTTAGTTGGTGTCATATTAATAAAAACTCGGATTATTGAATAAATACGTTGTCTGGTCGGATGAGATTAACATTGTTGTAACCTTGGGTGAAGCGTTAGGCACTCTTTTTCATCGCTCATTTGCTTGGCGACAGGTATAATTTTGCCAGTGCTGAATAGTTAAGGATAAATTTTGAAATCGAACTTGTTGTTGAATTATATCAAAGGTATGGCCATGGGGGCTGCCGATGTGGTGCCGGGCGTTTCTGGTGGAACCATTGCATTTATTACCGGGATATTAGATCCATTGTTAGACGGTATACGCAAAATCAATTTATCTTTGTTTGGCATTATTAAGCAGCAGGGGATTAAAGCGGCCTTTATGCACATTAACGGGCCATTTTTGCTGTGTGTGTTTGGCGGTATCTTAACCAGTATTTTTACCTTAGCTAAGTTGATTTCGTGGCTATTGGCCACCCATCCCATTCCAGTATGGTCGTTCTTTTTTGGGTTAATTATTTACTCTGTTGTGCACATGGTAAAGCAGGTAGAAAGGTACACGGCGCTGCGTATTGTCATGTTTGCCCTTGGGGTGGCCTTTGCGTGGGCCATTACGGTATTGCACCCCATTGAATTGCAGATTACTTATCTTAACTTTTTCTTTTGCGGCGCCATTGCAATATGCGCGATGATTTTACCGGGGATTTCTGGCAGCTTTATTTTGCTGTTATTAGGCATGTATCCTGCGGTACTCGCCGCAGCTAAAGGGTTTGATATTATTTATCTAGCGTGTTTTGCTGCAGGCGCTGCCATTGGTTTACTCAGTTTTAGCCATGTGCTATCGGCCTTGCTGCGTAAGTTTCACGATGCCACTGTGCTGTTTTTAACCGGGTTGATGCTTGGTACATTAGGTAAAATTTGGCCGTGGAAAGAAGTGATTAGCTGGCGCGAAAACAGTAAAGGTGAACAAGTGCCTTTACTGGAGCAAAACTTATCGCCGTTTCAGTTTGAACAAGTTACTGGTGAGTCATCACAAATTGTCATGGCCATAGTGTGTGCGCTGGTCGGTATTGCCTTGGTGTGGGGCCTTGAATACGTAGGTCATAAAGCGAAGGCGCAGGTTGGTTAAGTACAACGACCTCACTATTTAACTAAATAGACAAGCAGAATCTCGGTTCTGCTTTTTTATGCTTCAAATTTAGCTGAAAACGTTCTATAAATAATGAACTTAATTCATTTTCATTTCGTATTATGAAACATTAAACCCACAATAAGTGGGTATGATTTGCTTGAAAACAGGCAAAATCAATTCGGTCTCAGGAGTATTATAAATGCCAGATACAGCCACATTTGTGCCAGAAAAAATCCAAATTGGGATCAGCAGCTGCTTATTGGGCAATCAAGTTCGTTTTGATGGCGGCCATAAAAACTCTTATTACTGTAAACAAGAAATTGAACCGTTTTTTGAATACACCACTGTTTGCCCTGAAATGGCGATTGGCATGGGTGCACCACGCAAAAGTATTCGTCAAATTCGCGACGGCGACATTGTGCACATTAGAAGTGCTGATGGCTCGTTAGACGTGACTGATAAGCTTAATGAATATTCTCGAAGCAAAGTAGAAGAGCTCGACTATCTAGGCGGGTATATTTTATGTGCAAAGTCGCCAACCTGCGGAATGGAGCGCGTAACCGAATATAAAATTGGCACTAATAACGGCAGTAAGACAGGCGTTGGTGTTTTTGCAAAAATATTAATGGAACGTTACCCGTTTTTGCCAGTAGAAGAAGAAGGGCGTTTACACGATCTACCAATCCGAGAAAACTTTTTCACTCGCGTATTTGCTTACAACGATTGGAAGAAAATGAACCAGTCTGGGCTAACTAAACACAAACTAATGCAGTTTCATTCGCGTTATAAATACTTACTCATGGCTCATAGCCCTAAATGGTATCGCGAGTTAGGTCCAATATTAGCCGACATCCAAGATCTAGAACAAACGGCGCAGCAGTATTTCGAAGGCTTTATGACGGCGTTAAAAATTATTGCGACGCGTAAAAATCACACCAGCACATTGCAACATATTCAAGGTTATTTTAAGAAGCAATTAAGTGCAGATCAAAAAGAAGAATTGAGCGAATCGATTTTAAAATACCGCCAGGGATTATTACCTTTATTAGTACCTATTACCTTAATTAACCACTATGTACGTGAATTTCATACACCGTATATTCAAGAGCAAGTGTATTTAAATCCGCATCCTGAAGCGCTTAAGCTTCGTTATGCCTACTAGGTCGAGTATTAATGAGTAATATGAATAGCCTGATGTGGTTTAGGCAAGATTTGCGAGTTGTAGATAACCCTGCGTTAGTGGCTGCTTGTGAGTTTGCCAAACAACATCAAGGTCAGGTGAGAGCGTTATACATTGTGACGCCGTCGCAATGGGCGCAGCATGATGTTGCGCCAATACAAATTGATTTTATAGAGCGTCATGTTAATTTGTTAGCACAGTCGCTTGCCGCTTTAGGTATTGCTTTAGATGTCATTCATTTGCAATTGTTTAGTGATATTCACGCCGCGTTAAATGACTATTTACAACAGCACAAAATTGATGCTGTGTTTGCTGGCAGCGAACCTGAAATTAATGAGCGTCGCCGTGATGCGCAATTAATTGAACATGGTGTGCCGCTGACATTAATCAATCAAGATTGTGTATTTGCTGCCGGAGAGGTGCTTAACTTGTCTGGCGACATGTACAAGGTGTTTACGCCATTTGCCAAAAAGTGGAAAAGTATCGCCAGCCAAAAAGCCATATTACCTGTTGCAGCACCTGCTCCCGTCGCAGCGTCATTAGCATTGCCTGCCAATATTGAATTTGATTGTGCTAAACGTAGCAGCGAACAATGGACTGCAGGCGAGGGCGCAGCCAAACGAATATTAGATCAGTTTTTAGTAAGCCAAGTGGCTGACTATCAGGCAGAAAGAGACTTCCCTGCACTTGACGGCACCAGTCGTTTGTCGCCTTTTTTAGCGCTTGGTATTATTAGCTCACGCCAGTGTGTCGCGGCAATTCTAGCGCGTTATCCAGAGGCGTTAGTTGACGATACCAGCCCTGCTAAAACCTGGCTAAACGAATTGATATGGCGTGAGTTTTATCGTCATTTGCTGGTGGCTTTTCCACGGTTGTCGATGGAGCATAACTTTAACGAGTTGGGTGATGGCATTGTGTGGCGCAATGATCCACAAGAGTTTAAGGCCTGGTGTGATGGCCAAACAGGTTACCCGATAGTGGACGCCGCGATGCGTCAATTAAATCAAACGGGTTGGATGCACAATCGTTTACGCATGGTGGTAGCGAGCTTTTTAACCAAGCATTTATTGGTCGATTGGCGTTGGGGCGAACGCTACTTTAGACAACAACTGATTGACGGTGATTTAGCGTCTAATAATGGTGGTTGGCAATGGTCTGCCGGAACAGGTTGCGATGCTCAGCCCTACTTTAGGGTGTTTAACCCTATGATGCAAAGTAGTAAGTTTGACCCAGACACCAGCTTTATTAAGCGTTATATTCCTGAAATTGCCCGGTGGTCTATTAAAGATATCCATGAGCCTAAATCGGTTAACGTGAATGATTTATTTGCTCAAACGGACAACCAGGGTTATCCCAAGCCAATTGTTGAACACAAAATGGCACGCTTAAGAGCCATTGAAGTATTGAGTGCACTCAAGCGAGGTTAACTAGCGTTTTCTTTAATTTTTTTAGCACGATAAATAAAAGCCAACACCGAAATCGGTGTTGGCTTTTTTGCGTTAGATCACAGTATGGCCAGCTTAGTTTGCATTAGCTAAGGGGAATGATTGAAGTAATGTATTGGGCAGCATACAATGGCCTTAATTAAAGATTTATATGTTATACATGTTTAAATCTTATGCATGTTTAAATCTTATGCTTTTAACTCATAAAACGAGTGTGCTGCTTATGCTAAATATTGATGACCCTGCTGAAATTGATAACACCCCTGCGATCTGGCGTTTAGGCTTTAGGCCATTTTTTCTTGGCGGTGCTGTTTTGGCTGCGTTGTACATTCCGCTATGGTTAATGGGCTGGTTTACGCCGCAATACAGTTTATTTAACCGTGAGTTTTGGGCCAATGTGGTGCCGTTATGGTGGCACCCGCATGAAATGCTGTTTGGTTTTGCCATGGCCATTGTGTGTGGTTTTTTACTGACCGCAGTGCAGGCATGGACTAATCAACCGACGATTAAAGGCCGCAGTTTGATGCTGACATTTGCATGCTGGCTCATTGCTCGATTAATGCTGCTTCTGCCAATGAATATTCCATTAGTGCTTCCAGCCTTATTCGACAGCTTATTTTTAGGCTTGAGTGCGTTGGCATTGTGGCGATGTATTTACCCGGTAAAACAATGGCGTAATATCGGTTTTCCATTGCTGCTAGTGGTGGCTCTCGTGGTTAATCTCGTCAGTTATTATGCGCTGTATCAACGCGATTTTTCACTTTCAACTCAACTATGGCAGGGAATGATTTGGTGGGTCGCCATGATCATCACCATTGTGGGTGGTCGAGTCATTCCATTTTTTACTGCAATGCGTATTCAACAACCGAAGCCAGATCCCATTAGTATATTAGAAAACACGTTATTATTGACGATGGGAATATTGTTTATACAAGCTGTAAGTCACTGGCTTCCGAAGGGGATTGAGCAGATATTACTGGCAGTTGCTGGTGGATTACACCTTATTCGTTTTGCTCGTTGGCAAGCGCATAAAACGCTAAAAGAACCCATGCTCTGGTCTTTGCATTTAGCGTATTTATCTTTGCCTATCACGCTTATTTTGATGGCAATCAATATTAATAACGAATATGCCTATCGCACGCTATTACATCTTTTTGCAGTGGGCGGTATTGCAGCATTGTGTTTATCGATGATCTCGCGCGTATCACTGGGCCACACTAGCCGTAATATTTATCAAGGCCCTAATATGACATTAGCCTTTTTGAGCATCGCGTTAGCCGCCGTGTTTAGGGCAATAATGCCGTTATTCATGCCAGAGCACACCCAAATGTGGTTATGGATTGCTGGGATGTTTTGGTTTATCGGCTTTGGGATGTTTGTGTGGTTTTATGCGCCTATTTTAATGCGTCCTCGACTCGATGGTCGTCCTGGGTAATGTTCAATTTATATCGATGATTTCTGGTGAAAGGCAAACTGTATGATTAATTTACTAGTAGAAGTAATGATGAAAGCTTCTCGTCCACTACGCAGTAAGCTTGGGCTGATAGTGCTTGCTGCTGGGTTGGCATTATTAACCCTGACATCTTGGTCTTTGCAAAGCGCAGAGGTCGATCCAAACCAAATTAAGTTTCCTAATCAGTTTGACTCTTGGCAGGCAACGGTTGAGCAAGAAGAGCGTGAAGACATGTTGGCGCAATACCCTGCCAGCATTATTCTATGGGCCGGTTCATCTTTTGCTAAAGAGTATCATAGCCCGCGTGGCCACCAGTTTGCGGTTGCCGACGTCACTCATACTTTACGAACTGGTGTGGCAATTGCTGAAGGTGATAAAGGCTTATCGGCCAGTTGCTGGACCTGTAAAACCCCAGATGCACCCAGATTAATGAAAGAAATGGGTATCGAAGGGTATTCAGGGGCTAACTTTGTTGATTTAGGCCGCGAGATAAAATCTGTGGTGTATTGCAGTGACTGTCATGTTGACGGCAGTGAAAAACTGGCATTACCGCGCCCACATGCACAAGATGCGATGGCAAAAATTAAACTGCCATTTGATAAACAAGACACCACCATGCAAGGTGCACAGGTATGCGGTCAATGTCATGTGACGTATTACTTCCAACCCGAGAAAAGTAACAAGGTTAATATCCCTTGGATTTTCGGCAGCACCGCTGATGACATTGAAAAATATTACGACACTCGTCGTTTTTATGAATGGATCCACCCGATTTCAAAAACACCAATTTTAAAAGCTCGTCATCCTGAATTTGAGCATTGGAGCCGTTCTACTCATGCTAAAAAAGGCGTAACGTGTATTACTTGCCATATGCCAGCAACAAAAGATGCCCAGGGTAATACGTTTACCGATCATAAAGTTGCTGGTGCCATGGATAACTTTGAGCAAACCTGTGCCAGTTGCCACAGCAGTAAAGCAGCCATGGTGAAAAAGCTCGATAAAACCAAAGCCAATATTGAAGCCAAAGCACGTAACGTAGAGTCTTTATTAGTTCAGGCACATTATGAAGCGAAAGCGGCATGGGATGCCGGGGCAACATGGCCACAAATGAACGATTCGATCATGGCGATTCGTCATGCACAGTGGCGCTGGGACTTTGCTATGGCATCGCACGGTTTATATGCTCATAACCCTAAAGAAGGTGTTGCATTACTTGACATGGCAACCGAGCAGATTACGTATGGCCGTGAAGCATTAGCAAGAGTGTTGAATCAACTTTCGGTTGAAAAAGTGGAGTATCCAGATTACAGCACCAAAGAAAAAGCCCACGCTGCCATCGGATTTATTGAAGCTGACGCCATTAAAGCGAAACAAGCCTTTATTAAAGAAGAGGTCGATAAACATTGGCAACCGGTAGCCAAAACCGGCTATTAATTTGTTTTGTTGAGCCATTGAATGACAAACGCCCAAGCTTAGCTTGGGCGTTTTGCTTTTTACCTACCATAGTGATCTGCATTTTGCCTTATTTCGTATCAACATGTAATTGAATTAGTATTGCTTTAGCTGCATGAAACACTTTTATCTTATTGTGATATAAGGCATTGTTGTATATGTGTTTGCTTAAGGTACCGTAATGGCGTAATAGGAGTCTGTTAATGCAAAGCGCACAGTCGATAGTTGATATTTCATCAAAACCGTTAAAGGGCGAAAATACCAACCCTAGTAATGGTCATCCTGCTATTGTTGATGCCTTTATTGATATGTATCAGCAGCTTAATAAAGATAATTTGTTTTTACTGCGCCAAGTGTATCGAGACGACATTATGTTTCGCGACCCCATGCATCAAGTCAGTGGTATTAACGATCTCACTCAATATTTTGCCAATATGTACCTTAATGTCACTCACATTGAGTTCGACATTAACGAGGTAGTTGTGAGCCATAACAACAGCCAGGCAGCATTGTATTGGACTATGGCTTATTCGCATCCCAAGCTTAATAAAGGTCAAACAATCCACGTTGAAGGCATGTCGCAGCTTAAATTTGATGACAAAATTTACGCTCACCGAGACTACTTTGATTTAGGTCAAATGCTTTATGAGCAAGTGCCTTTTTTAGGCGGTTTAATCGGCTTGCTAAAAAACAGAGCAGCAAAATAATGGTCATGACAATCGCAAAATCACCTGCTGTATTAATTACTGGCGCCAGCTCCGGCATTGGTTTGGCGTTAGCTGAACACTATATCAGCAAAGGCATGGCGGTTATTGCCTGTGGTCGTAACCGCGATGCACTGCAAAAAATCAACGGTGCTACCGCGCTTGAGTTTGATATTACCGACAGCGCCCAAGTACAAGCTGCAGCGACTGAGCTTAAGCAGTTGCTGCTTGATAATCACTGGCAGCTACAGCACGTGATACTCAATGCCGGCAGTTGTGAGTACATCGACGATGCATTGCATTTTGACTCAGCATTGTTTGCGCGGGTAATAAACACCAACGTGGTTGCGATGGGCTATTGTCTGGAGCATTTTTTACCGTTACTCAGCAGTGGCGCACAGCTTGGATTAATGAGTTCAAGCGCAACCTATTTACCGTTTCCTCGCGCTGAAGCGTATGGCGCATCAAAAGCCGCAATTAGTTATTTAGGCCGCAGTTTACGGGTTGACTTAGCCGAGCACGATATTGGCGTTAGCGTGATTTGCCCAGGATTTGTTAAAACACCACTCACCGATAAAAACGATTTTGCGATGCCAATGCAAATTACAGCCCAGCAAGCCGCAGTGGCGATTTTTAATGGCATGAACAATCAGCGAAAAGAAATTCACTTTCCAGGTAAATTTACCTGGTTACTTAAATTAGCGTCACTATTACCCGAGTCATTATTAGTGTCTTTACTGGCAAAAAAGTCTAATTAATCAGTTAATAAATTACTCTGAAAATGATTTGATAGCGTACTCCAAGGATTATTAAATGAAAAACATCGCCGTGATTGGTACAGGCATTTCAGGCTTAACTTGCGCACACTTATTGAGCCGTCAACATAAGGTGACTGTTTTTGAGGCTAACGATTATATTGGTGGCCATACCGCCACTGTAGATGTTGAAGTTGCTGGTAAGCAATATGCGATTGATACCGGTTTTATTGTGTTTAATGACCGCACTTACCCTCGTTTTGAAAAACTCATGGCGCAGATCAATGTTAAGTCTATGCCGACCGAGATGAGCTTTAGCGTAAATAATGCCATTACTGGACTTGAATATAACGGCCATAATTTATGGAGTTTGTTTGCCCAGCGTCGCAATTTATTCCGCCCCAGTTTTTACAAATTCCTTGGCGAAATAGTGCGTTTTAACAATGGTTGTAAAGCGATTTACGAAGCAGACAAATACCCAAGCACCACGCTGGGTGAATACCTTGATCAAAATGATTTTTCTGCCTTTTTTTGTGAGCATTACATCTTGCCAATGGGCGCTGCAATTTGGTCGGCCAGCATTGACGATATGCGTGGCTTTTCACTACGATTTTTTATTCGATTTTTTCAACACCACGGTTTGCTCAACATTAATGACCGCCCACAATGGTATGTGCTTGAAGGCGGCTCACGCAGTTATATTCCGGCATTAACCGCGCCGTTTAAAGAGCGTATACACCTTAATTCGCCGGTGACAGGGATTAAGCGCAATGACGATGGCGTGCAAATTCAAGTCTTAAATGGTGAGTGGCAACAGTTTGATGATGTGGTGTTGACGTGCCATAGCGATCAAGCACTCGCCATGCTGACCGACCCAAGCCAGGATGAAACAGAAATATTAGCGCCGATGGCCTATCAAAATAATGAAGTGGTGTTACACACCGACATTAATGTATTGCCTAAACGCAAAGCGGCCTGGGCCAGTTGGAACTATCGCCTCGATGGTGAAAATGAGTTAGATATCGCTCAGCGTCCAGCAAGCGTGACCTACAACATGAATATCTTGCAATGCCTACCCAAAGACGCGCCTACATTTTGTGTGACACTCAATCAAACTGATTTGATTGACGAATCAAAAATTTTGCGTAAATTTAATTATGCGCACCCGGTGTTTAATGATGCCAGCATGAAATCACAAGCTAAAAAATCGCTAATTAATGGTAAACGTCATACTTATTATGCGGGTGCCTATTGGCACAATGGCTTTCATGAAGATGGCGTGCGCAGCGCGGTAGACGTATGTAATCTTTTTGGGATCACCTTATGACATTAACTTCATCGCCACAGAGCTTACATAGCGGTATTTATACTGGCACTGTCAGCCATCGTCGCCATGTGCCTAAAGTACACAGTTTTGGCTACAAGTTGGCGATGATGGCGATTGATTTAGACGAAGTGGATGCCATATGCGCGACCAGTAAACTGTTTTCGACTGATCGATTTACGCCATTAAAATTTAAGCCTAGCGATTATTTAAATGAATTGGATAAGCAATTTTCCGACGCGTTAGTTTTACCTACTGCTTGTCATGGCAATGACGCTCGGGCGTTAAAGCAACGGGTATTAGCCACAATTAAGCATTTAGGCGCGAGCCAGCAATGTGACAGAGTGATTTTTTCGGGACAAATTCGCCATTGTGGTCTTTATTTTAGTCCCGTTAATTTTTACTTTTGTTATCACCATGACGAAATGGTTTATATGTTGGCAGAAGTGAGCAACACACCCTGGAATGAACGCCATTGTTATCTTGTCGACATCGCCAATACCACTCATACCGACAAGGTGTTCCATGTGTCACCATTTATGAATTTAGACATGCACTATTTATGGCGAATTACCGCGCCTGCTAAGTTTTTAAAGGTGACTATTGAAAATCGCAACGCCAACAACGATAAATTATTTGATGCAGGGGTGGTACTTAAACGCCAAGACATAAGCGCGAAAAGTGTCCGGCAGTTTATGCTGCATTTTCCGCTCATGACAGCCAGCATTATGTTGGGTATTTACTGGCAAGCACTCAAGCTATTTGTTAAACGTATTCCCTTTGTGAGTAAGCAGCCGACAAAGCCATCTAATCAACATGGTTAACAAGTCAGCAAAACAATTGTAAACCAAATGGACTGACGCAACGTATTGACTGTGAATAAGGTGATATAGCCTACGCAGTGATGAACTGGAGACAAAAAATGGAAAATACAGCCACAGAAAGTAGCATGGCTCAAGCTGGTTTATCAGACAGTCTGGCAAGAAAAATTTTATTACGTGCACTCGCACATCTTGCAGAAGGTCATTTAACGATTGTTGACGGCAACCAGACGGCAGAGTTTGGCGATATTAAAAGTGATATCCATGCAACGATGCAAGTCATGCACCCTAATTTTTACCGTCAGGTGGTGTTTGGTGGCTCAATTGGTGCCGGTGAAGCCTATATTCAAGGACACTGGTGCAGCCCCGATTTAACCAAAGTCGTGCAAGTATTTGCGCGTAACCTAGCATTACTCGACAACATTGAGCGTTATTTTTCGTGGTTGAGTAATGGTGTTAGCCGCTTAAAGCATGTATTAAATCGAAATTCTGAAGCGGGTTCTAAACGCAATATTTTGGCGCATTACGATTTAGGTAATGACATGTATCAGCAGTTTTTAGACCCAGAAATGATGTACTCAAGTGCGTTATACCCGGCTGACGACAGCACTTTGGATGAGGCGCAAATCCATAAGTTGCACACCATTTGCGAACGTTTGGATTTAACGCCTGGGCAAACACTATTAGAAGTTGGCACAGGTTGGGGCGCACTCGCGATATATGCAGCCAAGCATTTTGGCGTGAATGTCACAACCACAACGATTTCAGATGCGCAATATGACTATGCCGTAGCACGCGTTAAGCAAGAAGGCCTAGAAGACAAGATCACTTTGCTTAAACAAGATTACCGTCTGCTCACCGGAGAATATGACCGTGTAGTATCGATTGAAATGATTGAAGCGGTGGGGCATGAATACTTGGGTGGCTTTTTTGAAAAGCTACAACACTTATTAAAACCTAATGGGCGTATGCTCATTCAGGCCATTACCATTGCCGACCAGCGCTACAATAGCTACCGTAAAAGTGTCGATTTTATTCAGCGTTATATTTTTCCCGGTGGTTGTCTGCCTTCGGTTAGCGAAATGACCAAACACATTGCCAAAAAAACCGACATGGTCACCTGGTCTGTGAGTGATATGGGCAAAGACTATGCTCGTACATTAAAGCACTGGCATGAAAATTTTGATGCGGCTTACGACAAGATTAAAGCCTTAAACTACGGTGATGATTTTATTCGCATGTGGAAGTTCTACTTAAGTTACTGTGAAGGTGGCTTTTTAGAGCGCACAACCAGTACGGTGCATTTAGTTGCAGTAAGACCACAATACCGCCTGTAATAATGTCCCTTATGCGTTGCTCGCATCCTGCGAGCAACCTTGCTTGTGCGACGAGGTAGTTATGCCTAATCCAAAGCTATTTATCTTCCTAAATGCGTTATCTTTTCAATTGGTGTGGTGGGCCGGAGTGCTTGCCGGTAACCAGCTTGTTTTGTTGTCTATTTTACTCATACTGGGCCATTTTCTTTTATCTCAAGCGCCACGACAAGATCTGCAGCTTATGTGTCTGTGCGCAGTGATTGGCATGAGTGTCGACACCGCCTTAACCTTGTTTGGCGTATTTGTGTTTGCCCAGACACCGTATTGGTTAGCACTGCTTTGGCTCGCATTTGCATTAAGCCTCAGATACAGCCTAGTGTTTTTTCAAAAGGTTCCTGTGTTTTGGCAAGCCTTGTTTGGCGGTGTTTTCGGTACCTTAAGTTATGTCGCAGGTGCAGAATTTGGTGCAGTGTTATTACCACATGGGCAATGGGTCAGTGGCATTGTGCTGCTAGTGATCTGGAGTGTGTTGTTTCCCGTATTGTTGTTAATAAGTCGCGGTGAATACACTGCGGATCTTACTCAGGAGAGTCGGCAATGAAAACGGTAAATGAGGCGGTTAATGTTACCCGCAGTGCTTATCAATGGCTGGTGGAGTTACTGTTTGGCGTAGTCGGTGCCACTGTCGTCATGGTTATTTTGACCCTGAGCATGGGTGATGCGATGGCAAATCAAGATGCGACAGCGAGCAATAATACTCAAGCGTTTCTTTTATCAACATCAGAGCTATCAACATCAGAGCTATCAACACCTGAGCAATCATCATCCAATTTAACCATGCGTCAGGTCGGGTCGGCGAGTATGAGCATGATGTGGTTCGACATCTACAGTGCCAAGCTGTACTCAAGAGACGGTAAATATCAGGCTAATCAATTGCCGTTAAAACTTGAGATTGAATATCACCGTAATATTGAAGCAGAAGATTTAATTGATGCCACCGTCGACCAATGGCAACACTTAGGGATACCTGAACAACAAATTAATGAGTATCGCGAACAATTAGCTAAAGCATGGCCCGATGTGAAAGAGGGTGACCGATTAACCTTTATGGTCAATACCGCCACTCAAGCTGAGTTTTTATTTAATGATAAACCCTATTTTCAAGTGAGTAATGTGCAGTTCCCTGCTGACTTTTTGGCGATTTGGTTATCCGAAAACACCAGCCGCCCTAAACTGCGCCAGCAACTCATTGGCATGAATTAAATACGATTAAGGCTGAATTATGTTATCTAAATTGACCCATTTATTGAACGTCACAACCTGGAAAAAGTCATTGCGTCATAGCGCCATATTTGTACTTTTTGCCTTGGGTGCAATGTCGTGTTCATCTGCATCAATTGACGACTATGCCGACACCAATCCTAAGCTGGATTTAGCTCAGTTTTTTGATGGCAAATTAACGGCTGCTGGTGTTGTACAAGATTTTTCTGGCAAAGTGACCCGTAAGTTTACCATTATTATGGATGCCCAATGGAAAGATACACCACAAGGTAAGCAAGGCGTTATCAATGAGTGGTTTGTCTATGATGATGGTGAAAAACAAACCAGAGTGTGGACCATTATCGATAAAGGAGATGGCACATATCAAGGTACCGCCAATGATATTTTAGGCACTGCGCAAGGTGAATCTCGTGGCAGCGCATTGCGTTGGCGCTACGACATGCTATTGCCCGTCGATGGCAGTGAATATGAAGTCCATTTTGACGATTGGATGTTTTTAGTTGACCCAAATACCATTATTAACAAAAGCGACATTATTAAGTTTGGTGTTACCGTTGCACAGGTGACCTTAGTGATTTCAAAGCAAGCCGATTAATCTTCGCAGCGTTAATAAAAAATGGACTCAATTGAGTCCATTTTTTGTTAACGGCCGGCAGTTTCTGCTGAACATGACTAGCCTTTCAATTTTGATGAGTCTTGCTGTTTTTTATCGTAATACTCAAACGGGAATTGATTACGAATTTGCTGAGTTAAATTATCACCCACGTTGGCAGATACGTGCAGGCGCACATGGCCTGATTTTTCCGCTCTAATGGTGCAGGTCAGTTTGTTTGATTTAGCAATGGCACGGGTTTCTCGTTCAAAACGTTCTGGAATTTTGCCTTTATGGTTGCTGAGCTTGCCGTCTTTAAAATGCATTTCAAAAATGGTTAAGCCACTACTGCTGCTAAAAATGAGTTTATACGCGAGAAAAATCAATCCAACAATCACCAAAATTTTAATGATGGTATCAGCCATAGTTCGCTCCTTTGTAGCGCATATTTAAGGTGTTATATTATTGTAAGATACTCCCGTAAGCGCGGTATGCAATGCAATTTTTTTTAAATTTATGCGCGATGTCTAAGTCTTACAAAAACGATTTATAAAATGGACTGTTTTAACGCTTCTATTATTATCGATTATGAACATAGGCAGTTTAAGAAGGTTAGGAAATAAAAAAACCGCACTTAAGCGGTTTTTTTGTATTCACCAGAGTCTATTTTTATAAGTACAAACTCGACTGGTTCACCGTTGCGATTAGAACGAGTAACTAATGCTTGCTAATAATGTGCCGGTGTTTTTATACAGATCAGAACTGACTTCGTTATCACCGTCAATGTCAGTGTCTAAATAAGCAACCGACAGCCCGAAACCCTGTACTTCAGTTGATACACCAATAGAGTAATCAGAGTAGCTGTCAAAGCCTTCGCCGTCATCAATGGCGTCGCCAAAGTTGTAGCCATAATGCAAATCTAGGCTCCAGTTTTCGGCAAACTCCCAGCCATAGTTTATTTCGGTGTAATGTAGATCTTGATCACTTCCACCATAGTCATTGGTAAACCAGTAAGCGGCTCTAAAACCATTAAAGTCGATGCCTGCGCTCACTTCTAAATAGTCGAGTTCGCTGTCTCCTGGGTAATTATAACGGTACAAGGTTAAGTCATAGCTGGTGTCATCGTTAATCTCACCATAGTAACCGGCATACAAATCTATTTCGACGTCAGGGCCGTTGTAGCCAGGTTCGTCAAAATCGACGTTACTGCCCCAAGCGCCAACAAAGAAGCCACTGTCATGGCTCCAATCGATATTGCCTTGTAGCGCAGGGTCGCCAGCGGTTTGTGATACACCACGGAAGCGGTAATCATTGGTTACGCTCACTGCGCCAGAGACTTCTGCCGTTGCTAGCGGAGCTAGTAGGGTAGCTGATAATGTTAATCCGCTTAACAGTGCAATTCGCGTTCTTTTAAATGTTTTCGACACGATATTATCTCCATTTACATAAAATGCAGTCGCTGGTGTTTAGGCACTCTGCGACCACTAATGCCACTTATCAGAAGCAAAACCGTTAGGTTCTGTCTGTACCGCATGGCGGTTAAACGTTATGGTTATTAAAGCTGTTGCTCAAACATAACGTAGATTTTTTTACAATGCTCAATCACTTCCCACGTGCCGATAAAGCCTGCGGGAATAACAAATTTATCGCCTACCTGGACCGTTAAACTGTTGCCCTGACTGTCGGTAATGATGCTGCAACCTTCGAGAATATCGCAATACTCATATTCGCTGTAGCTCACATTCCAGCGGCCAGCTTCACTTTGCCACACGCCAACGTTGAATTGCTTGCACGGGCTTTCAAAATGATTTTGTACCGACTGCAGCGGGTTAGCCGTTATTCTTTTTTCATCTGCTAAGTGATACGACTCAACCTCGGTAGTTTGGCTGCTAAATAAGGTAATGTCGCCAATGTGTTTACTCATAATGTGACCTTATTTCATGGTGGGCATAATGAACGCCGAAGGCTCGTTGGAGTCGGCTTTTGCTTGCGGCCAACGAGCAGTAATGGCTTTGCGTTTAGTATAAAAACGCACGCCATCTGGGCCATGCATATGCAGTGGACCAAATAGTGATCGTTTCCAACCGCCAAAGCTATGAAAAGCCATTGGCACCGGGATTGGCACATTCACCCCAACCATGCCCACTTCAACATGGTGGCAAAAATGCCGCGCCGCCTGGCCGCTTTGAGTAAATATTGCAGTGCCATTACCAAACTCATGTTGGTTAATGAGTGCTAGTGCTTCGCCATAGGTGTCTACTCGTACAATGGCCAACACTGGGCCAAATATCTCTTGTTGGTAAATGCTCATTTGTGGGGTGACATGGTCAAACAAACATGCACCTAAAAAGTAACCTTGCTGGTGGTCGCTGATGCTGATGTTGCGGCCATCGACAACCAATTTAGCGCCCTCATTAATGCCTGCTTCAACATAGTCACGTACTTTGGCTAAATGCTGCGCCGAGATCAGCGGTCCCATGTCCATCTCAGGGGTGATACCGCTGCCGACCTTTAATGCACTAATCTGCGGTAATATTTTATCGACCAGTTTGTCGCCGATATCACCCACCGCCAATACCACCGAAATGGCCATACAACGTTCACCGGCACTACCATATGCTGCACCCATTAATGCATTAACAGCTTGATCTAAATCAGCATCAGGCATTAATAACATGTGATTTTTAGCACCGCCCAACGCCTGCACTCGCTTGCCGTGGGCTGATGCCGTGGCATAGATATACTCTGCAATAGGGGTTGAGCCAACAAAGCTAACCGCTTTAATATCAGGGTGGGTGAGCAAAGCGTCTACTGCTTCTTTATCACCATTAACCACATTAAAGACTCCATCAGGCAAGCCTGCTTGTTTAAGCAATTCGGCCATAAACATCACTGAGCTGGGGTCTTTTTCTGAGGGTTTCATAATAAAGGTGTTACCACAGGCAATGGCAATCGGGAACATCCACATGGGCACCATCACTGGGAAGTTAAACGGCGCAATCCCCGCCACGACTCCTAATGCTTGATTGACCGACCATGCATCAACACCACCACCCACTTGCTGAGTGTGCTCACCTTTTAATAAGTGCGGAATACCGCAGGCAAATTCAACCACTTCTAAGCCTCTGGTAATTTCGCCTTTGGCATCATCGAGCACTTTGCCATGCTCTAGGGTAATCAATTCGGCTAATTTATCGACATGCTGTTCCACCAACGCTTTAAATTTAAATAACACGCGAGCACGATTCAGTGGCGTGACTTGTGACCAGGTTTCAAATGCGGTTTTAGCAGCACTGATGGCATTGGCTACGTCATCTTGACTGGCTAATGACACGAGACCACGAGCTTCACCTGTGGCGGGGTCGTAAATTGTTTGTGTACGTTGGCTTGCTTGGGTGTGTTGCCCATTCACAAAATGGCTGATATTAAGCATGAACTCTGTCCTTGTTATTAAATTGGTTATCCCACGGCGTGAATGGCATCGGCAAGGTGATTTACCATGTCATCTATTTGCGATTTCTCGATAATCAATGGCGGCGACAGCGCAATGATGTCGGCCGTTGCGCGAACTAATGCGCCGTTTCTAAAACAATGGTCAAATATGCCATAGCCGCGTTTACCCACGCCTTTGTCGCTCGGAGCAAATTGAATGCCTGCCACGAGTCCGGTGTTACGAATATCAATCACGTTGGGTAAACCTTTGAGGCTGTGTACAGCTTGCTCAAAGTAAGTTTCAAGATTTTTTGCGCGCTCAAACAGCTGTTCGTTTTCATAAATCGACAAGGTTGCTAACGCTGACGCTGCAGCCACAGGGTGGCCCGAATAAGTGTAGCCATGGAAAAATTCTATTAATTCGTCAGGGCCGTCCATGCAGGTGTCGTGAATGGTATTACTCACAAATACCGCGCCCATTGGGATCGCGCCATTGTTAATGGCTTTCGCTGTGGTAATCATGTCTGGGGTGACTTGCCAGCGTTCACTGGCAAAGGCGGCACCTAGGCGGCCAAAACCGGTGATCACTTCATCAAATATCAGTAAAATACCGTATTTCTGGGTGATTTCTCGCAACCGTTTAAGGTATCCCTGTGGCGGTAAAATAACCCCAGCAGAGCCAGACATAGGTTCAACGATGACGGCGGCAATGTTTTCGGCGCCGTGTAAGGTAATCAATTGTTCAAGCACTTCAGCCTTGTCTAAACCGTGTGGCGGCAGACCATGACTAAAGGCATTATTAGCAATGTCGAGTGTGTGGGGAAGATGATCAACACCTTGTAACAGCTGTTGGCTAAAGGTTTTACGATTATTACTAATGCCGCCAACAGAAATACCGCCAAAGCCGACGCCGTGATAGCCCAGTTCGCGGCCAATAAAGCGTGTGCGACTCGCTTGGCCATTGGCACGATGATAGCAAAGGGCCATTTTGAGGGCGGTATCAACTGATTCAGAGCCTGAATTGGTAAAAAATACATGGTCTAATCCGTCAGGGCTCATTTGACTCAATTTATGGGCTAACTCAAACGCCAGTGGATGACCCATTTGAAACGAGGGGGCATAGTCCATTTGGTTAATTTGCTTACTGACGGCCTCGGATATTTCCGCTCTGCCATGGCCGGCATTACAGCACCATAACCCCGCAGTCGCATCGAGCACCTTGTTACCTGCAATGTCGGTGTAATACATTCCTTGCGCCGACACTAATAGCCGTGGATTGGTTTTGAATTGTTTATTGGCAGTAAACGGCATCCAATAATGATCCATATTTGGCCATGTTTGCGATAAATCGCCAGTTCCTTTGTGCTGATATTCGCTCATATTTCGACTCTGCATTGGTAACAAGTGGGTTGTTGTTTCATCTCATAATGGTTAAATTATGAGTGACGAATATTTGCTATGCTATGTCAAAAATAATGAACGTTAAAGCGTTTTGTGCATTTATTTAAACTAAATGTACCTGTTTTGTAAAATATATTGAAAACAGCTTGCTGTTAAGCATCATCAGGTGACAATATTCAGTAATGTAACCGTGTCGATTTTTCATTAAGCAACGACACAAAAATCCTTATTTGGCATCACATGGCGCGATGCTTATCAATCCATTTATTATTTCGAGGTCACAATGAGTACTCCAACAAGTCGTAGCGATTGGGAAGCACTGGCAGCCAGTTTGCAAATTAACGGAAATGCCTTTATCAATGGTAAATATCAATCAGCCGCGTCTGGCGACACCTTTGATTGTATTAGCCCAATCGATGGCCGCGTATTAGTTAAAGTGGCTAGCTGTGACTTAGTCGATGCAAATGCGGCTGTTGCCAATGCACGTGAAGTATTTGAAGCCGGTACCTGGGCAAATTTACCGCCGGTTAAACGTAAAGAGGTGATGATTAAGTTTGCCGATTTACTTGAAGCCAACGCTGATGAAATGGCATTACTTGAAACGTTAGACATGGGTAAACCTATTCAACACTCAAAAGGTGTAGATGTGGTTGGCGCAGCACGCGCAATTCGCTGGTCTGGTGAAGCCATTGATAAAATTTACGATGAAATTGCCCCAACCGCACACAACGAAATCGGCATGATCACCCGCGAAGCGGTAGGTGTTGTCGCGGCGATTGTACCGTGGAACTTCCCAATGATTATGGCCTGCTGGAAGCTTGGACCATCGCTTGCAACGGGTAATAGTGTCATTTTAAAACCGTCTGAAAAGTCACCATTAACCGCTATTCGTATGGCGCAATTAGCCCTCGAAGCGGGTATTCCAGCAGGCGTATTAAACGTACTGCCTGGTTTTGGTCATACCGTGGGCAAAGCATTAGCCTTGCACATGGACGTCGATACGTTGGTGTTTACCGGTTCAACCAAAATTGCTAAACAGCTGATGATTTATGCCGGCGAGTCGAACATGAAACGCGTGTGGTTAGAAGCGGGTGGCAAGAGCCCTAATATTGTGTTTAACGATGCGCCAGATTTAAAAGCCGCTGCAGAAGCCGCAGCCGTCGCCATTGCTTTTAACCAGGGTGAAGTCTGCACCGCAGGATCGCGTTTATTGGTTGAGTCTGGCGTAAAAGATGAATTAATTCAGCTTATCATTGAAGAAATGCAAGGCTGGCAACCGGGTCATCCACTAGACCCTGCGACCACCTGTGGCGCGATGGTTGACCAACAACAACTGACTAATGTGCTTAACTACATTAAAACCGGTAGTGAGCAAGGTGCCACATTAATGACAGGTGGTAAGCAAGTGATGGCAGAAACGGGCGGTATGTATGTGCAGCCAACGATTTTCAGTAATGTTAAAAATGACATGCGCATCGCCAGCGAAGAGATTTTTGGCCCAGTATTATCGGTAATCGAATTTGATGGTATGGAAGAAGCGATTAAGATTGCTAACGACACCATTTACGGTTTAGCCGCAGGGGTTTGGACCTCAAACTTAAGCAAGGCACATAAAACCGCTAAAGCATTGCGCAGTGGTATGGTGTGGATTAATCACTACGATGGCGGCGACATGACCGCACCCTTTGGTGGTTATAAGCAGTCAGGCAATGGCCGCGATAAGTCATTACATGCATTTGATAAATACACCGAATTAAAAGCCACCTGGATTGCTTTATAACGGTAATTATCTCTGTGATGTAAACAAAGCCCTTTAGCAATAAAGGGCTTTTTTATTAAGTAAAATTAACGCCTCTTTTTGTTCTCTTCGCGTACACTAAAATCTCGAAAATTACTTACAAATTCCACTGTCATACATGGATGAAGCGACATGACTCATACTCTATATTCTCGATTAGCCATCTTTGTTGGCGCTGGTTTTTTCGGTTTTATTTTATGGATCATTTATTTAGCTAACACTGGCGGCAACAGTATTTTTTTCGACTTAATCCGTCATATTCCTTATGGCGATAAAGTTGGCCATATGTTGTTATTTGGTTTATTAACTTATGTAGCCAATTTAGCGTTACAGAGTCGACACTTTTCGCTCGGACGTATTCCGCTTTATTACGGTGCTGTGCTAGTGTCAATATTCGTCTTGAGTGAAGAAATCAGCCAGGGCTTTATTCCATCAAGAACATTAGACATTATCGACTTAGTCGCCGATGCTGTAGGTATTACTTTATTCAGTTATTTAAGCTGCTTAACTCAGCGTTATATTGATAAACAGCGGCAATAAAACGCTTGAGCTAGCATCCATTGGTTTAACCATATAGTGAACATAGTGAGGTATAATGTGAATTCTCCTTTAGTGACCACAGATTGGCTGGCGTTACATCTTGAAGATCCCGATTTAGTCATACTCGATGCCAGCATGGAAGTTGTGCTGGGCAAAGAACCACTGGTTTACGATGAGCTATATGTCATCCCCGGTGCAATATCATGCCAAATTGATAAGCTATTATTTGATCACCATTCACCGCAAACCCACGCAATGCCAACCCCAGAGCAATTTACAGATGCCGCACAAATCCTAGGTATCACTCATAACAGCACTGTGGTTATTTACGATGACCAAGGTATTTATTCATCGCCACGTGCCTGGTGGACATTAAAAGCCATGGGGGTCGAAAAAGTATTTGTGCTTGATGGCGGCTTACCGCAGTGGCGTGCAGAAGGTAAAGACACCGTGCGCCAATTTGCGAGTCCAACTCAGGCTGGCGATATAAAAGGGCGTTTTTTACAACATAAAGTATGCGACACCGAATTTGTGTTAACTCACCTTGGCCATGCCAATGTGGATATTATTGATGCCCGCGCTGCAGGGCGATTTAATGGTACTTCACCCGAGCCACGCGTTGGCATGCGCAGTGGTCATATTCCTGGGTCATTAAACTTGCCGTTTGCCCAGGTGTTAAACGGCTTTAAAATGAAATCGACTAAAGAGCTACACACGATTTTTGCCAAGCTTGATACCAGCAATAATGCCCAGCGCGTATTCAGTTGCGGCTCTGGTATCACCGCCTGTATTTTGATTTTAGCCTCCTATGTTGCAGGCCATCATCAAGCCGCATTATACGATGGTTCATGGGCGGTATGGGGCGGAGATGCAGCACTGCCAATAGAGTAGGGTTCAATATTATCGTTATCTCGGGAATGCTTATATTCACTGTCATTCCCGAAAATCTGTTAATCGGGAATCCAGGTGTTGCTTTGTACTTATGGCCTGCGGCCACTAACGCTTAAGATCGCAAGGTTCCACCCTGCACGGGCCAAATACTGCGTCATTCCGGCAATGCTTTGAGCCGGAATCCAGGTGTTTGTTTTACTTTGTGCTTTTTACTTTATGGCCTACGGCCACTAACGTCGTGGCGCTTCGCCCACACCAGATTAAGATCGCAAGGTTCCACCCTGCACGGGCCAAATACTGTGTCATTCCGGCAATGTTTTTTAGCCGGAATCCAGGTGTTTGTTTTGCTTTGTACTTTTGTACTTATGGCCTGCGGCCACTAACGTCGTGGCGCTTCACCCACACCAGACCAAGAGGAAACCAACGGCTGTTCCCTCTTGGATCTCCCAGCCGCCACATCAAAATTATCTGAAAAGCGATAATTTCGCGACGTGGTCAGATCCAGCTTTTAACTTCATCTTAGTGTTCTTCGACCTTATTCGAAAATGCTAACGCTTCAGATGGGGCGTCCCTTCCCCTCTAAAGCTAGCCCGCCATCCATGGCTAGCTCACGCTATTTTCTTCAACGGCCTCAAGTTCAGAGTAGAATTAAGTTCAGAGTGAATTTGGATCTTTAAAGCACACTACGTGTTAGGCCAATAGTGACTTAGAACTTATCTTGTTATAAAAGTTTACCCTGACCCAATTAAATTCGAGTACATAATCCTCATTGAAACCGTTAGGCTTAAAGATGTAAGATAGAAAAATATGATGAAAAGGAATTTCAATGAAAAACTTACCTGCTACTCAATATCAACAGACTAAAACTGCTCTGTATCCCAGAGCCAGCATCAAAAAAAGCAAATTCCTATAGCATGAAGCATGCAAATTAATATGGACTAGGCATCGGCCAAGTCCAACAAGCGATTTATGCCTTTCAAACAGCGCAACGCATAAATACTAAAACGTTATAAGGTACCGAACTTCTGATGCATTTACCGCGTATTTATATTTTTCTAATGTGCTTAAAAATGGCTTTTCCATCAGAGGCAAATCAATCAGAGGCTATAGAAATAGCTAAAGAATATTTGATGAATGTTAAAGGCTGGAAGTGTGGCGATTATATCGTTGATATTGAACACTATGAACTCACAGAACCATCTAATGAATATGTTTCCATTCGTGCTACTCATAAAGGTGACTTGCTAAATAGCACTCCTGGTGGAGGGAAGTCGGTACAACTTAGAGTTAGCATTGATAAACAAGAAGTAATAAGAGAACTTGGTTACCAATGATAGTGGATAAGCCTTATAACAAGCTGCTAAATCCAGATTCACCAAGGTTGTCATGCCATTTGCTGAGCAAATCGCCCGCCAGCACTCGGTTCACTTATTAACAGGGCGTTATACGCTACTCAGGTTTTGGTCACATGAAACAAGTCTCAAATATATTTCTAATTATTGTTACTTTGATAACTTGCCTTAATATGATCGATTTTCCATGGGAACTTAGGTTTGTTGATGCTAAATACAATTATTTCTTTGTTATGGTGTTAGCCATAAGTTTACCTATTTCTGCATTTTTTTGGTCTACGTTAAGGGACTCTAAATCGGTTAAGGTAATAGGTATTATTATTTCGGTTTGTTTAGCTATTCCTTGTTATTTAACATTTACTCTTGCCAAGCTGGATTACTCGGACATAAAAACTAAAGGTGTGGATTATTCTTTCGAGGAAATAAATAGATTAAAGGTTGGTGATCAAAATTATATTCTTTACAGAACAAATGGTGGTGCTACAACTTCATTTGGTTTAGTTCTCCGCTTGGAAAGGAAGATGGTTCTAGGTATTAATGCTGTTAATGTCGTTTATAGAAAATATAAAGCTTCTGAGAGTTCGTTAGAGTTAACCAATGACCATCAAATAAAAATGCAAATTCAACCTTATGATAAACATGGTAAAGTAGAAGTTGTAGTATTGAGTATTTAGCTTATAACAAGGTGCTCAAAAGGACAAAAAACAGTTGGCTTTTGCTCCTTCGTCTCTTATTTTAGCCAACTATAAATTTCCTCTTAATGAGGCGTCGAGGCTGTAGAATTACTCTAAAGTAAAAAATAGCAGGTGATTTTTGTGTTCATACAGCCCGTCAAACTCACTTTCTAGTGGAATATTTCCTCAGATTTCACGTAGCAACGCAATTTGAGGCTTAATTTTTTAATAAATATTGAGACTGTTTTTCTAAAATAGTAATTCTACAGGCTCGTTAGGCAATAGGAAATCCCACATGTCACAGAAATTTTTCGAAGCTGTAATACAAGGTCCGAATAATATCGAATCAGCAAACCACATAATAAAAACGACTACGTGGGTTTCTATATTTGTCATAGCGATCACCGCAGCATTTGCTATTTTTGGATTCTTTCAGGCAAGTACAGATGAAACTTTGAATTATCTCTTGGATCCATGGCTTCTAGTAGATGTAGTCCTTATGAGTATTTTCACTTTCTACCTCTATAAACGTAAGCTTTGGGCTCCAATAGCTCTAGCTGTACACCAATTATTTGGTATCGTGATTATGTATATTGATCTAGAAAAATTCCCAGGTGTCATTGTCATATTCAAACTATTACTATTTGTTGGCGCAGCTAGATCAATCTATTTTATCAATAATTATCAAGTTACTGCTGAAGTTGAAAATGCCTAACAAGGCAAGGCAAACGTGACGGCTTCGCCGCCGTTGCTTTTGGCGTTGAGGCTGTAGAATTACTCTTTGTTAAGAAAATATAGCCTATTTTATGGGTTCCAAATGCATTACCTAGTGTCTTAAAAGCGCCTAGGATTGATTTCAGGAGCACGTTTTTTAATTGTATTTGGCTGTTAGAGTTATTCTACAGTCTCGTTATATTGCTAAAGGATTATCGTGAAATACTCTAGGATTGTGCTCTTTTCAGTAGGCTTGTATTTATTATTGGTTGTTTTATCTGCGATTGCTACGCTGATTGTTGGCTCTGGTGAAGCGACTCAAAGTATGCCATTCATTTTTACTCTTCACGTCCTAGGTTTTGTAATCTCTCTAATTGCGTATTTTTACTTAGGCTATAAGCAAACAACTAGTCCGTATAAACAAGCAGTTTTAGTTGCGGCAGTTTATTGGTTTATGAATCTAAGTGTGAGTGTCTTACTATACATTTTCTTAGAAATACCAATCGAGCCTTTGATATTTTTAATTCCAGCTTTGCTACATGTCATAGCTGTTTTATTAGGTACGCTACTTGGTGTTCAATTGCGTCATAAAAGAGAGTTGAGCGTAAGCGCAATATAATCGGGTGCCGAAGGTATCTAGCCTCCAGCTCCCACATCACCCTGCATGCGGCTCCGCACACGACTGAACGGATTCAGGAGATAGAGCAACGCAGGAGCATGTTGCCGAGGGCGGTTCATTTAGAACTCCTAACTCACTTTTTGGTTAGGATAATGAACTGCGATCCATCCATCTCTTAGTGAATATAATCCTGCTTTCTTTAAATTTAGTGGGGTCAAAAATTTAGTGGGGTCAGGGTAAACTTTAATAAAAAGGTAACTTTTAACCCGCTTTTGTCCATAAACGAGTTGTTCTTAGCTTTCAAATGCCCAAATTCAGCTCTGAACTTGAGGCCGTTGAAGATTATTTATAAAAGAATACGTGAGCTGGCCATGGATGTGATGTGGGCGAAGCGCCACGACGTTGGTGGCCGTAGGCCATAAATGAACAAAGGTTGACCCTTTTTCTAACCCACGGTAAAAATTATGGTTAACTTGTTTCTACCTCACAAGGATTTCGAGAGTCTGTATGTCTTATCTGAGTAAACTATTTCGTTGGGAACGAGGCAGGCAAAAATCGGGTTACGATAAAATGCTACTTTGTGGAGCAACTAGGCCTGTAAAATTCGATACTTATCTGCTCAAATTTCCTGAAGGGAGTGAAATCGCTCCGCATACGGATAAAGTTGTATCGGGTAAACATTATCGATTAAATATAGTAATCAAAAATGCAGATATAGGTGGTGAGTTTATTTGCTCTAATCCAATTTATGAAACAAAGCGGATTAAACTATTTAGACCAGATGTAAGTGAACATCAAGTTTCAAAAATTGTAAAAGGTAATAGATATTTACTTAGCATTGGTTGGGTCAAAAACACCTAGCTAATACGATAGACTGCGATGTTTGATGTGATTGTTATCGGGCAAGTTTCGTAGTCAGCAAGCTCCTTTAGTCCATTGCTACTCTCTTAAATTTGATCAATAAACGTTTCAAACTAATGATCAATATGAAAGCTGTTATGGAGGTTTTGCTGATTCATATACTCTTTCAACAAGGCCATGGCGCGTTCGTAAACAGGGCCTAAAACATGTCGACGACTGGAGAGGCAATCAAGGGTATTAATCCAACCGTTAGGCTCGTAATCTATATCGAGCTTGATGAGCTTTCCTGTATCAATAGCGGGTTGCACCATTTCCTCAGGTAAAATAGACCAACCAACTCCTTGCTGAGTTAACTCATTAATGATGGTGTGATTATTGGCATACCAATGCTGAGAGCTAATACCGTAACTGAACCAGAGCTCTTGACCCTCGGTTGCCCTTAACACCACTTGGCGGTGGTGGCGTAGGTCGATATCTTTAATTTTTTGCTTACTGGATAGTGGGTGATTTGGTGCAGCTACCGTGATAAAGCGTGTATAACCAATAGTAGTGAAATCAACTTGATGATGGATTTTTCCGTCGGCATACACAATCCCAATATGTGCGCTGCCATCTTCTACAAGCTTGCCAATGTCTAAAGTGGACTCGGCAATTATTTCAATATTGGTAATAGGGAATTCATCAGCAAGAATCGCCAAATGTGCCAATAATGCAGGACTAATTAAACTCTCTTCAATCGCGATAACCAACTCATGCTCGTGCTGTAATTCAAGCGAGGCAATCTTTTGCTCAAAATGCAGCTGTTGCAGCAGGATTGCCTTTACGACAGGCAGTAATGCTTCGCCTTCATTCGTGAGGGTCGGTGTATTGCCGCTGCGATCAAATAAGGTTTGGTTAATACTGATTTCTAAATTTGAGATCGCACTGCTAATCCCTGATTGAGCGCGTTTAAGCTTTCGTGCTGCTGCCGAAAACGAGCCTGTTTCACATACCGTGATAAATATTTTCAGCTGTTCAAAACTATACATAGCAACCTTGTTTTTTTGACCTATTGGAATAAAGGTATCACGAAGTGTGATAGCTGTTAACTTTTGTTAGCTGTTTCTAATTGCCATAATCTCGTTCGAATTAAACCCGTATTTGGTGCTTTTTAATTGAGTTGAGGTTGTTATGTCTACGTTAGAGCGTATATTCCATGCTGTTTTGTTTGAATTTCTTGCCGTTGTTGGTTCAATAGTCGGTTTGATGATATTTACCGAACATGAATTGATGTCCCTTTCAGGAACTATGATAGCTATCGCGACGATTGCCATGGGCTGGAATTTTATTTTCAATATCATTTTCGATAAGTTTTATACCGAGTCTCGTGAACAAAGAACCGTAAAACAGCGGGTGTTATATATTACACTTTTTGAAAGTGGGCTATTGATGCTAACAATACCTGTGATGGCTTTCATTCTTAAAATATCACTGTTTGAGGCTTTTTGGTTAGACATTAGTGTGACGGTATTTATTACCATTTACGCTTATATTTATAACTATGCATACGATCATATTCGCGCTCATATCATGTTTAAACGTCAGACAAAATTAACTACACATATGTCATAGTCGTTAACGAGAAAATTCATAGGGACAGAGTAAATTTTGTAAAAAGTAAATTAAAACAATGGCTTTTATAAAACGCTTTTGTCCAAAAACGATTTGGTCTTAGCTTTTAAATACCTAAATTAAACTCTGAACTTGAGGGTGTTGAAGACTCTTTATAAAAGAATACGTGAACTGAGCATGCCACCACAACATTTGTGGTTATAGGTCAAAATCACAAGGCACAAAGAAACACCTGGATCCCGGCTAAAAAGCACTGCCGGGACGACGAGAAGAGCTTTAAATGCCTAAATTCAACTCTGAACTTGAGGCCGTTGAAGATTATTTATAAAAGAATACGTTAACTGAGCATACCGCCACAACATTTGTGGTTATAGGTCAAAATCACAAGGCATAAAGAAACACCTGGATCCCGGCTTAAAAGCACTGCCGGGACGACGAGAAGAGTGTTAGCCCGTTTTGTCCAAAAATTATTTGGCCTTAGCTTCAAATGCCTAAATTCAACTCTAAACTTGAGGCCGTTGAAGACTATTTATAAAGAATACGTGATCTGAGCATGCCACCACACATTTGTGGTTATAGGTTAAAATCACAAGGCACAAAGAAACACCTGGATCCCGGCTTAAAAGCACTGCCGGGACGACGAGAAGAGCTTTAAATGCCCAAATTCAACTCTGAACTTGAGGTTGTTGAAGACTCTTTACAAAAGAATACGTGATCTGAGCATGCCACCACAACATTTGTGGTTATAGGTCAAAATCACAAGGCATAAAGAAACACCTGGGTCCCGGCTTAAAAGCATTGCCGGGACGAGGAGAAGAGTATTAACCAGTTTGTCCAAAATGATTTGGCCTTAGCTTCAAATGCCTAAATTCAACTCTGAACTTGAGGGTGTTGAAGACTATTTATAAAAGAATACGTGATCTGAGCATGCCACCACAACATTTGTGGTTATAGGTCAAAATCACAAGGCATAAAGAAACACCTGGATCCCGGCTTAAAAGCACTGCCGGGACGACGAGAAGAGCTTTCAAATGCCCAAATTCAACTCTGAACTTGAGGCCGTTGAAGACTCTTTACAAAAGAATACGTGAGCTGAGCATGCCACCACAACATTTGTGGTTATAGGTCAAAATCACAAGGCATAAAGAAACACCTGGATCCCGGCTTAAAAGCATTGCCGGGACGACGAGAAGAGCTTTAAATGCCCAAATTAAACTCTGAAGTTGAGGCCGTTGAAGAAAATGACGTGAGCTAGCCATGGCCTTTCACGCACATCCATGTGCTTCAAGGCATTCAGGCATCCTGCCTATCAGAGCCAGCTAGCTTTGGAGGGGAAGGGTCGTTCCTTGGCATCCATGCCACCACGACATTTGTGAATCCATTCACATCAGACTCCCATCTGAAGCGTTAGCATTTTCGAATAAGACCGAAGACGGTTACAAACGCGGTCAGAAGCTGGATTCAACCACGTCGCGAAATTATCGCTTCTCAGATGATTTTGATGTGGCGGCTGGGAGATCCAAGAGGGAACAGCCGTTGGTTTCCTCTTGGTCTGGTGTGGGCGAAGCGCCACGACGTTAGTGGCCGCAGGCCATAAAGTAAAAAGCACAAAGCAAAACAAACACCTGGATTCCGGCTCAAAAGCATTGCCGGAATGACGCAGTATTTGGCCAGTGCAGGGTGGAACCTTGCGATCTTACTTCAAACGAAGTTTGAAAAGTCTGGTGTGGCCGCAGGCCATAAAAAAACAAAGGTTGACCCCTTTGCCAACCCACAGTAAATCCCGCAACCTATAGCAAATCCTTCATTCTGTGGTACAGCATCCCAGCCGCTAGCATGGGCGATCTGAACATGGGGCCGCCTGGGAAAGTCATGTGCTTTATGTCATTAAACACATCAATGCGTTGTGACTGTTGGCTAATCGCTTCGGCAATCAATCTTGCGGCCATGTGGGTGGCGTTAACACCATGACCAGCATATGCCTGGGCAAAATAGATATTGGCTGCGTCGGGTAATCGACCAATTTGTGGCATACGGTTAGCGCCGATGCCCATCATGCCGCCCCATTCATAATCAATTTTGATTCCCTTAAGTTGTGGAAATACTTTTTCAAGATTGGGTCTTAATTCGGCTTCAATGTCTTTTGGGTCTTTACCAGAATAAGTACATAAACCACCGAATAATAAACGGCGGTCTGCAGATAAATGAAAATAATCTAATGCTACGCGCATGTCGGCAAAAGCCATGTTTTGCGGGATGATACTGGCACATTGCTGTTCGGTTAATGGCTCTGTGGCAAGTAAGTAAGTGCCTGTGGGTAAAACTTTTCCGCCTAAATAAGGGTTGAGTGTATTGCCAATATAACCATTGCCTGCCACGACTAAATAATTGCAAGTCACCTGGCCTTGTGCGGTGATAACTTTGGGTTTGTCACCTTTAATGATTTTTTCTGCGGCGCTGTGTTCAAATAACTGAGCGCCGAGTTCTCGTGCGACTCGGGCTTCGCCTAAGGCTAAATTGAGCGGGTGTAAATGGCCGCTGCCCATATCAACAAGTGCACCCTGGTAAAAGTCTGATCCAATCACTTTGCCAATTTGGCTACGATCAAGCAGTGTGATCGGTTTTTGATAACCTTGAGATTTAAGATCCTGATATTCTGCTGCTAAATCGTCCATGTGCCGTGGTTTTACCGCGAGGTCGCAATAACCCATTTGCAGGTCGCATTCAATGTTGTGCTCGGCAATACGCTCAATCACAATATCAACAGCCTCAAAGCCCATTTGCTGAATGGATTTTACCCCTTCGCTGCCTATTTCATTACGAAACTGGGTTGCATCATGGCCTATTCCGCGGATTAGTTCACCGCCATTACGTCCCGATGCGCCCCAACCAATACGTTTGGCCTCTAATAAAGCTACGCTGTAACCGCGTTGTCTTAGCTCTATTGCAGTATTAATTCCGCTAAACCCACCGCCGATAATACACACGTCAACATCAATGTTTTCGGTTAATGTTGGGTAGTCGAATAACTCTTTTGCTGTGGCAACATAAAAGGAGTCTGGGTACTGTTGACTGTGGATAGGCGATTTAGTTGGCATGCTGACTCCAAGCTATTGATTTACGTGCTCCCAATAGCTTTTAAACAAATGGCGATTAAGCGTAAACGCTCTCTAAGTGTGCATTTTATTTAACACTCATTTGATGTAAAATACAATTCCTTTGATTTAAGCGTGTTATCGTGATTAATTAATATTGTGTGTTGTATATGTGTTAATAATCTACAACACTTAACGTCGGAATTGATCCACACTAACTAGGAGAACGAATTTGGACATTGGTGCAAGCCTAAAAGCTGTTCGCAAATTGAAAGGTCTCTCACAACGTGAGTTAGCCAAGCGTGCAGGGGTGACCAACAGCACAATTTCAATGATTGAAAAAAACAGTGTTAGCCCGTCAGTGAGCTCACTTAAAAAGGTATTGGCTGGAATACCCATGTCGTTAGTGGATTTTTTCTCAATTGATGATGGCTCTATCGGTGATCAAAAAGTGGTTTATCGTGCCAATGAGTTGCTCGATATTGGCACTGGCGATTTAGTGTATAAGTTAATTGGCCGTGATTATCCTAGCCGTGCGATGTCATTAATGAGCGAAACGTATCCGGTTAACTCTGACACTGGCGCTGAAATGTTACAGCATGAAGGCGAAGAGGGCGGGATAGTGGTCGAGGGTAGACTCGAAGTGACCGTTGGTGAGGAAGTGTTTATTCTAGAAAAAGGCGATAGCTATTATTTTAATAGTGAACAACCGCATCGTTTTCGTAACCCGTTTGATGAACCCTGCCGTTTAGTGAGCGCCACAACCCCTGCCGACTTTTAACGGCTTGTTTTAAGATGAACCTTTTAATGATTAGCAACATTTTTACTGTCGCTCATCACTTTGCTTTGGCCATATCAGCGGGCGATCAGTACATTTTTTAACGGTGTAGTTTACAGCTTAAGCACCGACTAAATGCTCGATAGCCCGTCTAGATAACGCTGTATCCAATCATGCCTTTTGTTTTTGTCCGAATGACTTTCTGTTAGGTGATTTGGCAGAGATTGTGTTTATTTATGTTGGTATTCCTATCAGTATTTTCTATCTTGTGTAAATAATATAAAGCAATAAATTCACCTTTTTTGTGCAATGCACTCCCCATTTTGGCGCAATTGACCTCGGTTGTTAGCGAATTCTATCCCCGTTTTACTTTTTGGACTCAGTGGTAGATTTAAAGTTATCAGATTGTTTTAATTATGTTTTGTTTTTATTTTTTGAAAAGTTATTTTTATCATCAGTTATCCTCTTGCCTAGCTAAAAAAATCCGTGTAGTGTGTGAAAAAATGAACACGTAAACAATAAGTTCATCACAATATTTGCCAAAGGTGAGATATGTCTCAATCAAGTCTTCCCCTCATAGGGGTAATAGCATGCAATCAACAAATTGGCCTACATCCATTTAATATCGTAGGCGAAAAATATTTGTTAAGTGTGGTTAATGGCGCCAAAGGTTTTCCTTTGGTTATCCCGTCTTTAGGTATTGAATTACCAACAAAAGATCTGCTTTCTCGCCTCGATGGCATTTTGTTTACAGGCTCTCCGTCTAACGTTGAACCCCATCATTATCAGGGCAAGCCTAGTGAGGCTGGCACACACCATGATGCCAAGCGCGATGCAACCACATTACCGTTAATTAAAGCGGCTATTGAAGCAGGTATTCCTGTATTGGGTATTTGCCGCGGCTTTCAAGAAATGAACGTTGTGTATGGTGGCAGTCTGCATCAAAAATTGCATGAAGTTGGCACATTTATTGAACATAGAGAAGATAAGCATGCACCACTTGATGTGCAATATGGCTTATCACATCAAGTTAATTTGGTTACCGGCGGGCTTCTTCACGATGCATGGGGCTGTGACACTGCAGAGGTCAACTCTGTTCATACTCAAGGCGTGGAGCGCCTAGGTGATGGGTTACAGCCAGAAGCATTTGCTCCGGACGGATTAATCGAAGCATTTTCAGTGAAAAATGCGAAAAATTTTGCATTAGGTGTCCAGTGGCATCCAGAATGGAAAGTAACCGAAAATGCATTCTATACTGCAATTTTCGAGGCATTCGGACAAGCTTGCAGACAACATGCGGCAACACAAGAGAGATAAAAATGGATAAGTTAATCGCTTTTTTGAAAGACAATAAAATTACCGAAGTAGAATGTGTTATTAGTGATCTTACTGGGATTGCACGCGGAAAAATTGCGCCGGTTGCTAAATTTATCGACGAGAAAGGGATGCGACTTCCTGAAAGTGTGTTGTTGCAAACGGTCACCGGTGACTATATTAATGATGAGATTTTCTATTCATTACTTGATGATGCAGATATCGATTTTGTGTGTGTACCAGACGAAAACGCTGTTTTCATGTTGCCGTGGACGGTTGAAGCAACTGCGCAAGTTATTCACGATTGTTATGATCGCATGGGTAACCCAATTGAGTTGTCATCTCGTAACGTGTTAAAAAAGGTTCTTAAACTTTATGAAGATAAAGGTTGGGAACCTGTTATTGCCCCAGAAATGGAATTTTATCTCACTAAGCGTTCAGACGATCATGATTTACCATTAAAGCCACCTATTGGCCGTTCTGGTCGTCCTGAAGCTGGCCGTCAGTCTTTCTCTATCGATGCTGCTAACGAATACGATCCACTGTTTGAAGACATGTACGATTGGTGTGAAGCGCAAGGTTTAGATATTGATACCTTGATCCACGAAGATGGTCCAGCGCAAATGGAAATCAACTTCAGCCATGGCAACCCATTGGCACTCGCTGACCAAGTATTTGTATTTAAACGTACTTTAAGAGAAGCCGCCTTAAAGCATGATGTGTGTGCGACGTTTATGGCTAAACCGGTAACCGACGAGCCTGGCAGTGCCATGCATATTCACCAGAGTGTGATCGACAAGAAAACCGGCAAAAACATCTTCACCAAAGAAGATGGGACTCAAAGCCAGTTATTTTTAAATTACATTGCCGGTTTGCAAACGTATATTCCTGAGTTGTTACCACTAATGGCGCCTAATGCTAACTCGTTCCGTCGTTTTTTACCGGGTACATCAGCACCAGTAAACTTAGAGTGGGGCGTTGAAAACCGCACTTGTGGTTTACGTATTCCTGAGTCGTCGCCGCAAAACCGTCGTATCGAAAACCGTATCCCTGGTGCAGACTCAAACTGTTACCTTGCAATTGCCGCGAGCTTATTATGTGGCTTTATTGGTATGGATAAAAACTTACGTCCGTCGACGCCAGTGACAGGCCGTGCGAACGAAAGCCGTACCAATAACGAAAACTACTTACCAGTGACATTAGAAGAAGCGCTAATGGCAATGCAAGAAAGTGAAGCGTGTATTGAATATTTAGGCCAGTCGTTCACCACTGCATTTGTGGCGGTAAAACAAGCTGAGCTTGAAAACTTCCGTCGTGTTGTGAGTTCATGGGAACGTGAGTTCTTGTTGTTAACCGTATAGTTACGGTATACAACAAGTAAGTTATTCGCATGATTAAACGTAAAAGAACCATCATTAATGATGATGGTTCTGGTAGTCAATAAACAGCTAGTCGATGCCTTGTGTTTGCTAGCTGCTTTAAAGGATACAAGTATGTCGACCCCATTAGTAAGCCAGCAGCAAAAGCTCGATAATTTACAAGCGGCAGATAAGCAACATTTTATCCATCCGTTTACAGATTCAAAAGGCTTAGCCGAAAAAGGTACCCGTGTTATTGAGCGTGCTGATGGGGTTTATTTATGGGACATCATGGGCCATAAATTGCTCGACGCAATGGCGGGATTATGGTGTGTCAACGTGGGTTATGGTCGTCAATCTATTGTTGATGCCGTCGCTAAGCAAATGCAACAACTGCCCTTTTACAACAGCTTTTTTCAATGTTCACACCCTCCAGCGATTGAATTAGCGCAAAAAATTGCTTCATTAGCACCTGCCCACATGAACAATGTGTTTTTTACCGGGTCTGGCTCTGAGTCGAACGACACCAACTTACGCATGGTGCGCCGTTACTGGGACCTTAAAGGTAAACCTAATAAGAAAACCATTATTAGTCGTGTGAATGCTTATCACGGTTCTACCGTTGCGGGTGCCAGTTTAGGTGGCATGTCGGGTATGCATGAGCAAGGTGATTTACCTATTCCTGGTGTCGTACATATTGCCCAGCCGTATTGGTACGGCGAAGGTAAGGGGTTAACGCCAGAAGCCTTTGGCTTACAAACCGCGCAAGCACTTGAAGCAAAAATTCTTGAGTTAGGCGAAGACAATGTCGCGGCCTTTATTGCCGAGCCGTTTCAAGGTGCGGGTGGGGTCATTATTCCTCCCTCTACTTATTGGCCAGAAATTAAGCGTATTTTGGCTAAATACGATATTTTATTCATTCTTGACGAAGTGATCAGCGGTTTTGGCCGTACCGGTAAATGGTTTGCCGCTGAATACTTTGATTTACAGCCTGATTTGATTTCGATTGCTAAGGGCATGACCTCGGGTTATGTGCCAATGGGCGGCGTGATTGTGTCAGACAGAGTAGCAGATGTGATTAAGCAAGATTGTGGCGAGTTTACCCACGGTTTTACCTATTCCGGTCATCCTGTTGCTGCCGCAGCGGCACTAGAAAACATCCGTATTATTGAGCAAGAGCAACTAGTAGAGCGAGTTGCAACAGATACCTCACCCTATTTGCAGTCGGCTTTACAACAATTAGCCGAGCATCCTTTAGTGGGTGAGGTGCGCGGTATTGGGTTGGTCGCCGCCATTGAGCTGGTGCAAGATAAAACCACTCATCAACGATTTGATGCTAGCGTTGGCGCGGGCACGGTTTGCCGCGACGCGTGTATTAAGCATGGCCTGGTGATGCGCTCTGTTGGCGACACCATGATCATTTCACCACCATTAACCATCAGCCACAGTGAAATCGATGCGTTAGTGGCCATGGCAACCCAAGCATTAAACGATACTTACCAGTTCATTCAAGGCAAATAACGCCAATTATTGTGAATGAATATTGTAAAATAGTGATTTTTTACCCAAAAACATTTTTACGCTCTAGTAATCGAAAATGATTTTGATAAAATCCGCAAAATTATGGGAGCGCATGCCGTTACTGTAATCATACCGATGCATAGTTAAGTTGTAGCATTGGATAATTTCTTTCAATAGAAAGAAGATTTTACACGCTGGTATAGCTAGCGAAAAAAACTAATGTCAGCAATAACTGACCATTATCCAAAAGGGAGAAAGTATGAAGCTACTAAACAAACTATCCACATTGGCCCTCATTACTGCAAGTGTGTTTTCAAGCACTGCTATTCAGGCCGAGGAAGTGGTCAAAATGTATAATTGGTCAGATTACATCGCCGAAGATACATTAGCTAATTTCGAAAAAGAAACTGGCATTAAAGTCATTTATGACGTATTTGATAGCAACGAAGTGCTCGAAGCAAAATTATTATCTGGCCGCAGCGGTTACGATATTGTTGTGCCGTCAAACCACTTTTTGGCTAAGCAAGTGATTGCCGGGGCTTTTCAAAAGCTTGATCGCACTAAGTTGACTAATTATGCCAACTTAAAACCCGATTTAATGAAACAGTTACAAAAAGCCGATCCAAACAATGAGCATGCAGTGCCTTATTTATGGGGTACCAATGGTATTGGTTACAACATCGATAAAGTTAAAGCCGTTTTAGGTGAAGATGCACCATTTGACTCTTTAGAGCTTATTTTTAATCCAAAATACGCTGAAAAAATCGGTTCATGTGGCTTCTCTATGCTTGATTCTGCTGACGATATGTTGCCACAAGCGCTTATTTATTTAGGTCTAGACCCTAACAGCAAAAATGCTGCTGATTATGAAAAAGCCGCGGAAGTATTAGCCAAAGTGCGTCCTTATGTGACTTACTTCCATTCTTCACGCTACATTTCTGATTTAGCCAACGGTGACATTTGTGTCGCGTTTGGTTTCTCGGGTGACGTATTCCAGGCTGCTGCGCGTGCTGATGAAGCCGGTAACGGTAACAAAATTGGTTACTCTATCCCTAAAGAAGGTGCCAACCTATGGTTTGACATGTTAGCCATCCCACAAGATGCCACTAACGTCGATAACGCTCATAAGTTAATTAACTACTTAATGCGTCCTGAAGTTATTGCGCCAATCAGTAACTATGTTGCTTATGCCAACGCTAACGTTCCAGCGCAAGCGCTTGTTGATGAAGCCATTCGTAACGACCCAGCCATTTACCCACCTCAGTCGGTAATTGATAAGTTATACATTGGTGATGTTCGTCCATTAAAAATTCAACGTGTGGTTACCCGCGCTTGGACAAAAGTGAAATCAGGTCAATAAACTGAAGCACTAGGGCGAGGTCACTCGCCCTACTTTTTACAGTTATTTGTAAACTTTATTTGGCTAATTTAGCCTCTTTACAAAATGGTTAAGTGTGCGCATAACAACGTAGATTGTTATGGTACACATACTCCAAAAGGCGGAGCAGTATTATGGGAAACACCTCGGGCGTCACCAATAAACCAACCACAAAGACGCAAGAAAAAGTCCTGCTTAAGATTGAACGTGTAAGCAAGCTGTTTGATGATGTGCGTGCCGTTGACGATGTGTCATTGACGATTAATCAAGGTGAGATTTTTGCCCTATTAGGTGGCTCAGGCTCTGGTAAGTCAACATTGCTGCGCATGTTAGCTGGCTTTGAAAAACCGACTGAAGGCCGTATTTTCTTAGATGGTGTCGACATTACCGACATGCCGCCGTACGAACGTCCTATTAACATGATGTTTCAATCCTATGCATTATTTCCGCACATGACCGTTGAGCAAAATATTGCTTTTGGTCTTAAGCAAGACAAAATGCCAAAAGCGGACATTGAAGTACGTGTAAAAGAAATGCTTAAACTGGTGCACATGGAAAAATACGGTAAACGTAAACCGCATCAGTTATCGGGTGGTCAACGCCAACGTGTCGCCTTGGCTCGTTCGCTTGCTAAACGCCCTAAATTGTTATTGCTCGATGAGCCAATGGGCGCATTAGATAAAAAACTGCGTACCCAAATGCAGTTAGAAGTGGTTGATATTTTAGAAGCCGTAGGCGTAACGTGCGTGATGGTAACTCACGACCAAGAAGAAGCCATGACCATGGCGGGCCGTATCTCAATTATGCATGAAGGCTGGATTGCGCAAACTGGCAGTCCAATGGATATTTACGAGTCTCCTGCTAGCCGCCTAGTGGCAGAATTTATTGGTACTGTGAACTTATTTGAAGGTGAGATTATTGCCGATGAAGTCGACCACGCCATTATTAAGTCAACTACTCTGGACCGTGAGTTTTATATCGGCCATGGTATTTCAACCAGCCTTGAGAATAAAAATATCTTTTTGGCCCTGCGTCCTGAAAAAACCATTATTACTCGCCAAAAACCAGAAAGTGAATACAACTGGGCACATGGCGTAGTACACGATATTGCCTACCTTGGCGGATTGTCTGTTTATTATATCAAGCTCAAAAACAAGCAAATTGTACAATGCTCAATGATTAACCGCGAACGCCGCGCTGACCACCCAACGTGGGAAGATGAGGTGTACATCAGTTGGGAAGACAGCAGCGGGGTTGTATTAAACTCATGAAGAATCCACTGAAAATAATTAAAGGTCGTTATTTAACCATGGGGGTGCCTTACCTCTGGTTATTGATGTTCTTCGCACTGCCGTTTGCGATTGTATTAAAGTTGAGCTTTTCGTCAGCGGCAATTGCGATCCCGCCTTATGAAGCCACATTCAGTTATGCTGATGAGATGCTCAATATTGCACTGAATTTTGGTAACTATTTATTGTTACTGCAAGACTCAATGTATTACATGGCGTATCTCACCTCATTAAAAATGGCGTTTGTGGCGACTGTGGGCTGCCTAATTTTAGGCTTTCCGATGGCTTACGCTATTGCTAGAGCGCCGGCACGTTTACAAACGGTGTTTTTGTTACTGGTGATGTTGCCGTCATGGACTTCATTCCTGATTCGTATTTATGCCTGGATGGGGATTTTAAGTAACAACGGTTTAATCAATAACGCCTTAATGTGGTTAGGGGTGATTTCTGAACCTATCCAAATGCTCAATACTAACTTTGCCGTATACATAGGGATTATTTACGCCTACTTGCCGTTTATGATTTTGCCCTTGTACGCCACATTAGTGAAATTGGACTTAAGTTTAATTGAGGCCGCATCTGATTTGGGTTCTAGCAGTATTAACACGTTTTGGAAAATCACCTTGCCATTGTCAATGGGTGGCGTAGTTGCCGGTTCAATGTTGGTGTTTATTCCTGCTGTAGGTGAGTTTGTTATCCCTGAATTATTGGGCGGCCCAGATTCACTCATGATTGGTAAAGTGTTGTGGCAAGAGTTCTTTAATAACCGCGATTGGCCAGTGGCTTCGTCACTTGCGATTGTGATGCTAGCGCTGTTGATTATTCCGATAACCTTATTCCACCGTTATCAGTCACGTAATATGGAGAACGATGTATGAAGAAGCTAAGTTTCTCTAAAGTGATGCTGTGGGTCGGCTTACTGTTTTTATATGCGCCGATGTTTATTTTGGTTATCTATTCATTTAACGAATCGAAACTGGTTACCGTTTGGAGTGGGTTTTCGCCAAAATGGTACGGTGAGCTTTTTCAAGATGATCAGATCCTTGGAGCGGTATGGACCAGTTTACGTATCGCCTTTTACAGTGCGACTATGGCGGTAGTGATTGGTACTATGGCCGCATTTGTGATGACGCGTTTTCGCCGCTCGTGGGCAAAGCTAACATTGTCTAACATGATCACTGCGCCACTGGTTATGCCTGAGGTGATCACCGGTTTGTCGTTGCTACTACTGTTTGTTGAAATGGCTGATTTGTTTGGTTGGCCAGCAGAAAGGGGCATGTTAACCGTTTGGATTGCCCATTCAACGTTCTGTGCGGCTTATGTGGCAGTGGTTGTGTCATCAAGGCTACGTGAACTTGACCTATCGATTGAAGAAGCCGCTATGGACTTAGGTGCTACGCGCTTAAAAACCTTCTTTTTAATTACCGTACCGATGATTTCACCGGCGTTAATTGCCGGTTGGTTCTTGTCATTTAGCTTGTCGCTAGATGACTTAGTTATCGCTAGCTTTGCCTCTGGCCCTGGCTCAACCACATTACCTATGGTGGTGTTCTCGTCAGTACGTTTAGGGGTATCGCCTAAAATTAACGCGCTGGCTACGATTATCATCTTAAGTGTGTCATTGGTGGCATTCTTGTCGTGGTACCTGGCGCGGCGTGCCGAGAAAAAATCGAAAGAAGCGATGGAGTAACATTGGTTATTTGATTGCACGAAAGCCACGCTTTTTGAGTGTGGCTTTTTTTTAACGCTATGAACCGTAGGGTGTTAAATATATTCTACAAAGTGTCAATAATTACGTTTTAAATGCTAGTTTTTAAATATGCTTAAGTGTACGATGAACTAGTTGTATTTCGTTTTGAACCCATAAAGGAAGCGCTATGTCCGCCACACCTCACGCTAGTTCATATTATGCTGCGTCGGCTAATGATAAAGTCGAACGCCCTCGTTTAGAATCTTCAATAGAAACTGATGTTTGTATCATTGGTGCGGGATATACCGGGCTGTCATCGGCGCTGCATTTATTAGAAAGCGGCATGAAAGTGGTTATCTTAGAAGCGGCCCGAATTGGCTGGGGCGCATCGGGTCGAAACGGCGGACAAATCGTCAATTCTTTTAGTCGCGACATCGACAGTATCGAAAAGATCGTTGGTAAAGAACAAGGCAAATTATTTGGTCAAATGGCGTTTGAAGGTGGCCAAATTATTCGTGAGCGTATTGCCAAATACAATATCGATTGTGACTTAAAAGATGGCGGTGTCTTTGCGGCAATGAACGCCAAGCAAATGGGCCATTTACAGTCGCAGAAAAAGCTCTGGGAAGCACATGGGCATAACAATCATTTAGAGATGCTCGACAAAGACGGCATTCGTAATGTGGTCAATACTGATTTATACGTAGGCGGCTTGCTCGATAAAAGTGGCGGCCACATTCACCCGCTTAATTTAGCATTAGGCGAAGCCCGTGCTGTTGAATCGCTCGGCGGACAAATTTTTGAAGACTCAGCGGTGATTAACGTTGAAGACGGTGAGTCGCCAGTTGTGCACACTGCACAAGGCCAGGTTAAATGTAAGTTTGTGGTTGTGGCGGGTAATGCCTATTTGGGTAAATTACTCCCAGAGCTACAAGCCAAATCAATGCCTTGTGGTACTCAGGTTATTACAACAGAACCACTGTCTGATGAAATGGCGGCCAGTTTATTACCGCAAGATTATTGCGTAGAAGACTGTAACTACCTGTTAGATTATTACCGTCTTACCGGCGACAAGCGACTTGTCTTTGGTGGTGGTGTTGTTTATGGCGCACGTGATCCGGCCAACGTTGAAGCCTTGATTATGCCTAAGTTGTTAAATACGTTTCCGCAATTAAAAGGCGTTAAAGTGGATTACGCCTGGACGGGTAACTTTTTAATGACGTTGTCACGTTTGCCACAAGTCGGCCGTATTGGACACAACATTTATTATTCGCAAGGCTGTAGTGGTCATGGGGTTACCTATACTCATTTAGCTGGCAAGTTAATTGCCGAAATGCTGAATAACCAAGCGACTCGCTTTGATGCGTTTGCGGCTTTACCACATTACCCGTTCCCAGGTGGCCATGCGCTGAGAGTACCCTTTAGTGCATTAGGCGCCTGGTATTACACCATGCGTGACAAATTTGGCATTTAGTTATTGCGTGTAACCGAATAAACATTATTTACAAAGACACAGTATTTTATCGAATGAGTAGGAGAGCGTTGTGATTTTAAATGATCCAAGCTTATTGCATGAGCAATGTTATATCGATGGTGTTTGGATAGACGCCGACAGTGGTGAAAAGGTTGCTATAAACAATCCCGCAACCCAAGAACTTATTGGCCATGTGCCTGTGATGGGCGCCGTTGAAACCCAAGCCGCGATTACAGCCGCCAATAAGGCGTTACCTGCATGGCGCGCGCTTACTGCCAAAGAGCGTAGCCAAAAGTTACGCCGTTGGTTTGAGTTAATGCATGAAAATGCAGACGATCTCGCGTTGATGATGACCACAGAGCAAGGTAAACCATTGGCTGAAGCCAGAGGCGAAGTGACTTATGCCGCCTCGTTTATCGAATGGTTTGCCGAGGAAGCCAAGCGTATTTATGGCGATACTATTCCTGGACATCAAGCAGATAAAAGACTGACGGTAATTAAACAACCTGTAGGGGTTACCGCGGCGATTACACCGTGGAACTTCCCTGCCGCGATGATCACCCGTAAAGCTGCGCCGGCACTTGCTGCGGGTTGTACTATGGTGGTTAAACCTGCACCGCAAACGCCGTTTACCGCATTAGCGTTAGCAGAACTGGCTCATCGCGCAGGTATTCCTGCGGGGGTATTTAGTGTGGTGACGGGTGATGCTATTGCCATTGGTAATACCTTATGCGATAGCCCTATAGTGCGTAAATTATCGTTTACCGGTTCAACCGCGGTGGGCATTAAGTTAATGGAGCAATGCGCCCCGACACTTAAAAAACTCTCACTTGAACTTGGCGGTAATGCACCGTTTATCGTGTTTGACGACGCCGATATCGACGCCGCAGTCGAAGGCGCCATGATTGCAAAATACCGTAATGCAGGCCAAACCTGCGTGTGTGCCAACCGCATTTATGTTCAAGCCGGCGTGTATGAGCAATTTACCCAAAAATTTGCTGCTGCTGTCGCTAAGCTCAATGTGGGTAACGGCGCAGATGATGGGGTCAATATCGGTCCATTGATTAATGAAGCTGCTGTGACCAAAGTACAAAGCCATTTAGCGGATGCACTCTCAAAAGGTGCCAGTATTGTAGCGGGTGGTAAAGTGCATAGCTTGGGCGGATTGTTTTTTGAACCCACCATTTTACGTGATGTTGATAAGTCGATGCTGGTGGCTAAAGAAGAAACATTTGGCCCATTAGCACCGTTATTTAAATTCGATACCGTTGATGATGTCATTAAACAAGCTAACGACACTGAATTTGGTTTAGCGGCGTATTTTTATGGCCGCGACATTTCGCTAGTCTACAAAGTCGCTGAAGCGCTTGAGTATGGCATGGTGGGAGTTAATACCGGATTAATCTCGACAGAAGTGGCGCCTTTTGGTGGCATTAAATCGTCTGGATTAGGCCGTGAAGGTTCTAAGTTTGGTATCGATGAATACCTTGAAATGAAATATATCTGCATGTCAGTTTAAGAGAGCGGGCTATGACTAAAACAAATGATGGACTAATGGCGCGTCGCCAAGCGGCAGTGGCTCAAGGTGTAGGACAAATCCACCCTATTTTTACTGAACGTGCTGAAAACGCCACGGTATGGGATGTTGAAGGTCGAGAATACATTGATTTTGCGGGTGGTATTGCGGTGCTCAATACAGGCCATTTACACCCTAAAGTTAAAGCTGCGGTAGCTGCGCAGTTAGATGCCTTCTCGCATACCTGTTTTATGGTGTTAGGCTACGAAAGCTATATTGCGGTATGTGAAAAACTTAACCATCTAGTCCCTGGCGACTTCGACAAGAAAACCGCGTTATTCACCAGTGGTTCAGAAGCGGTCGAGAATGCGGTAAAAGTAGCGCGTGCGTATACAAAACGAGCCGGGGTTATTGCATTTACTTCTGGCTATCATGGTCGAACCATCGCTGCACTCGCATTAACGGGTAAAGTCGCACCGTACAGCAAAGGCATGGGCTTAATGTCAGCCAATGTGTTCCGCGCTGAATTTCCGTGTGAAATGCATGGTGTGTCTGAAGATGATGCAATGGCATCAATTGAGCGTATTTTTAAGAATGATGCAGAGCCTGCTGATATCGCGGCGATTATATTAGAGCCTGTACAAGGCGAGGGCGGATTTTACGCCGTTACACCATCGTTTATGAAGCGCTTACGTGAATTGTGCGACAACCATGGCATTGTGCTTATTGCAGACGAAGTACAAACTGGCGCGGGTCGTACAGGGACTTTCTTTGCGATGGAACAAATGGGTGTGGCCGCTGACATTACCACCTTTGCTAAGTCTATCGCCGGTGGTTTTCCACTGTCTGGTATTACTGGTAAAGCAGACGTCATGGATGCAGTAACCGCAGGCGGCTTAGGCGGCACTTATGGTGGTAGCCCTATTGCCTGTGCAGCAGCGCTCGCAGTTATTGAAGTGTTTGAAGAAGAACAGTTATTAACTCGCGCTAATGACGTGGGTAATCGGCTTAAAACGGCATTAACCGATATGCAGGCTAAATACCCGCAAATTGCAGATGTGCGTGGTTTAGGCGCCATGATAGCCATTGAACTGATGGACGATGGCGTACCGGCACCACAATATAGTGCTAAGATTTTGGCTGAAGCACGAAGTCGTGGGCTTATTTTATTGTCTTGTGGCACCTACGGTAATGTTATTCGTGTGTTAGTGCCGCTAACGGCTCCTGATGCGCAAATTGATGCTGGTTTAGCCATTATGGATGGTACATTTCAAGCCGTGTTTAAATCGTAGAATGCTGTTTAATAAATGTTCAATTAAATCCCGCTTTTAGCGGGATTTTTTTTGGGTTTTACGTTATGTTCTTAAAAGCGGACTACACTTAAAAAGTCGTGTAAACACTGGGAGTTAAAATTGAATGAAAGCATTATCCATCAAAGTAAAGTTGTTATGGATCACCTCGGCATTGTTTATTGCCACCGTAGTTGTGCTGTCATCCAGTTTATGGGTCGTGCTAAAAGATAAAAATAATAGCTTAGCAGCCGAAGTGGAAGTGGCTTTACAGCAAGAAATCAACGACAAATTATCTGCCAGAGCGGGTGAGTATGGTGAGCGTGTCGCTGGCTTTATTAACGAGGCGTATCGTATTCCGTATTCATTTGCTGGCTTGTTAGAGCAAACTGCTCAAAAAGATCCTTTAAGTCGCGAACGTGTAGAGTCGTCTTTAGCCGCTGTATTGCAAAAAAATGAACAGATATCATCTATGTATGTTCACTTTGAACCTAACGGCTATGACTATCTCGATGATAGTTATTTAGGCGGCAGTAGTCATAGTGTGGTCAATGCTGGCACATTAGAGGTTTATAACACTCGTGGTACAGACGGGTCCGTAAAGCAGCAATCTGTGGCAAATGCAGAAGATAAATATATCAGTACGTTAAACGAATTTGGCGTACGCGAAGCCGAATGGTATTTATGTGCTAAAGACAGTAAAAAGCCTTGTTTGATGGAGCCATATTTATACGAAATCACTCCGGGCAATCAAGTATTGATGACATCGTTAACCTCAGCGGTCGTCGTCGATAATCAATTTAAAGGTATCGTTGGTGTAGATATTAACTTACCGATATTCCAATCCATGATTATGGAACTGTCAAAAAGCTTATACCAGGGCCAGGCTAAAGTCACTCTGGTTAGCCAAAAAGGCTTTGTGGTGGCCGCAAGCCATTATACTAAATTCGCTCGGCCATTGAGTGAGTCGGTTAAGCCCGAATTGGCCAAAAAGTTATTAGCATTAAATAACACCTCTGGTTTTGTTAATGAGCCAGACAGCATTGCAGTTGGCTATCCTATTGCCATCCCTATTGCCAATGCAACATGGTCATTGATTATTGAAGTGCCCAAAAGTCAGGCCTTTATGGCCGTTAATCATATGAACGATTCAATGACCGAAATGGAAATGTCATTAGGTGGCTTGTTATTAATGATTGGCATCGCCGTTACCGTTATCGCCGTGATTATTATTAGTTTGGTGATTCGCAGTATTATTGCGCCGTTGAATATGATCCAAACGCGGGTCGAAAACTTGGCCAGTGCCGAAGGCGATTTAACCCAAACGATAGATGTAGACGCCCATGCGGAATTGATAGCGTTAGGCGGTGGGTTTAATCGTTTTATTGCTAAATTACGCCATTTAATTTCTGAACTTAAAATACTTGCAGACAGCTCGCAACAAGAAAGTATTAAGTCAGCTGAGATCGCTAAGCACACCCGTGAAAGTGTTAATCGACAATATAATGAGATTGAAAGTGTGGTCACTGCAGTTAATCAAATGAGTGCCACCGCCTTAGAAGTGGCTAAAGCCTCAGAGCAAACGGCGATGGAAACGGAGTCGATGACCATCAATGTTAAAGAAGGTGAGTCGCGTTTATCTCAAGCTATGGTGTTTGTTGAGGGCATGTCTAAAGAGTCAGCCCAGGCGCAGCAAGCGGTTAATTTAGTGTCGCAAAGTAGTGGCAATATTAGTCGTATTTTAGAGGTGATTAGTGCTATTGCAGAGCAAACTAATTTACTCGCTTTGAACGCCGCTATTGAGGCTGCACGTGCTGGAGAGCAAGGCCGTGGTTTTGCTGTGGTTGCCGACGAAGTGAGAACATTAGCATCGAGAACTCAAAAGTCGACTGATGAAATTAGTACCTTAATTGATTCACTGCAAAAAGAAGTGAAAAATGCCTCGAACATTATTGATAAAGGAGCTCAAGGCGCGAATAAAGCCGTTGAGCAAACACAATTGGCGTTGCAGTCATTAAATGCCATCGTGTCGCAAATTGATGAGATATCGAGCCAGGTGACACACATTGCGACCGCTGCTGAAGAGCAAAGTGCGGTCACTGAAGAGGTTAATCGTAATATTACCGGTATTTCAGATTCGGCCTCTGAGTTGTCACAACTCGCCGACGAAGCACAACAAAGCAGTGATAGTCTTGCAGAGCTTGTTCGTCAGCAACATCAACAGTTAGGACGTTTGCGTACTTAAGTCATTTTTAAAGACTTTAATGATACAAAGGTGGCCAATGAGCCACCTTTGCTATTATTATCGCCGTATAATTTGATGATCAAAATGTTATGTCTGAATTTATTGCGCCACCCTGTCACGGTGTTATTGAGGTGTTATACCAAGATGAACACTTACTGCTCATCAACAAACCTTCAGGGTTGTTGAGTTTGTCGGGTAAAAATCCGTTAAATAAAGATTCTGTGCATTATCGTTTAGTGCAAGACTTTCCTACAGCGACCTTATTGCATCGCCTCGATTTTGGCACCTCAGGTATTATGCTGGTGGCGCTCAATAAACAGGTTAATGGTTTATTGACCCAACAATTTCAGCAACGCACGATAAGCAAAACTTATACTGCAATACTTCACGGTGTGTTACCGGATGAAGAAGGTGAGATTGATTTACCCATCGCCAAAGATGTCGATAATTTTCCGTTAATGAAAATTTGCCATGACACAGGCAAGCCTGCTAAAAGTCATTACCAGGTCATAGAAAGGCACCCACACGGTTTATCAACCAAGGTGACATTTAGCCCCATTACCGGCCGTACGCATCAGTTACGTATTCATAGCCAGCAGATTGGCCATCCTATACTGGGTTGTGATTTGTATCGTAATGAGCAGTCACAACAGATGGCACCGCGATTACTTTTGCATGCCACTAGCCTCACTTTTATTCATCCCATTACCCTCGAGACTATGAATTGTATTTGTCCAAGCCCATTTTAAACTAATCCGCATTAATCACTGACCACTCAGAATGCGTCCAGCCGTTTTTGATTAAGGCGTCGCTATGCGGTAATGGTTGTGCCCTTTCAAATAGCGAGAACACAGAGTAAAAGTGGCTGGAACATTCCTTTCAGGCGAGTTTTAAAAGGGCTTACACTGCGTTACATGACTTCGAAAGATAACCACTATTCATTCAGTCATGCGCCGTGTTTAAGCCCTTTTACACTCTCGCTTAGTCATTACTTATTTACGCGGAACGGTTTTAGACAAAAACTGATTTAAGGTGAGTAAAAACTGATGCATAATCAATCTATTATTTTTTGTCTGAGATGATTAGCATGATCGTGCCCTGGATCGATTCGTTAGCCTTAATTGTGTTTTTAGTTGCCTGGGTTGGTTACACCAGTTTTGCTCGGCGTAAAGCTAAGACTACCAACTGTATTGCTAGGGTAATGCATCAACAGCGAATTATGTGGATGTCGCAAGTTATTGGTAAAGAAAACCGAGTGGGTGAGGCTGCATTACTGGCTAACCTTGAACGAAATATTGCTTTTTTTGCTTCAACGACCTTACTGGTTTTAGCGGGTGTGCTGACCTTATTCTCGCAAGTCGAAAAGCTGGAAACGGTCATTGCTTCAATTCCATTTACCGCCCCGCCTAATCATGCATTAGTGCAGGTTAAACTTGGTTTATTAGTCGGGATTTTTGTCTTGGCTTTTTTCCAATTTACCTGGTCAATGCGCCAATATGGTTTTGTTAACGTGATGATAGGCGCCGCGCCGTTGGATAAAACCGGCACCGATAAAGATCTCATCGCGTACGCAAGGCAAATGGCTGTAGTACAAGATCAAGCCGCTCATTCTTACAATTATGGCCTGCGATCATATTATTATTCAATGGCAGCGCTTTGCTGGTTTGTGAACCCATGGATGTTTATCGTGGCCAGTTTATTTGTGGTTTACACCTTATATCAACGAGAGTTTAATTCTAAAGCTGTGGTGGCCATAACCGCTGCACAAACGCATTTAGAAAAAAGCCCCTTACATATTCATAAAGCATAACGCTTGCCGTTAACTCGCATCATGCCACGCCATGTTAAGCATGGCGTGGTGACATCATCTCGATGGTTCACCGTTACTACTTGTCGCTCATCAACATCCTAAACATTAGAAACGAAAAAGCCGTAGCAATGAAACATTGCTACGGCTTATCTGAATTGGTGGCCCCTCCCAGACTTGAACTGGGGACCTGACGATTATGAGTCGTATGCTCTAACCAACTGAGCTAAGGGGCCGACTTACGATAGTCGTCACTATCGAAAGCGGGTGAAAGTATACGAAGTTTGTTGGCGCTTGTCACCCGTGTTTTGAGCACTATTTACTTATCTTGTTTCAATTGGTTATCTGTTAAGCAGTTTTGTTGCTTTTAAGGCAAATAACGGCAACTTTGATAACCATTAATTCAAGGCATAGGGCATGAACGCGCGCAATGAGTGACATTGAACTGAGCTATTGATATTGAGTTGTTTATGTAGAAAAACAGGATGAGTATTTAATGCGCTAAATATGAGGCATAAAAAAACCTGCCGAAGCAGGTTTTTAACCACAGATGACTCAAATAAGTTTATTCGTCTAGGAAAGACTTCAAAATCTCTGAGCGAGAAGGGTGGCGTAACTTACGTAACGCTTTAGCTTCAATCTGACGAATACGCTCACGTGTTACGTCAAACTGTTTGCCCACTTCTTCAAGAGTGTGGTCGGTGTTCATGTCGATACCGAAACGCATACGCAGTACTTTTGCTTCACGGGCGGTTAAGCCTGCTAGCACTTCGTGTGTGGCGTTCTTTAGACTTTCGCTTGTGGCTGAGTCTAATGGTAGCTCGAGAGTCGTATCCTCGATAAAATCACCCAAATGCGAATCTTCATCGTCACCGATTGGGGTTTCCATTGAGATTGGCTCTTTAGCGATTTTAAGTACCTTACGGATCTTATCTTCAGGCATCATCATACGTTCAGCTAATTCTTCAGGAGACGGCTCGCGGCCCATTTCTTGAAGCATTTGACGTGAAATACGGTTCAGCTTGTTGATGGTTTCGATCATGTGTACTGGAATACGGATCGTACGTGCTTGGTCAGCAATCGAGCGAGTAATCGCCTGACGGATCCACCAAGTCGCATAAGTTGAGAACTTATAACCACGACGGTATTCAAACTTATCAACCGCTTTCATCAAACCAATGTTACCTTCCTGGATTAAGTCCAAGAATTGTAAACCACGGTTGGTGTACTTTTTAGCAATAGAGATAACCAAACGTAAGTTAGCTTCAACCATTTCTTTCTTCGCACGACGAGCTTTCGCTTCACCGATAGACATGCGACGGTTAATGTCTTTAATGCCTGCGATGGTTAAATCTGTTTCTTGTTCGATGGCACCAAGCTTAGTGACACAACGCGTGACGTCGTCTTCAATCATACGAAGACCTTCTGCGTATGGCTTGCTGCTTTCTTTTTCTTTTTTAAACCAATCTAAATTAGTTTCGTTGCCAGTAAATGCTTTGATGAAGTTTTTCTTCGGCATTTTAGCTTGTTCAACACAAAGTTTGATCACTAGACGTTCTTGAACACGTACGCGATCCATCATGTTGCGCATGCTTTTCACTAAACGGTCAAACTGTTTAGGAACAAGGCGGAACTCTTTAAATAATTCACCGATAACAAATAACGAACCGATGGCTTCAGGGTGGTCACGACCTTTTTCAGCAATAATGCCTAAGCTTTTTTCGTAAGCTTCTCTTAATTGAGTAAACTTCTCTTTGGCTTCTTCAGGATCTGGACCTTTGTTGCCTTCTTCCTCTTCTTCGTCATCGTCATCATCGTCATCGTCATCATCATCGTCATTATCGGTATTCGCGACTTCTGAACCAATATTGGTGGCGGTAGGGGCGACGTCATCGTCGTCAGGATTGATAAATCCAGAGATAATATCAGACAAGCGCAATTCTTCAGCTTCATACTGGTCGAATTGCTCTAAGATCATTGCGATAGCTTGAGGGTATTCACTCACAGAACTTTGTACTGTGTTAATACCTTCTTCGATACGCTTGGCAATAACAATTTCGCCTTCGCGAGTAAGTAGCTCTACTGTACCCATTTCACGCATGTACATACGTACAGGGTCTGTGGTACGGCCTAACTCACTTTCAACGGTTGCAAGTGCTGCCGCAGCTTCTTCTGCAGCATCTTCGTCTGTGTTGTCTTCCGACATCATCATGTCATCGGCATCTGGCGCTTCTTCAAAAACGCGGATACCCATGTCATTTATCATCTGGATAATATCTTCAATCTGATCAGAATCGACCATGTCTGCTGGTAAGTGGTCGTTCACTTCAGCATAGGTTAAGTAACCTTGCTCTTTACCTTTAGCGAGCAACAGTTTGAGTTGCGACTGCGGAGTGTGATCCATAGATATCATCCAAGTTTGGGTAACTGATAAAACGATAGGCCATTTAGCTATGCTAAGTGGCGCGCAAATCGTCAATTATAACTGTGCAGACTAATCTTAGCTAGTCCATGGCACGGTTTTGTACGCAGATTATTCATCAATAATTGCGTATTATTTTGCAATGCCTTTCATTATCGCAACTAACTTTGTTAGCTGAACTTTTTCAACTTTCGTTAAAGTCTGTTTAAGGCTTAGCTCTTGGTATAGTTGTTCAATATATTGATTGTTCAACCATATCAAGGTTTGTTTAAACTCTGGCAATACGTTTTCATCCGCCACTTGATGATCCCAGTGGGCTAACTTTGTTAGAGTGCTTTTTTGTTCATGCTCTCTATGCAGTTCAAGTAGTTGTGCGCTGTTTAACGATTGCTCTCGAGTCATGTCTAGCAAGTGTCCTAGTAATGCGATACCGGGCATTTGCAGTCGCTCTAATGCAGGCTGAATGGCTAAACCAAAGCCGAGGCTAGGGTTTTGAACCAGTAGGGCAATGGCTAACCTTAATGGTGTACCACGGCCTTGTAAGCCTTTTGCATTGAGTGGTTTTACTTTGTTAACAGCAAAACCGAGTTTTTTCTTTAAATCATCGGCACTGTTCATGCCCAACTTGTGTGCTAGGTTTTCTAACAACAAATTCTGTAGGACGGTATCTTGTACCTTTTCAATTAGCGCAATGGCTTGCTTGGCTAATGCCCCTTTATCGGAGCCATGATTGCTACTTAATGTATCAAACAAAAACTCTGGTAATAACATGGCTTTTTGCATTAATGCTTCAAATGCGTCTTTGCCAATTTTTCTGACCATGGTGTCAGGGTCTTCGCCTTGTGGCAAAAACATAAATTTAACTTGGTCACCGGGTTTCAGTAGGGGCAAAGCTGTTTCGAGTGCACGCCATGCGGCTTCTCGTCCAGCTCGGTCACCGTCGTAACAACAAATGACTTGTTTTGCACTACGCACTAGCAGTTGAAATTGTTCAGCTGTGGTTGAAGTGCCTAATGACGCTACTGCGTAATCTACCCCAAATTGTGCCAGGGCAACGACATCCATGTATCCTTCTACAATTAATACATGTTGTGGGTCGCGATGTTTTTGTTTGAGCTCATACAAACCATAAAGCTCATTACCCTTATGAAATATGGGCGTTTCTGGAGAATTCAAGTACTTTGGGGTGCCGTCGCCCAAAACTCTTCCTCCAAATCCGACTACGCGACCTCTACGATCACGGATCGGGAACATCAATCTGTCGCGAAAACGGTCATAACGTTTGCCGTTATCGTTAGCGATTAGCATGCCTGCTGTAAGCAATTTATCTTGTGCTGCTTGGTTTTGGCGATAACGGCCCAGTAAACCGTCCCAGCCGTCTGGCGCAAAGCCAATACCAAATTGTTCAACTACCTCGTCGGATAGACCACGAAATGCGAGGTAATCAACCACTTTTTGTTTATCTGTGTGTTGCCGTAATTGACTCTGATAAAAAAGATTTGCTTCTTCCATCAGTTCATATAAATCGCGGCTTAATCCTTGGTCGGGTCTTTTTCCTGTACCTTGTTCTCTAGGTACTGGGATTCCGAGTTGACCGGCAAGTTCTTCAATGGCATCAACAAATTCGAGACGATCGTACTCCATGACAAAGTCAATTGCATTGCCGTGGGCGCCACATCCGAAACAATGATAAAATTGTTTGTCTCTGCTGACGGTAAAAGAGGGTGATTTTTCACTATGAAAAGGACAACAAGCCGAATGATTTTTACCGGCTTTTTTCAAAGGAACTTTGCGATCAATAAGATCGACTATGTCAATGCGAGCTATAAGCTCATTGATAAAATCACGAGGTATCGCCATTGATTGCTATGTTCTCGAATTTACTTTATCAACTGATTTAAACAAACAAGCCGTGCAAGTGCACGGCTTATTCAACATTAAAAAGCGATTACTTCAATTTAGCGCGTATCATGGTACCAATGGCACCTAAATCTGCACGGCCTTGAACTTTCGATTTTAATGCTCCCATTACTTTACCCATATCCGCCATGGTTGCAGCACCGACTTCCGCGATAGTTGCATCGATAATCGTTGCGACTTCATCTTCTGTAAGTTGTTTCGGTAAAAAAGTTTCAATAACTTGAATCTCTTCTGCTTCAACAGCTGCTAACTCCGGACGACCTGCTGCTTCATATTGAACAATAGAGTCGCGACGTTGTTTGACCATTTTGGTTAATACAGCTATCGCTTGTTCATCAGTCAGAGTTTCGCGGGTATCCACTTCAATCTGTTTAATGGCGGCAAGTGCCATACGAATTGTCCCCAAGCGCACTTTTTCTCTAGCACGCATGGCGTTATTCATTTGGTCTATTAGCTGATCGGTTAAGTTCATAATGAGATTAATATAAACGTACGCGACGTGCGTTTTCGCGAGAAAGCTTTTTAGCTAAACGCTTAACTGCAGCAGCTTTTGCACGCTTACGAGCAGTTGTTGGCTTCTCGTAGAATTCACGAGCACGCACGTCAGCTAAAATACCAGCTTTTTCACAAGAGCGCTTGAAACGACGAAGAGCTACGTCGAATGGTTCGTTTTCACGTACTTTAATAATTGGCATACGCCATCACCCCTTAGGTGTAGTTATGTTGGTTGGCTAAGTCTACAGTTCAACACTGTCTGTCATGAGTTTAAAAACAAATGCCAGCACATTAAACAGCAGTGTCTCAACTCAATCCAAAGGCTATTTAAAATGGTGCGGAATTTTACACCGAGCAGCGACCATTTGTAAACCCCTGATTGATTTTCTCTTTGCGTTGGGTGTAAGGCACTCATTTTTAATATGTTAGCGAAATTTAATCAAATCTCTTGCAGGTTAAATACTGAAACATTGGAGTATTTACCTCGACACGGGTAGAATTGGCGGCCATATTTTTGATGAAGACGAGAGATTATGCGGGTTATTGGTATAGAGACATCCTGTGATGAAACTGGTATTGCAGTGTATGACGATAAATTAGGCTTAATGTCGCATGTGCTATACAGCCAAGTTAAATTGCACGCCGATTATGGTGGTGTGGTGCCTGAGCTCGCATCTCGTGATCATGTACGTAAAATTGTGCCTTTGATTAAGCAGGCTCTAGCACAAGCCAATTCAAGTTTAGATGACATTGATGGCGTGGCATACACCAAAGGCCCTGGGTTGATTGGTGCATTGCTTGTGGGGGCATGTGTAGGTCGCTCTTTGGCTTATGCGTGGAATAAACCTGCCGTGGGTGTGCATCACATGGAAGGCCATTTATTGGCGCCTATGTTAGAAGATGATGTGCCAGAATTTCCGTTTATCGCACTGTTAGTGTCAGGCGGTCATTCTATGTTGGTGCAAGTTGAAGGCATTGGTCGTTATCAAGTATTAGGGGAGTCGGTTGATGACGCTGCAGGTGAAGCCTTTGATAAAACGGCTAAGCTGATGGGACTGGATTATCCCGGTGGACCACGCTTAGCTAAATTAGCGCAACAAGGTGAGCCTGCAGGGTATAAATTCCCGCGACCAATGACAGATAGACCGGGATTAGATTTCAGCTTTTCTGGTTTAAAAACCTTTACCGCGAACACGATTGCAGCAGAGCCTAACGATCATCAAACCCGGGCAAACATTGCTCGCGCATTTGAAGAGGCCGTTGTCGATACATTGGCCATTAAATGCAAGCGTGCTCTAAAACAAACGGGTTATAAGCGGTTAGTGATAGCCGGCGGCGTGAGCGCCAACACACGTTTACGAGAGTCATTAGCTGAAATGATGACCAATTTAGGCGGTAAAGTATATTACCCACGCGGTGAGTTTTGTACCGATAACGGTGCGATGATTGCTTATGCCGGATTGCAGCGTTTACGTGCTGGGCAGACTGAACCTTTGTCTGTTAAAGGGCAACCTCGTTGGCCTTTAGACACATTGCCAGCGGTAGATTAAACGTTAACAGTGAGTCACGAAGACCTAACTTTTTTTAGATGAGTTAGGTTTTTTTATGGATCTTTTTCGAGAAACTTTACTTTCTTCACCAATACGTAAGCGGGCGATGTTGTCTTTGTGACGAATTAAAATCAACGTAGAAAGCATCGCAACAGGCAGAATAAATCTATCATCTAACCACCAGGTATAAAAAGGCGCGAGTGTTGCTGCTGCCATGGCCGCAACCGATGAGTAACGCGTAATAAGCACAAACACAATCCAGGTAACGATTAGGCACAAGGCTAAATCGCCACCAATGGGCGCCATTGCACCAAATGCGGTTGCTACACCTTTACCGCCTTTAAAGCCAAAAAACAGCGGGAATATGTGACCAAGACAGGCACTTACTGCAATAAATCCGAGTGATGCGGCATCAAGACCTATTTTATAGCCCAGGTAAGAGGGCAGTGCACCTTTGAGCATATCGAAAAAGAGGACTAAAATTGCAGAGCTCACTCCGCCGATCCGCAATACGTTTGTGGCACCTGGATTGCCTGATCCGCTGGTTCTAGGGTCGGGTAAACCTCTTATTTTACAAACCAATACGGCACTTGAGATCGAGCCTGCTAGGTACGCGGCGATGATCATCAATATTGTGACAATAACGGTGTTCAAATTGGTTTCCTTACTCTTCTTAGGGTATCATCGCGCATTCGTTTGCAAGGCAGATATTTTTCAGTATCCACTGACACTGTCTTCACGTTAACATTGTTGGTTCAGATGAGTTGATTCAAATGATGTTAATTGCACAACAGCGCTTATCCTACTGTTTTAATTCATTAGGAAAAAGACCAAATGTGTATTATTAAGCATATAATCGGTAATAAAGTTTGATTAGGATGATCTCCGGGTCTTTTTAAGTCTTTAAGGTGGATAGTTGCATGGATAAAGTGCTTATACGTCAGTTAGCCATAGAAACCGTAATCGGTATTTATGAATGGGAAAAAAAGCTTCACCAAACTCTGCTAATTGATTTAGATATGGCGTGGGACAATCGTCTTGCCGCTGCCAGTGACGAGTACGAACATGCGTTATGTTATGAAACCGTATCGAATCGCCTAACAGCGTTAATCACTGAAAAGCCAATTGAATTAATCGAAACCGTTGCCGAAATGATTGCACAGTGCTTGCAAGATGAGTTTAACGTACCTTGGGTTAAAGTGGTGGTGATGAAGCCTGGTGCTGTCCCACATGCCGCTTCCGTCGGCGTTGAGATTGAACGTGGACGTATATAAGTGTTTTTCTTTTTACCGTATTAGCATTTGGGTTAGTCAATGGCACGTATTTATATCAGCTTAGGGACCAATATTTCTCCTGAGCAACACCTTAAAGCCGGCTTGCTTGACTTGCAGCAGTATTTTGGCGCTTTACAGTTATCGCGGGTATTTGAAAGCGAAGCTGTCGGTTTTAAAGGCACCAATTTTTTAAACATGGTTGCCGCTGCAGATACAGATTTGAGCATTGCAGATGTGGTCGCAACGTTTAAACAGATTGAACAGGCCAATGGCCGCATTAAAAGCGAGAAGAAGTTTAGTCCGCGAAGCTTAGATATTGATTTACTGCTATACGATGACACAATATGCAACTTGCCAGTTGAGCTCCCGCGAGGTGAAATCTTATTTAATGCCTTTGTATTGTGGCCATTAGCTGAAATAGCGCCAGATTTACATCACCCGGTTGTGCAAAAAAATTATCATTCTCTTTGGCAAGCATATGACAAACACTGTCAAAGTCTGTGGCCTATCGCGTTTGATTTTCCAGCAGAATTACAACTAAACATTACGTTATCAACCCTCTAAAAAGTGACTCCCCACAAGGAAAAATATGGACACGTTTCAAGTTATTTTGCTGGCATTAATTCAAGGTTTGACTGAGTTTTTACCCATTTCTAGCTCGGCGCATTTAATTTTACCCTCACAGCTTTTTGGCTGGTCTGATCAAGGGCTTTCATTTGATGTCGCGGTCAATACAGGCTCGTTATTTGCGGTAGTGATTTACTTTCGTCATGACATTGTGACCTTAACTACATCATGGTTTAGTAGTTTTACGGGTAAGCAAAGCCAGGAGAGTAAATTGGCTTGGTGGATAATTTTAGCGACGATCCCCGCCGTAATCGTCGGTTTTACGGCGAAAGAATTTATTGAAACCCATTTCAGAAATACCTTAGTGATTGCCATTACGACCATCGTGTTTGGTTTATTACTGTGGTTGGCAGACCGCATGTCAAAAGCGCAATTAAACGAGTTTCAAATGGGCTGGAAAAAAGCCCTGCTTATCGGTTTAGCTCAAGCGATGGCACTGATCCCCGGAACATCACGTTCTGGTGCAACAATGACTGCAGCGTTAATGCTGGGGTTAACCCGCGAAGCTGCGGCGCGTTTCTCGTTTTTAATGTCGATACCTGTGAGCTTTGGTGCGGCCTTACTGGTCACTAAAGATTTAGTTGAAAGCCCTGCGGCTATTGATTATCAAGCACTTGGATTAGGCATTGTGGTGTCGTTTATTGCGGCATACTTGTGCATTCATTACTTTTTAAAGTTTATTAGCAAAATCGGCATGACCCCATTTGTGATTTACCGTTTATTATTAGGCGGCTTATTGCTTGGTATGCTCTATCTTTAAGACGATGGCTAAAAATTAATTACACACTTTATAAACGGGTAGCAATACCCGTTTTTTGTTTTCATTATGGGTAACTGTTTGTTATCTCGAGTTAAGGTTTACTATGACTCTACCGCTATTATGCCCAGTGTGCGCTGCACCGATAAATCAACATCAAGCTTCAATGGGTTTTTATTGTGACAATAAACACCATTTTGATAAACATGCACAAGGTTATTGGCCGTTACTGAGTAATACCAAAACTAAACCTCAAGTGTTGTCGCGCCAGCAAATGCGCGGTCGTCATTTTTTGTTGGAGTCAGGGCTATTCACACCGCTTATAACCCAATTACAAACAGCGTTGTTAAGCGTATTAAATGCCACCAGTGAGCAGGCTTTTGAGCATCTGGACTACCAGTGTGCCGACGGCTATTACTTGCGCCAGCTAGTGCCTGCCGTTGTAGAGGCTGGTGTTGCGTGTGAACATTGGGGGATTACTGACGCCGAGAATGCAATATTTGCAGCGGCTAAAGCGCAAACCCCAGCAAAATTAATTTTAGCCGCGCTGAAGAAACTGCCTTTTGCGACTCAATCAATGGATGTCGTTACCGTGTTCGATTCACTCTTAAAAGGCAAAGAGTGTATTAGAGTATTAAAGGATGATGGCCGAATTTTGATGTTACAGCCCGGCGTGCGCCATTTGTGGCAAATTAAGCAACAAGTGTATCCAGATTTGGTTGAAAAGCCGTTACAGCTTAATTTACCTAATGAGCTTGAAATTGAATCACAGCAGCAAGTGAGTTTTACTCAATCTGTAACAGGCGAGCAAGCGCTCACGTTGTTAGAAATGTCGGTGTTTGGCTGGCGGGCTAATGATGAGTTAAAGCACCAAATCAAAGCGACTGCGATATCTGAACTTGAGTTTGATTGGCAGATCATTACGCTCAAGAAGCGCTTATAAAAGTCTAACCTGATGACAAGTGATAACAAACATTCATTCAGTCATGCGCCTTATTTAAGCCCTTTTAAACTCTCGCTGAGTCATCACTTATTAATGCGGAATGATATAAGGGCTAAAGCGTTTCGCGGCCTGATATGATAGTAGCCTGATATGGTAGTCGCCTGATACGAGAGTGGTCATAGACTAAGAATTAATCGCGGATAGTCAGATTTCTATAGGATTGTTTAGAAAGATTAAATGGTTGAAAATACATTGGGGAAATACTAACTGAACGGGTGTGGATTGGTAGGGGATGTAGAGTTGTCGGAGGTGTTTAGATTTACTGCTTGATACTGCTTGATACTGCTTGATACTGCTTGATTCTTTATATTGCACAAATAATTAAGGCTTGACGTTGAAAGCTACCTAGGTAGTAAATCAACAATCAAGCCCTAATAATCAACCTATTAATATAAGCTAATTTTTAATAGCAATTCTTACTTTTTGTAAGAAGAAGCCATGTTGTCTAAACGGTCGTTAGCACGTTTAGCTTCGGCTTGTGCGTCCATAGAAGCAGCTTTAGCGCCTTTAACATCGGCAGATAGCTTGCTTTGCTCAGACTTTAAAGAACCAACTTCTGCTGATAGTTGATCAACTTTGTTACCTAGGTTTGCTACGCTTTCTTCTAAAGCAGTAGTGTTAGCACAACCACCTAATAAAGCAGTCATCGCAACACCAGCAATCATCAGTACTTTCTTGTTCATGGGTAAATCCCTTAATATATAGGTTGTTAAATAGTGCAACGGCGTGTGCCTTTGCAACGGCGTAATTATGTCACAGTTTTTTTTATTTGCTATAGGCAAACAAAAGAATATTTACTTAAAATAGCGAAATAAATGAAAATTGCAAGTCTACAAGCTTAAAAGGACATTTATTTATCGATTTTATATAAATCTTAGTGATTTATTGCTTATTCACTGCTAAAAATTGCATTTTTTCGCTTTTTATCATAAACGTTCTCACACTCTTTTGTAGCATAATTGTTAGATTTTAACCAATTGTAATTTAAAGTCATTAACACGTTGAATGCGTTTAAGCTGTAATTGGTTTTTTATTTGTGCACCTTGATGGCCCTCCGCAATAATTGACTGAACATCTACCTGTGTTGCGAGCTGATAACATTGCTGTAAATATTCTGCTTGCGGATATAAAGCGTGTTCAAACCCAGTGCGGCCTCTTATGTCACCGTGGCAACATAACAATAAATCGGTGAGACGTTGTGGTTTACGCCAAAAATCTGCTTTATCAAACAATTTGACGATAGTCTCTGCTCTAAGTTCAAAGGCATTATGAATATTTTGGTGTTGGTCGCTCACTAATAGTGCTAAATCACGATAGTCATTTGGCACTTTGATACGGGCACATAACTTTTTAATGGCAGTTAAGCCTTTTTGCCCATGGCCATAATGTTTCGGCCAGTCTTGCTTTGGGGTAAGGGCTTTACCTAAATCATGCACTAGCGCTGCAAAACGGACCGCTTTATTACGACTTAATAAACTTGTCTGTTCTAACACCATTAGCGTATGAATACCGCTGTCGATTTCGGGATGCCATTTTTCAGGTTGTGGTACGCCAAATAATGCATCTATTTCAGGAAATAACACCACAAGGGCTTGGCATTGTTTTAGCACCTCAAAAAATATCTGCGGACTTTGGCTGCCTAACGCTTTGTCGCATTCTTGCCATACACGCTCTGGTGTAAGATGTTCGAGTTCACCACTATTAGCAATATCGGTCATTAACTGCATAGTTTCTGACGCGACAGTAAAGCCTAAATGATTAAATCGAGCAGCAAAACGTGCAACGCGCAAAACACGAAGTGGATCTTCGACAAATGCCTGTGACACATGGCGTAAGGTTTTAGCCTCAATGTCTGCTATGCCCTGGTAAGGGTCATACAATGTGCCTTGCTCGTCTTGCGCGATGGCATTAATGGTTAAGTCTCGGCGCAATAAGTCTTCTTCAAGAGTCACTTGTTTGTTGGCATCGCAACTAAACCCCTGGTAACCATTACCGGTTTTTCGCTCCGTTCTGGCCAAGGCATATTCTTGTTGAGTTTTGGGGTGCAAAAATACAGGAAAGTCTTTACCGACTTGTTGATAACCCTGTTCAAGCATTTCTTCGACACTGCTACCGACCACCACGTAATCTTTATCAACAACAGTTTGATTAAGAAGGGTGTCGCGCACGGCCCCGCCGACTAAATAAATCTTCATGGCGTACCACAACGTGTAATAATAAGTGGCTTAAATATTATCAGAGTTAGATTTTTACGGCTAACTTTTGACAAGCAAACACACAAGCATTAACGTGAGCCGTCAGTTTCAAATAAGGATTTTTGGTCGAATGTATAAAGCCTTCTATGGATTAAATGATAATCCGTTTTCAATTGCGCCTAACCCTCATTATATGTTCTTAAGCGACCGTCATCGTGAAGCGTTGGCTCACTTAACTTATGGCCTGGGTGAAACCGGTGGGTTTGTATTGTTAACCGGTGAAGTCGGTACCGGAAAAACTACCGTGTCGCGTTGTTTGTTGCAACAAATACCCGACAACACAGACACCGCTTTTATTCTTAACCCTTCTTTGACCGAGCTAGAGCTGTTAGCCACATTATGTGACGAGCTGGAAATTATCTATGGCGACAACCCTACGTTAAAGCAGCTTACAGATTTGATTAGCATGTATTTGCTTAATAATCATAAAAACGGACGCAACACGGTATTGATTATTGATGAAGCGCAGCACTTACGCTCCGAAGTCTTAGAGCAACTGCGTTTATTAACGAATTTAGAAACCAACACTAAAAAGTTGCTGCAAGTGATTTTGATTGGGCAGCCTGAATTACAACAATTACTGAAACGCCAAGATTTACGTCAATTAGCACAGCGTATTACTGCCCGCTATCATTTATTACCACTGAATAAAGATGAGATCGGATTATACGTATTGCATCGATTACAAGTGGCTGGCCGCCATGAGCCGTTATTTACGCGCAAAGCGATAGCTGCATTGCATAAACATTCTGGCGGTATCCCGCGTTTAACCAATTTATTGTGCGAACGTGCATTAATGGCGGGATATGGCCAGGCGAAAGTACCGATTGATCACAAAATGGTCAATCAGGCTGCGGTTGAAGTGTTAGGCGATATTGATGTGTCTTCAGATAAGCGCTGGCCTTTTGTTGCTGCTGCCGCACTGGTGTTGGCGTTTGGTTTATCTTTTTATCTGTTTAATCGCTCTACCATTGATGAAAACATCAATACAGCGGCAATATTGCCTCCTGTTTCTGCTAATGCCGCTACATCAGGTATCGACAATACGCGGCCAGCAGCAGTAGTAGTACAGCAGCCAGTACAAACCCTGCCTGCGGTTAATGCAGAGCAGCAAATTTTACGTCAGGCGATGTTACAAAGCAGCAGTATCGATAATGCATTTGCCGGTTTATTTGGTTTATGGAATAAGCAGCCCATTATGGGGTTATCTGCTTGTCAGGCCGCGCAACAGCAAGAGTTAGCCTGTTACCAGCAGCAAGGTAATTGGCACAGCATTATGCGCTTAAATTACCCCGCGGTTGTTTACCTGCAAGATGCACAAGCCAATGTGTTTTACGGGGTGATTGTTGAGCGTCAAGCTGAGCAGATTTTATTGCAACTAGGCGAGCAGCAGTTTTGGGTAAATAAAGATTGGTTTGACCGACACTTTAGCGGCACGTTTGAAATTTTATGGCAACCCGACAGTGTGTTGCCTCGTGAGATTGGTCAGTCTTCAAGTTTGGCGCAAGTGCAATGGCTTGAAAATAGTTTAGCCATGGTGGATCAGCGTCGAGCTCGTTTATTAACTCAGTTTGACAGTGATTTAGAGCAGCAATTAATGCAATTTCAGCGTCAGCATGGATTAAAGCCAGATGGCATTGCCGGCAGCCAAACACTGATACAACTTAATTTATATTTGAGTCAGCAAGGTCCAAGGTTAGCCGCCGCCGAGGTACGCCGTTAATGTCTATTTTATTAGATGCTGTTAATCGTAATAAACAGCAGCAAGTCGATGTAGCAGACTTAATGTCTACACCTGGCGCTCATTATTCCTCGCCATCACGCCCTGCGAGGAAGTTGAATCCATACAGTTTACTTGCAGGTGCAATAATATTAGGTATAGGTGCTGCGTGGGGGATGAGCGTGTTGTTAGTACCGTCACCACCTCTATCAAAGGTTGATGTACAGGTTGAACCTGAAAAAACTGTGGGAGTAAGTCAGCCAGGGGCTCCAATCATTAAGTCCACATCAGTGAACAACAATAATGACGCAGCTTCTCAAACCAATGACCAGATCCGTTTAGCGGGTAAAGTGGCGCTGCCGATAGCCAAACCGTTTAATCAATTTTCTAACGCATCAGCGGCATCTCCATATGCTAATAACAATAATGGTTATGTTAATGATACTGAGATAACAGAGGCTTATTCACAGCCAAACACCGTGGCATCAAATGATAATCAAGATAATCGTTTTAATGACAATGATGTCGCTAATCGTGAGTTGCAGCAGCTTCAAGATCAACAGCTTCAAGATCGACAACAACAAGCTCAACAACAATTAGCTCAGCAACAGGCTCGTCAGCAAGAGCAAATAATACTAGGCGCCAATGCTAACAGACGAGGATTAGCCGAACTTGAGGCGTTACGAATGCAGGTTAATACCGCAGCCCAAGAAGTCGACTTTGCTTCGGTTAAAGCCCCTTCAGTCGATGAGCGTAATAACTTACTGGCAGCGTTTGAAGTTGCACTTAAAGATGTTGAGTTTGAACAATCAGTTAATCAACAAGTGACAGAGCCAAAGCTTGATCCTATCCCAAAATCGAGTAATCAACAGATCCCTAAGTATGGCGACTTACCTGCGAGTGTGCAGTTACAAGTACCAGAGTTTACTATTAATGCGCATGTGTATTCATCGGAGCCCAATAACCGTTGGTTAAATGTCGATGGTGTCGAGTTACAACAGGGGAACATGATTCAAAATAAACTGACGATTATTGAAATTCGTCCTCGTGATATCGTACTGGATATTAATGGCGAGCAATTTAGAGTACCAGCGATATAGCCGATATTACTTATCATGAGTTCAGGCTACTCAAGCTAAATAGCGAATATCAACAAGTTTAAAAACAACAAAGGCGCTGAATGCGCCTTTGTTGGGTATTGAAGTGCTGCTTATGCTGTTTTAGCTATGGATATGGTTAGCTAAAAACAAAGTTAAGCCATAACCTATGCAATAACATAATAGTAAAGCTGGTACATATTTTAAGTAGCTTACAAATGTTAGCTCTTCTACTTTGCTCATGGCGATAATACCCGACGCAGAACCGATGATAAGTAATGACCCACCGACTCCGACAGCGTAGGTTAAGCTTAACCACTGCGCCGTGGTTAACACAGGATCGGCTTTCAATAACGCCGCCGTTAATGGCACGTTGTCTAATAGTGCTGAGCCCATACCTGTAAAGAAGTTAGAAATACTTGGATTGTACATTCCGTACACATCGGTTAGCAGGTTAAGTGTGCCAATTTCTTTCAGCATGCCGACCAATAATAAGATCCCTAGGAAGAATAATAAGGTATCAAATTCAACCTGACGTATGTATTCAAGTACCTGTACTTCTTCGCTGTTACTCTTGTTCGTGCGGCCCACTAAGAACATCACTGACAAACCGAATAAGAAGGTTAATACTGGTGGAATACCAAACAATACGTTAAGTACCATGGTTAAAATAATGGTCGCGAAGAAAATGCAGCCAATAACGATATCGACCGTATTGTAATTTTGTTCAACAGGTGTGGTACTCACACGGCCTTCGGCTTTAAGTGAAAATAATACCGCCAGTAAACCAACACTTATCCCTGCAGGTATGAACAAAATCAGTAACTCAGAGATATGCACTTTGCCGGCTAAGAAAATCATTAAGGTGGTCACATCACCAGTAATAAGCGCAACACCACCAGAGTTAACCGCAAAAATAATCAACACTGCCATACGGCGACGCATTTGGCTGTCTAAATTGAACGTGGTGAGCAATCCCAAAGACACTAAGGTGGCCGTTACGTTGTCACAAAAGGTTGATAGCACCAACGAAAACATACCCACTTGCAACATCAGCATGCGCACTGACACTTGTTGTGGGAAGATTTTCTGCACTAATACCTGGATCATACCCTTAGCATTAAGGTATGCCACAAAGGTCATAGTCGACATTAAAAACAACCACAGAGTGGCAATTTCTAATAAGTTTTCATTGAGTTCTTCACCTACCAATTTACTGTTTTCTGGACTACCAGAGGCCATAAAGAGGGTGATCCAGGCAACGCAGCCAAGGAACAAGGTGGTTTTTGCTTTATTAATATGGGTAACTTCTTCGAGCACGATACTTAACAGTGCAAGCACTGCAAGCGAGATAAGAAAGGTATGTAGCATGACTGCAATTCCAACTTTGTGTTGTAGGTAATTAAGCTCATTACCGTGAATTTCTGCTCACTTAATACAAACCGTGTTTTAAGGTTCAATTAAGCTTGTTTTTGGCGGTGCGATCACATCACACCACGGACGTTTTCGCAATATAGATCACAGTTTTTTTCGTTAATTATCGACCAAAGTCGTGGATAAAATAATGAACACGGGAAAAGGGGATAGGAATTTGTTAACACAAATAAAAATAGGATAAACAACTTAGTTGTTTATCCTATTTTTGTTATCAACTATGCGCTTAACGTAAAATGGCGTTAAGCCTTAGCATGATTTACTTCATAGCAGCAAAAATACGGTCAACAGCGGCTAATGTGTATTCAATTTCTTCATCGCCATGAGCCATAGATAAGAAGCCTGCTTCATAAGCGCTAGGCGCTAAATATATGCCTTCATCTAACATTGCATGGTAAAAATGACGGAAATGCTCCATGTTACATTGAGTGACTTGAGCAAACGAGGTCATTGGTGCAGTGTCTTCAGTAAAGAAGAAACCAAACATGCCGCCAGCATAAGTAATGCTTAACGGAATACCGTGCTTGTCTGCAGCCGCTTTAAAGCCTTGTGCAACACGTTTGGTTTTATCGGCAAGCGCCTCATATAAACCAGGCTCACATAATGCCTCCAGTTGCGCTAAACCTGCAGTCATTGCAATTGGGTTACCCGATAAAGTACCCGCTTGGTAAACTGGACCCGTTGGAGCAATATATTGCATGATGTCTTTACGGCCACCAAAAGCACCGACAGGCATGCCGCCGCCAATCACTTTACCTAGTGTCGTTAAGTCTGGCGTTACGCCATAGAAGCCTTGTGCACCGCTCATAGACACACGGAAACCTGTCATGACTTCATCGATGATGAGTAACGCATTGAATTCATCACAAATCGCTCGTAGGCCTTGTAAGAAACCGTCTACAGGTGGAATGCAGTTCATGTTGCCAGCAACAGGCTCAAGGATGATACAAGCGATATCGTCTGGGTGTTGTTCGAAAATAGCACGCACAGAATCAAGGTCGTTGTAGGTTGCTGTTAACGTGTGTTTAGCAAAGTCTTCAGGGATACCTGGCGAGCTTGGCTGACCAAGCGTTAATGCACCAGAACCTGCTTTAACTAACAAACAGTCTGCATGGCCGTGGTAACAACCTTCAAACTTTAAAATGTTGTCGCGATTAGTAAAGCCGCGGGCTAAACGAATGGCGCTCATGGTCGCTTCGGTACCTGAGCTCACCATACGGACCTGCTCCATTGATGGCACCATCGAGATGACTTTTTCAGCCATTCTGACTTCTAATTCAGTTGGTGCACCAAATGACAAACCATTTTCTACAGCCGTTAATACAGCTTGACGAATTTTAGGGTGATTATGGCCTAAAATCATCGGTCCCCATGAACCAACGTAGTCGATATATTTTTTACCGTCAGCATCGAAAATATAAGCACCATCGGCTTTTTCGATAAATAACGGCGAACCACCAACACCATTAAAGGCACGAACGGGTGAGTTAACGCCACCTGGAATGGTCTTTTTAGCCTGTTCAAATAATACTTCGGAACGGGTCATGTCTAATCCTTAATATAGTGTGCCAATTATCTATCGGCTTTACGTGAATACCAGTTTACTGGGCACTCATACTTTTCGAGTTGATTTTCAACTCCAAGTGTTAATGCAAAGAGTGCCATACGGATAAGTAAGCCGTTGTCGGCTTGTCTAAAAATAGCCAAACTTGGATGGCTGTTTAAATCATTGTCGAGCTCGTTTGCTTGTGCGCGCGAATCTCGTGGTAACGGGTGCATAATCACAGTATTAGACTTGCAGTGCTGCGTGTAAATATTGTGATTTAAGCGAAATTTGCCGCGATACTTGTTCGCTTCTTCTTGTGACGGAAAACGCTCTTCTTGAATGCGGGTCAAATACAAAATGTCGGCATGATGTAAATTACCTTCAAGTTGCTCTGTTATTGTGATCTTATGGCCAGCATTTTCAATGTCGGCGATCACATAGTCAGGCATTGCTAGCTCACTGGGTGAAATCAATGTGAACTTAATGTCTTTATGCATACAAAGTAAGCGCGATAAAGAGTGAACTGTTCGGCCATATTTTAAATCACCTACCATGGCAATGTGCATACCGTCGATGCCCATGCCTGCGTGGCTGAGCTCTTTTTTAATGGTAAACAAGTCAAGCAAGGCTTGAGTAGGGTGCTCATTTGGGCCGTCGCCACCATTAATGACTGGCACTCGGCTGCCTTCTGCAAACTCTTTAACTGAATAAGCATCGGGATGGCGCATGGCAATCACATCAGAATAAGTCGACAGCACTCTGGCGGTATCATAGAGCGATTCGCCTTTTGATAATGACGACGATGCCATTCCGGTGGTTTCACGAACATGGCCACCCAGTAAATTAAATGCACAGCCAAAGCTGACGCGAGTACGGGTACTAGGTTCAAAAAACAGGTTACCTAAAATAGCGCCCTCTAACACCTTGGTGCGTTTTTCACGCAATGCGTAAGGGGTCATTTTATTAGCGACGTTAAAAATAGTGTTTATTGAATCCAGATCTAACTGGCTTACGGAAAGGATATGTGAACCTTCGAACTGCATCATCAGCCTGATTTCCAGAGTGTAGGGTAAAATAGTCACCAAAACAGCGTGCTATTTTACCGTTATTTATAGGGTATTTATCGGTTTTTTTTATCATGTGGCTGAGGCAAAATTGTAGCAGAAAATAAACAGCAGATAAATATGCTGGTCGAGATTCACTTACTGCGAAATAGAACAAATCAGTGACGTTTATTGGCGGTGTATTCACGGTATATTCTGGCGCAGTAGGTTAATAAAACACCTTTAAATTTGCCCTGAACGGATTTCTTGCAATAAGTTTGTCCAGCTAATTACCCCAACTACTTTTTGGCCATTGGGATTATTGGGGCTGTCTCGATAAATATACACTTCACCTGAACGTTTTGCCGCTAAAGCTTCATAGGCTTCGTTGAGTGTGGCACTGTCTGGCAATCCTGGCATAGGGTGACGAGACAGGGTGGTTGAGTCTTCAAAAGACTGCATTTCGAGGCGTAACATTTCTATTTGACCTTCGCCATTTCGCACCAGTACAGGTCTTCCCTCGGCGCGCTTTAATACTTCAAGCAGCAGTTCATCGTCATCGTTAACAATCACAAAGCGGCGGTCCATTAATACCCTTACCCCTTTCTTTTGTAAGCCCTGGTTCAATGGTGCAACCTTGTACCCCAGCCCCATAATGTCTAATTGTTTTAAGAAAATAGAGCTAGTGTTAAAACCCTGGTAAGCCACCAAAAATGCCGGGATGGTAATAAACATCGCCGGTAAAATAATGGATGTGTCATTACTCAGTTCGAGTAAGGCCACCAGAGCAGCTAATGGCGCGCTTAAACAAACGCCCATCATTGCGGTCATGCCAATGACGGTATACAAGCCAACATAAGGCGCAATCGAGGGAAATAACAAACTACTTAAAATAGCCAAAATAGCGCCCACTAACGCCCCAATACCATAAAGTGGGCCAATTAATCCACCGGGTACGCCAAAACCAATGGCGGCGATTGTGGCCAGCATTTTTGCCAGCAGTAAGCCAATTAAAAACAGCAGGCTAGGGTGTTCGCTAATGGCTTCATGAATAGCAAAGTCACCAGAACCTAACGCTTGTGGCATCACTAAGCCAATCAATGTGGTGATCGTCGCGGCAATAAGTAATCGGTAAATTAGCGGCCACTTTTGACCTCTTGCTGTTACGGTTAACAGTGAAAAGTTAAACAGTGCCGCAATGCAGCCCAGCACCACACCGCCGATAAGCAAAATGGGATAGTGGTCTAGTGGAATACGGATGACATTAATCAGCTCGTATTCATGCACGTTACCAAACACCAATTGGCTCGATACTGCGCCGCAAATGGCCGATAACATAATCGGGAAAAAATAATGGATTTTGTATTCGCGTACGATGACTTCAAATACAAATAATACGGCCGCGAGTGGCGCGTTAAAGGTTGCAGCAATCCCTGCGGCTATGCCGCTTGCACACATAATACGCACACTATTATCTGGCAGGCTGAATTTCTCTGCCATCACACTGGCGCTTACTGCGCCAAGGTGGATCGCCGGGCCTTCTTTACCGACAGAGAAGTTACTCATGAGGGCAATTAAGGCCTGAAAAAATTGCCCAGCAGCAGATTGCAGTGGCACTTTGCCATAATGTAACTTAAATCGATGCAGAACATAGGCAATGCCCATACGGCGGTAACGCTTTGAGCCTAGTAATGACAATAACCAAATTAATGCCGCGCCAATCAACGGCAGATAACTTCGCCAGTCCGTTAATGTTGAACTGATAGTATTCGTGTCCGAAAGCAGATATTGTTCTGCCCAAACTAGGCTTAAGCGAAACAGAATAATGACCACTGAAGCTATTATTGCAAACAGCAGAGCCAGTGCACAAAGTTGTACACTAATTTTGGCTTGAGACAGTTTATCTCTAAATTCATTGTGCAGATATTTGCGCGCCGCTCTTTTGGCGTGAATAATAGCGACTTTATTTATCTTAAATTGCACTGTTTAGCTCTAGGCTCATTGGCATTCGAATTCTTTAAAAGGTTGTTACCTAATGTTAAATTATCACCGTTGGTTAGACAGACTGCAAGTTTTAGAACGTAAAAATAGGACATCGAGCAAATACTTACTCAGCTTAGTGCTGGTGTCATTTCTATTGGGCGCCGTCAGTTTTAATCTTTGGCTGTCGTTTGCTCCAGAGGCAACGCCCAATAGTGCCAGTGGCAAGCGTAAATTATTACAGCAACTTGACGAGCAAGCTCAAGTCTTAGCCAGCCGTAATATGGCATTAAGTATTGCTGAAAATGCCAATAAAGAAATGCAAGATATGTTTAGCCAACAACTGACTCAGCAAAAAGCGTTAGAAAAAGAACTCGCATTTTATCGCAGTGTGATGGTGACCGATGCCGACGTTGAAGGCGTTGCCATTAATACAGTAGAGCTAGTGCAAGGTGTGAGTGCCGAGCAATTTCAATTACGAATCGTGCTCACTCAGTTACAAAAACGCAAAGCGAAAGTGAAGGCCAGTGCAGAGGTGACGTTAATAGGAAGCCAAGATGGCAAGTCCAGTTCACTGTCATTAAATAAGTTATTGAACAAAAAGTTAGATTTTGAATTTAGTTATTTTCAAATTATGGACAGCGATATTGTTCTACCTGTAGGGTTTAGCCTGCAAAGGATAGCCGTTAAAGTGAAGGTGAATGCGAGTCGCGGCGTTAAAGGCGGTGCTATTGAGCAAACCTATAATGTGCCTGAGCTATTGATGGGTGAAAAAGAACTGCGGGTAATACTTGAACAAAATAGTCAGGTAAAGGATAATTCTTAGTAGACACCGAAGTAAGAGGTAGTAATGACTGAACAAACTGATGCAGCAATGCCGATCCAATTTACCGATGCTGCAGCAACTAAGGTAAAAGGGCTGTTAGAAGAAGAACAGAATCCTGAATTAAAACTACGTGTATACGTTACAGGTGGTGGTTGCTCTGGTTTTCAGTATGGCTTTACGTTCGATGAAAAAGTCAACGAAGGTGACTTCACTATTGAAAAGCAAGGCGTACAACTTGTTGTTGATCCAATGAGTCTTCAATACCTTATGGGTGGCGAAGTGGATTATACATCAGGCCTTGAAGGTTCTCGTTTTTTTGTTAAAAACCCGAATGCAACGACAACCTGTGGTTGTGGTGCGAGTTTCTCGGTGTAATCGTTATATCCGAAACTTCTTGTTGGGTAACAAACCTATAATAAAAAAGCCGTCGAGAGACGGCTTTTTTGTACCATTTTAGCGAGAAGATTAACCGCTAATAATATTGAAGTTAATGCGCGACTTAAACCATGCTTTGACCTTGGTATTAAAGCTTATCCACACTTGTAGCATCCCCACAGCGATAAGCATGCTATAAAGAATCCAGTCTGGCACCACAGTTTGGAACGCACCAAAATCCACGGTGGTAGGCCCAGCGTCAAGGTTATCAGGGTCGTACATAATAATCGGTAGCATACTGCAAAGCATGAGTTGAAGCAGACTGTAAACCCGCAATAAATACAAAGCCGCTTTTTGCCGGCCCATAATGCCGAGCACTAACATCAGTGTTAATACGCATAACATCGCACTGAGTTCTGACATTGATTGAGCAGCAATTAGACCGCCAACCGAGGTAATGACATAAACCAACATTAACGCGACTAGTCGCTTTGGTATGCTTGGTTTGGCCGCATCAGTAGTGGTGACTGGCTGAGTTGATTCTTGGGTCATTATGCTCTATTCAATTTGTGTGCTGATTAATGCTTAGCTTGCGACTTTGGCGTTAAACGTTCGTTAACTTCATAGGGTGGAACAACCACGCCTAAGTCTTCTTGAACGGGGAATACCGCAATAAATAAATCGTCATCTTCCATACCGCTCACCCAGCGTTCTTGGAATTCTGACAATGGAATCGCCAATGGTTCGCACTCATTCCATTCGTCAACCGCCCAAAGTGCGGCAGTTTCTTCCGATGGCCACATCGGGATGCAATCTTCATCTTCGGTGGTTAGCATGACGCAACCATCTTGATCTTGCAGAGTCCATATGGTTTGTTCTGTTTTAACTTGCTCAACCATATAATCGTAACGGCCTTCTGGCGTAAGATTCATTAACTCAGATACACTTTTAACTTTGTTGCTCATATTGACTCTCATTAATTAGTAAAGGCTTTGCTAAACCCAATCGATTTGGCAAATTTGCGGTCATCATAACATTGAGGCCCGCATTGAAAAAGTTATCTTGCTCTAAAACGACCACCCAGTACGGCAGCGCGCGATGCGCCAGTGACTGCCGGTAAGTTTGCTGGTAAGTCGTTGTGATGACGCATAGCTAGCCAGGCAAAGGCAATGCCCTCAACCCATTTGGCATCTACGCCTAAACCCGCAGTGGTGTCCATTTTATAGCCTGGGACTAATCGCGCTAAGCGTTGCATTAACTCGGTATTCAATGCGCCGCCGCCACAAACAAACAACTCGCCAGTCGTCGACAGCTTATTAATATCATTGGCAATGCTGTGGCAGGTTAGGTCGAGTAAGGTTGATTGGATATCTTCCTGGTCTAAGTGGCTATAATCTGCTAATTGTTGCTCAAGCCATGCCTGGTTAAACAGTTCTCTGCCTGTGCTCTTAGGCGCAGATAAAGAAAAATAAGAATGTGATAACAGCTGTTTAAGAAATTCTGGATGAGTTTCACCTGAGGCTGCCCACGCGCCATTTTCATCAAATGCGTGGCCTAAACTCTGGTTAACAAAGTAATCAATTAGGGTATTGCCTGGGCCGGTATCAAAACCGAGAACATCGTCGCTGTTGCCTGGCAAGTAAGTAATGTTAGCGATACCACCTATATTTAAAATGACTCGCGTTTGCCCTTGTTTAGCAAAGACTTGCTGATGAAATGCGGGTACTAGCGGTGCACCTTGGCCACCCAGCGCAATATCTTTGCGTCTAAAATCGGCAATGACATCGATGTTGGTTTCAACAGCGATGGTATTGGGGTCACCAATTTGCAGGGTAAAGCCCATTTCTAAATTAGGCATGTGACGCACAGTTTGTCCATGCGATCCTATTGCGATAACTTGCTCTGCGGTGATATCGGTTTTTGCCAGTAAGTTATTCACGGCTTGGGCAAATAATTTACCGACACTGCGATCAAGGCGACCTAAGCGATTTATTTCATCATCGGTTGCAGCTTGGCATAAGTGCTGTAAGCCTTTTAACAAATGGCCCGGAATTGCTTCAGTATGGCCGGCAATTAATTTGGGTTGCTCAGCTGTAAAATCAACTAACACGGCATCGACGCCGTCCATGCTGGTGCCCGACATCAGGCCGATAAAATATTCTGGCTTAGACATGAAATACTCTCTGTACTGAAGTCGCGAGCAAGGCAAGCAAATTAATTGCTTGCCAATTGCTGCTGTTGATTTGATTTTAATTGCGCCATTAACTGTTTACTTAAAGACGAAAACTTGCCTTTTTCGCTGCGGTTAATGGGCATTGATTTAGGTAAATCTATGGTGCGTGGATTGCGATGTACACCGTTAACAATAAACTCATAATGTAAATGGGCGCCAGTTACTCGACCTGTTTTACCTAAAGTACCAATCACTTGACCTTGCTTTACCGTTTCACCACGATTTACTTTGCGTTTGGTTAAATGCAAATATTTGGTGGTGTAGGTTTCGTTGTGTTTAATGAACACATAGTTACCATTAAATTGGTTATACCCAGACTCAATCACTTTGCCTTTACCGGCGGCTTTAATCGGTGTGCCGATTGCTGCAACATAATCAACACCACGATGGGCCTTGATTTGACCTGTTACCGGGTGTAAACGGCGTGGGTTGAAGTTAGAACTGACATACTTAAAGTCGACTGGCGAGCGTAAAAACGCTTTACGCATGCTGTTGCCATTTTCTGAATAATATTCACCGTCGGTATAACGCACTGCAGTATATCGTTCGCCCTGGTTAATAAACTCAGCAGCTAAGATATTGCCGTTACGTAAAAATTGGCCGTCGGCATATTCTTGGTCAAACAATAATGAAAAATGATCGCCTTTGCGAATATCTAAAGCAAAGTCGACATCCCAGCCAAAAATGTTGGCCAGTTCCATTATGTGATTTCCTGACAAGCCTGCGTCTGCGGCGGCATTCCAAAAATTGCTTTTAATGGTGGCGGTAATAAACGAGGTACGACTTTGCACTTCTTTGGTGTTTACCACTTCTTTGTATCGATCATTGTTATGACTGATCACTAAAGTAGACACTTTATCCATGCGGTAGCTCAGTTCTTTTAACTCACCTAAATCATTTTTGCTGATGGCAATTTCTTCACCCGGCATAATGGTAAGCAAATTCTTTTTCGCTAAAGGCAGTTGAGTAATGTCATACACATCTTTAGCGGTTAACCCAGCACGGCTGAATAACCCCCCTAAAGTGTCACCTTTTGCGACTTCATAATATTCAACGGTGTAATCATCGTTGCTCGCTTGCTGTTTTATTTTTGCTTTTTGCTTGGCGAGTTGGTTATCAATATCATTGAGTACTCCATCGACGCCCTCTGGGCGGGTTTGCAGCATCGCGAGGTGTTGTGCAAATGCCTCGTCGTCAGCGGTTTCAGATACCGCCTCATGTTCGTTCACATTTTGTGGTGATAATGTACTGTTATCAAAGATATTGTCGGCAATCTCTTCTTGCTCAACATCTTTGTCATCTGTAGGGGCTGTAGGCGTTCTAAAGGCCAGCGGTGCAGAATAACGAGTATCGTTTTCTGTGGTGTTTTTATCTGTTGATTTGCTCACTAATTGGGTTTGTTTAGATGCTTGAGCATCTTCCGATGGAAACATCAGAATAATAGTGGTTAACATCACTAATAATGACAGTGTGATTTGATGTGCTTTTGGCAACAATGTGAATAAAGTTAGAAGCTTTGCCATTGACTCAGGTACCAATTTCTCTCTAGTGTTGTTATCTGCTAAGTGTACACTCTTTCATTTGCCGTGGCTAACAAGTAACATAGACCTCTTTATTTTTTGTGCAAGCCCTGGGAGTTGCAGTAGAGATGGCGAATTTAGATCAAGTATTGGCAGAGATTAAGCGCGGTACCGATGAGATATTACTTGAAGCGGATTTGCTTGAGAAACTGAAAGAAGGGCGCCCATTACGCATCAAACTAGGTGCTGATCCTACCGCTCCAGATATTCACTTAGGTCACACGGTTATTTTAAACAAAATGCGCACTTTTCAAGAACTCGGTCACGAAGTGATTTTCTTGATTGGCGATTTTACGGGCATGGTCGGTGATCCTAGCGGTAAAAACAGTACCCGTCCTCCATTAACTCGTGAGCAAGTGCTTGCTAACGCTGAAACCTATAAAGAGCAGGTTTATAAAATTTTAGACCCGGCTAAAACACGTATCGAGTTTAACTCTAGCTGGTTAGAACCATTAGGCGCCGCTGGGATGATCCGTCTAGCATCGCAACAAACCGTTGCTCGTATGATGGAACGTGACGATTTTAAAAAGCGTTATTCATCTGGCCAGGCCATTGCTATCCACGAATTTATGTACCCATTACTGCAAGGCTACGACTCTGTTGCGTTAAAGGCCGATGTTGAATTAGGCGGTACAGATCAAAAGTTTAATCTATTGATGGGGCGTGAGCTGCAAAAAGCAGAAGGGCAAAAACCACAAACTGTGATCATGATGCCACTGCTTGAAGGACTCGACGGCGTTAAGAAAATGTCTAAGTCGGCGCACAACTATATAGGCGTGAGTGAGCCTGCTAATGAAATGTTCGGCAAAATTATGTCGATTTCAGATGATTTAATGTGGCGCTACCTTGAGCTGTTATCTTTCCGTCCTCTTGAAGAACTTGCACAGTTTAAGTTAGACGTTGAAAACGGCACTAATCCACGCGACATTAAGATTTTGTTAGCCAAAGAAATTATTGCGCGCTTCCATGATGAAGCGCAAGCCGATGCTGCGCATCAAGCCTTTATCGATCGTTTCCAAAAAGGCGCGATCCCAGACGATATTGAAGAAGTGGTATTAGAAGCAGGTGAAGGCTTAGCCATTGCTAACTTACTTAAAGATGCTGGACTTGTGGGCTCAACATCAGACGGTATGCGAATGATTAAGCAAGGTGCTGTGAAGATGGATGGCGAAAAAGTGGAAGACAGCCGTCAAAGCTTTAATGCCGGCCTAGAAGCGGTATTCCAAGTGGGTAAGCGTAAGTTTGCGAAAGTGATTTTGAAGTAATGCTTTAATCACTCATAAAAAAACGGCTGATTAAGCCGTTTTTTTATGTCTGAAATTTATTATTATTAGTATCTACTGCGACTCAAGTTGATCTGACATGGTTTGATAATCCATTAAATCCATCTGTTCTATCAAACGTTCGGTATTGTTATCAAATTTAAGCGTCGTGACACCGGGTACTGCAAGGTCAATAATTTTCCCCGGTTTGCCGAATTGATCACCTGGGCCTCGTAAACGATAACTGCCTATAATCACCACCAGCGAACCGGTATTAAACATATGTTCTATGTTTAAACGGTATTCAAGCACACCTTCATGGGCGCGTTGTAAAAAACCAATAATTTGTCGTCCACCTGTGTAGGTTGTATTGGCTGTTTTGTCGAAAAAAATGGTTTCACGAGAATAAAACCGTCGCAAAGTCGAATAGTCATGATCGGTTAATGCTTCCATATATTTCATGGCAAGCTGCTGCTCTTTAGGCATATCTCCAATATTGGCGCTGATTGAAAAACTGCAGACTAAACAACATAATAGCAATATTATTCGCACATTAAATTCTCTTTGTTTTTAAATCGAAAGCGGGCAAAGACAAATGCCAGCGGATAGCGCTCAGTCGAATGATTAAGGTACTGATCATTGCGATAAACATCGATGTCATACTGTCCATGCCGACGGCCAAGCTTAAGGTATAACAAATACCACCGACGATGGAAGCGGTTGCGTAAATCTCGGTACGTAACACCATAGGTACCTGGCGGCACAGTAAATCACGAATAATGCCGCCACCCACACCAGTAATTAATCCCATTACCACGGCAATCATGCCAGAAAGTCCCATTAATAAAGCTTTCTCGGCGCCAATCACAGTAAACAATGCTAATCCGAATGCATCGGCAACTGGCAAGGTTAGCGCAGGTAATTTATGCGGTTTACGCACGAGCACTAAACAGGCTAATACAGTCGCTAAAATAACGATGATGTAGTTTGGGTCGCGGATCCAAAATACCGGTGTTGCGCCAATTAATGCATCGCGAATACTACCACCGCCAATAGCCGTTACTGAGGCAAGAACAATGACGCCAAACGGATCCATTCGATGTTTACCTGCTGCCAGTGCGCCAGAAAGCGCAAATACAGCTGTACCACACAAATCGAAAATATAGATCCACAGACTCATTTACTTAACTCTTTGAGGTGAATATTGAGTGCATCTACTGAGATGCGAATTTCAATCACCGATAAAATCAATGAATACAGTAACAGCAATAAACTTAAGCCAAACACCACTGAACCAGTTTGGTTAAAACCTGTGTAAATTAATATCATGCAAAGCACGCATAAAGCAAAGCTACTCACGCCTGCTTCTTGCATTTTGCGGATAATAATAATGCGTTGACGTAAGTTTTTTATTTGGTCGCCCTGCACTGGTTTTTTATCGTTACTCAATTGACGGATTAATGCCGCCAGTGAAAAAAACCGGTTGGTATAGGCCAGCAGCAATAATGAGATAGCCGGAAATAGCAATGCTGGAGTCGTTAATGATACATGTAAATTGTTGAGCAACATGGTCTTCCTAAGCAGGTCTTTTAGCGGGTAATAGTCAACTGTCGATGACTATAGAGGATTTACAGTGGTAAAGATGTAAGCCTTTTGCCAGATGTGATGTTAACAATCGATTATGACGCTACATCGTAATATGTCAGCAACAAGCAAATGTGGGCGTATTATCGCTAATTACTGCTGTGTTTAAAACAGTATTTACTTGTTTTAAATAAATCTTAATCCAGTCCAAATCAATGGCAGTAACAAGGTTAAGCTAATCCAGAATAAGTTGGCTGTTTGCGTTACGGTTATGGCTTGGTTTATGTGGCGATAGTCAGGCAAGGGTCCAGCTTTCACCTTTGGTAAGTCAACGCGAATAGTTTGGCCATTGCTTATAAATTGTTGCGGACCACCGAGCTCGATGTTAAGCAACTTAGCAGCCAAGGCATAACTGCCGTAATGGTTATTAAGCTGCTGTTTATTACCCGGTGCTGGCAACATAGACGACACAATAGAGCTTAATCCGAGTTGGCCAAATTGAATTGCGAGCGAGCAATGCCATAGCAAAGTAGGAATAAAAAAGATCACTCGATTAAATTGGCCTACAAAGCTTGAAAAAATATGAAAGTGCGGATGATAAGTCGGCCAGCTGTGTTCAAGCTGCCTTAACATTCTCACCACTAATGCCATGGTTGCGCCGCCCAGGGCAAAAAACAATACCGTGGCTAAGGTGCCGTAGATTGGGGTAGTAAATAATTTTTCGATAGTGGTTTTACTTAAGCCAACCGCTGATAACACTTGTGTGTTTTGGCTGACCCATGGCGTGAGTAATTGTTTGGCTTCTTGTTTATTATCTGTTTTGATAGCCAGTGCCACTTTTTCGGCAACCGGCTTAAAAGCAGAATCACATAAGCAAAAGTACACAATAATCAGTTCAAAAAACCACGGATATGCAGCAAGGCTAAGTAAAAAGCTAACAATAATGCCGATCGGAACGACCAATAATAATGTCGCTAAAATGCCTGCTGTCAGTTGTTGGCTGACGGCGCGCTCTGGATGATTGACCTTGGTCGCAATCAATACTGCAATACGATTAAACCAAAGCAGCGGTTGTAAATCTCTTGGAATAGGGGCAAAACGCGCGAGGATTAAGGCGCAAAATAAAATACAACAGCTTTGTAATAATCCACCGTCCTGGCTCAACAATTGCGGATCGAATAATTGATTAATCATAGAGACTCAACAGTTGGATGGACGACTCGAGCTAACGGGATAAATAAGCTGCTGTTCAGTATAGCGGTAAAGCGACTGGTTCAGCACCTGTATTGATGAGAAACTGAACCAGTATATAGTAGGTAATTTACAGCTGTTGTAACAGCGCAATAACCATCATGGCAGAGTGCATGCCTGCTTTGATAATGTACGAGTCGAAATCAACTGGCGAATCATTATTAGCGTTGTCTGACAGTGAACGGATCACCACAAATGGCACGTTAAACTGATGACAAACCTGAGCAATGGCAGCTCCTTCCATTTCACATGCTGCCATGGTTGGGAAGTTTTCGCGCATCACTTTCGTGCGGACTGGATCGCAAATAAAACTGTCGCCGGTACAGATTAACCCTTCAATGGCGTTTACTTCACCGAGTTCCGCTACTGCTTTTTTCGCGGCATTAACTAATATGCTGTCGGGTAAAAACGCGGCTGGCTGTTGTGCCATCTGACCAATTTCGTAACCAAAAGCAGTCACATCAACGTCGTGGTGGCGCACTTCAGATGAAATCACGATATCACCAATTGCGAGTGTATCGACAAAACCACCTGCTGAACCGGTATTAATCACATGAGTAACCGCAAATTTTTCAATCAGTAAGGTTGTTGCAATACTGGCTGCCACTTTACCTATACCTGATCGTGTTACAACCACTTCTTTATCGGCAATGTTGCCACTGATAAATTCGATGCCTGCAATGGTAGTGTGTACAGGGTTGACGATTGCTTGCACTAAATGAACAACTTCTGGCTCCATAGCGCCAATAATACCGATTTTCATGAGTAAACCTTCACTGATTAAACAAATTCGAATGGGCGCTAATATAGCATGGGCGGGGAAGTTTGTGAAAAATACGCTTGAGTTAAGTGATTTGTGCGCAATGGCCAAAAACCGCTAGCGGAGCGTTATCCTGCCAACGGTTTTAAATCGATAATTGAATTAAAGAGGGTTATTGGTGCTGACTTTGCGACAATAAATTATCGATGGCTTTTACTACGCGAATACTGGCATCTTCCATGGTTTCAAGATGAGCTAAAATCGTGGATTCATCACCAGACTGCATGGCTGCTACCGCGGCTTTACCTTCGCTGTGCACAGTTTTATGTGGTTGCTCAATCGCCTTAAAGCTGGATAAACTGGCAAACTGCTGGCCTTCGCCATGGTAATACCATTTGCCGAGTCGACATTCGGTGTGACTGTTGACACTGGCTTTGCTGTCTTTATTGGCTAATACACTGTAAACGTTACTCTTCCAGACGCTATGGTCTAACTTCACCGTGGTTAAAAATGCGGTCATTGACGCTTCACCAATAACACGTTTCATTACACCAGAGCTTTGCAGCACTTCGGTAACGACTTGATCAATTTGTTCTGACGAGACGGCTATTTCACTTGAACAAGTTTGGTTGGTTATCACAACTTGTTTAATTTGTTCGGTTTGCTCTATGACAGTTGCAACTAATTTTTCAATATTGGCACTGGCGTCATGAGCATTACTGGCTAATTGCCTAACTTCACTGGCAACAACGGCAAAGCCTCGACCAGCATCACCCGCACGCGCCGCTTCAATGGCAGCATTAAGCGCAAGTAAGTTCGTTTGTTCAGAAATTTGTTGAATTGATGACACCAGATTGCTGATGCCATTAGCGGATTCGCTCAACTGTGCTGCTGTCGCCATACTTTTTTCTGCATGATCATTTAAATGCCCTGCACGGCCTTTTAAGTTACCAATAGCGACACGAGTCTGATTGAACAGTTTGTCCACTTCAGACAGCATCTGTTTTTCGTCATCTAACTTGATTGAGTTCGCCAGAGTGGTGTCACGAATATCGTTGAGCATCGTGGCACCTTGTAACTGTAAATTAGCGCGTGCTGCATCGTATTCAGATTGATTATCAGAGGTTGTTAATTGCTCGGTTAAGGTTGCAACACGTTGTTGTAATTGAGTGAGTTCATCACTATGTTGTTGCTCTTTTCTAACTATTTGATGTTCTAGGTCGGCAATGCGGGCTTTCAAGCTTTGTGTAAAACCGATCATAGTTACTCTATTGGTTATTTGTATATTAGTAATATAGTGGTCAGGTTTTACTGTTTAATCAAGCATTGCAGATGTTACGTATCACAAATTGAGAGAATAAAAATCACAACATTAAATGAACTAATGAGTATGGAGTTCTCTTTATACATTTTAATACAACACGTTGCCGTTAATTTAACTTGCTGTATCACAATAAGATTCTAAAGTGTTATTTGTTCTTGTTACTAAACGGCATCCACAATAAACCGTTTAACCATGCATTTTGTTTTGCGTTTGGGTATTGGGTTAACCCTATATCGATTTGATTATCAGGTTTACTGGCCTTTGCGGTGTACGTGCCGAACAGCTTGTCCCACCAGATAATACTAAAACCAAAATTACTGTTACTTTCGGCCATTATCTGGCTGTGATGAATGCGATGTAATACCTGGGTGACTAGAACCAAGCGAGCTAGTTTTTCAGCTTTGGCGGGTAAGCGTATGTTGGCGTGGTTAAAAATAGCAAAACCATTGAGCAATATCTCAAACAAGATCACCGCTTCTGCAGGGATACCCAATGCCACAATGACAATCGCTTTTATGCCAAGGCTGGAAATGATTTCGATAGGGTGAAAGCGCAATGCGGTGCTGCTGTCGACGTGGCGGTCTGCATGATGCACTTTGTGCAAACGCCATAATAATGGAATGCGATGGAACAACCTGTGCTGCCAATAAATCAACATGTCTAACAGCAGTACGCTGACGCCGATATTAAGCCAAAGCGGTAAACTCAAATAATGTAATAGCCCCCATTGTTGTGAGCTGACATATAAGGCGAAGCCGGCTAAACCTAATGGCAGTATTAATCTTGCGATTAGCGATGAGATAATTAATAAGCCAAAATTACCCAACCACCGTGTTGCCATTGACGCAGCTTGAGGGGCTTTGCTCAGTGTTCTGGCTGGAAATAATAATTCCAGACTCATCATTAACACTAAAATGCTTAAAAACACGCCCAGTCGGATTGCTGCCATATTATCTATCATTTTTTAGGCTCCTCAAGGTTACTCTTTTGCTGGTGATTGGCTTGCAGGTTAGTGTGGTGATTTTTTAAGGTGTTATAACCACCATGGATACGGGTAAAAATAGTAATCGCACCTAAAAATGCAAACGTATAAGCCAGCTCTGGAAAGTAAGTCGGCCATAAACAGAATGCCACAAAAAAGCCGATAGTTTCTGTGCCCTCGGTCAGGCCATTCAAAAAATAAAAGCTTTTATGGGCAAACTGCGGCCGCGGTAGATTGAGTTTTTCGGCTGGGATTGCAAAAGCTAAAAAGCTCGAACCTGTTCCGATAAATACCGTCAGCAGCACCGCAGCGGCTAACGCGTTTTCATTGGGATTGGCGAGTGCAAACCCTAAAGGAATCGCGGCATAAAACAAAAAGTCGAGACAGATATCTAAATAACCCCCCGATGGCGTAGTGTGTTTTTGATGACGGGCAAGGGCACCATCAAGTCCGTCAATAATGCGGTTTAATACGATAAATAATAATGCTACGTACCAGGCTTGTAGGGCTAAAAAAGGCACTGCTAACATTCCAACCACAAAGCCGATGAGTGTGAGTTGATCGGGTTGTACTTGTTTTTTATCCAGTAGCAATACAATCGGTTTAAGCATGGGCTTAATCACTGGCGTAATAAATCTATCTAGCATTTGTGGTTTCCAATTAATTGATACATTTGTGGTTTATGTATGTTGAATAAAGTGTGTTGAACAATATCTCTAGAATAACCTGTACCTATTTTACCCACGTTAAAACAGCGAAATAATTTTCCCCTGAGCGGCGTCGGCATCGCTTTGGTCATGAGTGACCATAATCGCGGGGAGTTTGTGCTGACGAATTTGCTCAAACACCAGTTGACGTGTTTCTTGGCGTAATTGGCTATCAAGCTTACTAAAAGGCTCATCAAGTAAAATCGCTTTAGGCTGACTTAACAATACCCTAAGTAATGCCACTCTAGCTTGCTGACCACCCGATAAGCTTTGTGGGCTGCGATGCTCTAAACCGGCTAATCCTACTTGAGATAATGCCTGGCTAATATCCGCTTGGCGTTGTGACTTGCCACCCGCTGGCATCGCGAAGCTAATGTTACCGGCGACACTGAGGTGCGGGAACAGTAAAGGGTCTTGATATAATAAGCCAATACGACGCATGTGGCTGGCCGTGTCAGTAATGAGTTGTCCATTTAGGTATAAATTGCCTTTGGCGCTGAATCCTTTAGGCAACATACCGGTGAGCCAATTTAACAACGTCGATTTCCCGCTACCCGACGGCCCCATAATGGTCAAAATATCACCGCCGGCAATGGTTTCGTTTAATGACAACAACACCTGTTGTTGTCGTTGTATGCTTAACTGTTCAATCACCAATGAAGAGGTGTTAGAGCTTGGCGCATTTGTTTGCTCTGGCGTTGGCATATGTGTCCTTATTCGCGTTGTGTTAACAGCATTTTAGGCAGTGCCCATGCGAGCAGAAAACCAAGCGCTGGGAGTAACATTTGGACTAAGGCATAAACTGCACTGGTACGTCGGCTGGCGCCATTAGCCAGTGATACCGCCTCAGTGGTAATGGTGTTGATACGGCCACCGCCAGCCAATAATGTTGGTAAATATTGACTAAAGCTAATGGCTAAGCCTAATGCACAGGCTATTAAAATTGGCGCCAGTAACATGGGCAGTTTTATTTGCCAAAATATTTTTGCCTGGCTAGCGCCTAAACTGGCGGCAACATGACTAAAGCGTGGATCTAAACGCCGGTAACTGCTGGCCAGCGATAAAAATACATAGGGCAATACAAAGAGTAAATGCGCTAGTACCACATTGATCAAAGTATGGTGGCTGTTGATTTGTTCCAATACCCACACCAGGCCAAATAAAAACGCAATGCTGGGAATAAGCAAAGGTAAGTAAATGATCACGCTGCTTAATTTTGATGCTGTTTTACTGGTGTGTTGCTCGGCTTCAAGTGTCAGTAAAGTCAATACAATGGCTAATCCTGTGGCACAAAGTCCAATTAACAACGTGTCGAGTAATGGCGTGTGCATTTGTTGTAATGCAGATTGCCAGTGCTGACCAACAAACGTCTGAGGCAGTAGATCAGGATAAGCCCAAAAACCTGCGAAAGACCATAACACCATGCCCAGCAAGGCTAAGCCGATAATCGTTAACATCATCACGGTTATTACGTGAGTGATGTTTTGCATAATGGCGCCGGCATATTCGCGCTTACCATTAACCAACATAGATTGAGACAGGGTTTTAATGAGCTTTTCTGCCAGCCACCAACCAAGCAGTAAGAGTAACGTCAGGGCTATCTGCACAATGGCGCCAGCAGAGGCTTTAATACGCAAGCTTAAATCGACATCATGAAACCATTGCATAATAGCCACTGCAAGGGTTGGTGGACTATTAGGGCCTAAAATTAACGGGATTTCGACACTGGCACTGGCATAGGCGAGTACCGCTAAAATCGGTAAGCGCAAAAAGGGATATAAGCTGGGAAGCACGACTTTAAAAAAAGCAGTCATCGGGCAATAACCCAGGCTTAATGCCACTCGATGTTGAGCGCGCAGCGTATGGCCTAACTCGGGCTGTGCCAGCACACCCAGTGCCATCAGCAATAAAAAAGGCAATTCTTTGAGGGTTAAGCCTAAAATAATACTTAGGCCCATTGCATCATGTGGGAATAGCCAGTCGGGTGGTGTATCCCAGCCACTTAACCAGGGTGACACCAGCCGTGAAAACATCCCTGATGGGGTAATCAAAAAGCCTATGGCAATCGCCGCAGCAGCATGAGGGATCACTAAAATCGGGCCGAGCAAGCGTTGAATATAACCTAGCCAGGGGCTGGTAAAGTAACTGCCTAAAATCAAAATGGTAATGACAAAAGCCAGTAAGGTACTGGTAAAGCTGGTGGACACACTGAGAAGCGCCATATAGCCAATGCCGGGAGTTTGCCATAAATCAACAAAACCATTGATATTAAATTGAGTGTGTCCAAGTACTGGGAACCAGCCAAAAGCCGGTAACACCACCGCAATTAAACCGCCTATAACGGGCAGCACTAGCAAAGCCATCATTAAATAGGGACTACTGCGAACCAGGGTATTAAAACCACTTTTTGATGTTATCACCGCATCACTCCATAGCGTTGTAACCACTGGGTTGCAATGACTTTAGTCCAACTTGGGTGCGGTTCGCTCAATGCAGGACTGATATCTTGGTTAGCGATATTGGCACTTGGGTGTGACAGTGCGGGTGGCTCAAACCACTTCTGTTGCTTTGCTGGTAATTGCGATAACGCAATCACACTGGTGTCGCCCCACACGTTTGCCTGTTGCTTTTTGGCCTGAGCTTTTGGGCTGAGTAAAAAGTTAACCACCAATTTAGCGCTATTTGTATGCGCTGCATTATAAGGAATGGCAATAAAATGGATGTTGCTTAAACTGCCATCACGCATGCGATAGCTGCGAATACTCTCTGGTAAATCAAAACGCGCGACAGCGGCTGGCACTTCGGCGGCTGAAAAGGTAAATGCCAATGCCAGCTCGCCATCGCCCATTAATCGGCGCAGTGCTAAACCGCTAGACATAAAGTGCTGACCTTTACGCCATAAGTTTGGATGCAAATCATCTAAGTATTGCCATAGGGCTGGCAATAATAATGCCTGGCTTTGAGCGCTTGCGGGTTGATAAAGCCTATTTTTAATGGCATCAGGCTGACTGTTGTTAAGGGCGATTAGCGCATATTTTAAAAAGCTCATGGCTAAAAAGTCAGGCGGCTTAGGGTAACTAAATCGCCCTGGATGTTGTTCGGCCCACAGACTTAATTGTTGTAATGTTTGTGGTGGCGTTTGGGTCAATAAGCTGTCGTAGTAAAACGTCAGTGCCGCTTTGCCCCATGGCGCCTCCATGCCTTGAGTGGGCACGCCAAAATCACGGGTCATGGCCGGATTATTATCAGGATCGGTTAAGGCAAAGTTGGGCAATTGCGCAACCCAGTTTGGCGCCAATAATTGATGCTTTGCCATCGCGGCAAAGTTTTCGCCATTAATCCACACTAAATCGACTTGACCGTTATTATCGTTACTGGCTGATTTTTCGGCCAATACTCGGCTAACAGCTTCGCCTGTGTCGGTGAGTTTGACATGGTGTAATGTGATTTGGTATTGCTGCTTAACTTGCTCTGCAACCCACTGAATATAACGATTGATTTGCGGATCGCCGCCCCAGGCATGAAAGTACACATCTTGGTTAACACCACGTGCTTCAATCTCTTCCCATGCGGCAAGCTCATTGGTTTGTGCATAAGCCACGCTAGTCCAAAGGCAAGCATATACACTGACACCCAATGCCAAAGCCGCCACAATATGCTTCATTATGTTAGATATTTTACTGGAGAACATTGGCTTATCGAACCGCATTTAACGACCAGTTGTAGTCGAGGTAATCGATATCTAATTGCTGCTTGTTCGCGGTAGCTTGCTGAGCACCATTGAGTGTTAACGCGTTAGGGTACAGTAATAAAAACGCCTCAACAGAATCTGCCCCGGCAAAACCTTGAGTAAAGTCATCGCCATACCATTTAAAAATGGCAGACAAATAAACCGTGTCACCTTTGGCATAATTGCGGCTAGTGTCAGCTAAAAAACGTTTGGTTTGTGCATCAAGTTGTTGTTCAAGCTTAGCGCCGGTATAGGCTTCTTCAAGCAGCGCTGGGCAGCCAATGCTGGCACAATTTACCGCAAAATGAATTCTAGGATCGTTATATCGATCGCTACCACGGATCAGTTTATGTTCAATATCATTGAGGCTGCGGGTTTTGCCAAGTAAAGGAATAAAGCTTTTGTCCCAGGGCGAGCTAAAAAATCCGCCGAGATCTTTAATTGACTCAATATCGGGATATTTAGTTAAGATAAGCTCAACGGTCCAGGCGTTATAAGCATTGATTAAAAATGCCAATTGCGTCGATTTATCCCAAGCATCAAATTGTGCCTGGCTGATGTTGCTTAGCTGCTCGAGGTAACTTTGCAGTTGAATGCGTTGTTGCTGCATTGCCGCATAATCTACCGCGCTACTGTTGCCATTATTAATCGGCTTTACGTGTTGACTCACTAGGGCTTGCCACTGTTGGTGTATGGTCTGCTCAGTTGTTGCCGCTGGCATTGCATCGGCAGCCACACTGATTTGACTGAACAGTAAGGTGCTACAGAGCAGTGGCGCAATGACAATGCTTGCGACAAATGCCTTGAATATTGTACTCATTTTATTTGGCTCTCTTACTGCTATTGGCATAATCCCTTGCCGGGCAGTTTGCTATTGATTAATGCGTGTTTCTTTAAATATGCGTCAGCTAACCTGGGTTAACTGACGCCATCATTGGGCCGTCTTTTAAAGAATTAACCACGGCGCCATGTGTGATATTTTTCTAACCAGCGCAGCACAGTTGCCGGCGCGTGGTTACGTTTCCACTCGCCTGCAGCGTACTTGTTGCCTTCGGCCCACGTTGGGTAGCTGTGGATAGTCCCTAAAATCTTGTTAAGCCCTAAGCCGTGCTTCATGGCTAATACAAACTCAGCAATTAAATCACCAGCATGTTCTGACACAATCGTTACACCCAGGATTTTGTCTTTGCCTTTTGGAGTGATGACTTTAATAAAACCATCGGTGGCACTGTCGGTTATAGCGCGGTCAAGCTCGGCAAAATCAAAGCGCGTGACTTCATAATCAATACCTTGTTGCTGAGCTTCGTATTCGTTTATCCCTACACGCGCCACTTCTGGATCGATAAACGTGGTCCATGGAATCACGCGGTAATCGACCTTAAACTTCTTCAAATGGCCAAACAGCGCGTTTACTGCAGCGTACCAGCCTTGATGTGCTGCAACGTGAGTGAACTGATAAGGTCCAACAATGTCACCTGCCGCATAAATATTAGGGTATAGCGTTTCTAAATACTCATTGGTTTGAATGGTGCGATTGGTTTCAATGCCGAGCTCTTCTAAACCGTAACCGCTTAGACGAGCACTGCGACCGACGGCACATAATAGCTGGTCGTATTCGATGGCTTGCTCTTGGTCTTGATGTTTAACGATAAGGTATTTTTTACCCTCACGCAGTTCACAGCGCAGGGCTTGGTGTGAGGTTAAAATATTAACGCCACTATTACGTAAAGCTTGGGTGGCGAACTCAGACACTTCCAGATCTTCTTTGATCATGATGCGCTCGGCCATTTCAACTTGAGTGACTTGTGAGCCTAAACGAGCAAAGCTTTGCGCAAGCTCTGAGCCAATTGGGCCGCCACCTAACACCACTAGTTTCTCTGGTGCAGTGTCGAGTTTGGCAAATTCGTCCCATAAGGTGTCACTGGTAACGTAACCGACTTCTTCAATGCCCGGTAATGGCGGTACAAATGGGCGGGCACCAGTCGCAATCACAATGCTGCGCGCGGTTAGGCGAGTGGTATTGCCGTCTGGGTAGGTAATTTCTACTGTCCATGGGTCGATTAATTTGCCGTAGCCTTTGACCACATCAACACCTAAATTGGTGTAACGCTCAACACTGTCGTGTGGCGCAATATCGGCAACCACTTGATGTACACGTGCCATGACCTTTTTAAATGAAAACTCAGGTGTGGTGTCTTCTAGGCCGTAATGATGGGCATTGCGTATCTGTTGAGCTATTTTGGCGCTCTTGATAATGGCCTTGCTTGGCACGCAACCGTAGTTTAAACAGTCGCCGCCCATTTCTCCGGCTTCAATTAAGGTCACCTTGGCTTTAACTGCTGCGGCAATATAACTGGTTACAAGACCACCCGCGCCAGCGCCAATCACAATAAGGTTGCGATCAAATTTAGCGGGTTTAGTCCAGTTGCTGTATACACGACGTTTTTTAATCATATTGACAATGGCCTTAGCGATAAGCGGGAATAAGCCTAATAGTGCAAATGACAAAATTAGGTTGAACGATAAAATGTTAGATAAGCTGTCGATTTGTGCTAATTGAGTCCCGGCATTGACGTACACAAAAGTGCCCAAAAACATACCGACCTGGCTTACCCAGTAAAAGGTCCACGACTTAAACGCGGTAACGCCCATTAGCATATTGATTAAAAAGAACGGGAAAATAGGCACTAAACGTAGAGTAAATAAGTAAAATCCGCCTTCTTTTTCAATCCCTGCATCAATGGCTGCTAAACGCTCTGGAAAACGTTGTTTAATCGAGTCGCGTAATAAATAACGCGACACTAAAAAGGCGAGTGTTGCACCAATACTAGAAGCAAAAGAGGCAATAATTACCCCTTCCATTAAACCAAATAGTGCACCTGATGCAATGGTGAGAATCGCCGCACCGGGAAGTGATAATGCCGTTACAGCCACATACAGTGCAAAGAAACCGCCGATAACTAACAATGGTGATTCTTGACGCAGTTGGCTAAATTGCTCCATTGAGCCTTTTAGGCCATCAAGCGTGAGCAATTGATGTAAATCAAAGTGGAAAAATAATCCCACCAGCGTTGCTGCAATAATAAGTAATACGATTTTTTTTAACATGTTTTATAACCTTAAAATGAATGCTGCAATGTCAGGGTGGCATTAACCGGTAACTCAGGGTAAACCAAGGTTGAACCAAAATAACCGCCTTCAAATACTGGGCGCCAGTTCTTTTGGTTGGTGACGTTATTGACGTCTAATCTTAAACTTGTTTGTTCGCTAAAGTCATAACGAGTATTGATATTGAGCGTGTATTGATCGCGAATATACACAGTTGCTAAATAGTCTAATGGGTAACTCTTGGTATATAGACCGGAGAAACCGGCTTTCCATTTCTCAGTAATCGACATTCCTCCATTAATTGTGAACGTTTGTTCAGGTAAACCTTGTACACGGCTATTTGATGGCGCAAATGACGCAAAGTTTGGCGCGCCAATTCCGGTGCCAGCAATGATATCTGGGCGTGAATTATCAAAAGCATCGATCACTTGAACCGTATCCTGACTGCTGGCTGAATTATCATAACGAGCATCTAAATAACTGTAACCGGCGCTAAACCAGTAAGGGTCGGCATCATAAAAGGCTTGCGCCTCAAATCCTTTAGTGCGAATACCTGTATTGCTGCCATCACGATTTCGCAAACTGCGTTTTTGATCAAACAAGGCAGCATCAACATACCAGGCGCTATCGCTTGGCGAATATTTAATACCCACTTCGGTTAAGGTGTTTTCGGTGGCAAAGTTTTGGCTGCTAATTTGGTTATTGGCGCCTAATGTGGTGCCGCCCGCCATGCTATTTGAGGTCGATTCGTTATAACTGGCGCTGGCATAGGTGGTGATAAAATCGCTGAGCTGATAGCTAATACTGATTTGCCCCGACTCGAGCATTTCATTAATCGAATCACTGGCGGCGATTTGCCCTTGGGGCGCTAAAGCATCTTGAGCCTCAACGTCATAAAAGTCGGCTCGATAGCCTATGCTGGTCGACAGTTTGTCGGTCCATTGGCTGTTGTGTTGAATCGCGAGGCCGGTTTGCCAGCTGGTTGAGTCTGTGGTGTCAGATAATGAATAATCGCCACTGCCATTTCCATCAATGTCGTATTGTGCACCAGGTGATACAAACACCCCTGGGCGCAGCTCAACCAGCCTTGCTTGCTGTTCTGCGGTAAGTGGAATTCGGCGGTTTTCAATGGGTCCGGTTAAATCAATCGGTAAATCGGCTTCGGTGGTAAATTGGCTGTAACCTAATACCTTGTTGTAGCGGATATCGGCAGCGACAATGGTGCTTTGGTCGTTGTTCCATTGATAGGCTAACTCAACTCGGTTTTGTGCAGTGTCAGCGCCATCGATGATTTCAACAAAACTGTTTTGGGCAATTTCTTCGCGCTCTAAATGCTGATAATAAGTAATGTTTTTAAAGGTGGCTTTATCAGTTAACTCACGCACGTAGGTGCTGTGAAGAATAAACGTTTGCGCGTTATTGATGTTGTCTGGATCGGTTAACACCTGGTTGCGATCAATGTTAACTAATCCGGTTGGCGACACAATCGCATTGGCGCCAGCGATGGTACTGCCGTTAGGCTGAACGCCCTGGCCAGTAACATATAAACCATGGTCGATTAATGCTTGAGTCGGGCGGTTAATCCCCGCGTTGTCGGTAAAGTCGACATCATAGTATTCGACATTGATGTCCCAGGTGCTGACATCGTCTGGCAACAGGCGAAATGCCACAAAAATACTGTCGCTTTGAAAACCAGAGTAATCGTAATAGCTACCGTTATCGATGTGCTCGACACTTAAACGAACACCACTTTGGTTTTCAACTATATCGGTTGCTACATCTAATTGAGCACGGTAATGATCCCAACTGCCTACCGATGCGGTAAGTTTGGCAAATTTGTCATTAGTGGGCGCCACTTTAGAGTGCACATTGACAAAACCACCATTACGTTGGCTGGTGCCTAGCAATACTGGGGGCGCACCTTTTACTACATCAATTTGATCTATGGCGTTAAACGACATCGGAATACCAAAACCATTATTACCTGCCTGGCGACGCACACCGTCTTGGTATAACTCGCCTAACTGACCACGAATAGTTGGCAAACTTGATGCTCCAAAGCCGCTAGCCGAATAACTATTAGGGCTGACTTTTTGAATATCTGACAAGTCGATAATATTAAGCTGTTCAATCATCTCGCTGGTAATCGGGGTGACCGAGCGGGCAATATCTTTAAGCGCAATACCATCACCAAAAGGACCATCGACAGTGCTGTTTTTAGGTGACAAACCTTTATCGTTAATCGCTTTGCCTGACACTTGAATCACTTCGATAGTCGAAGTGTCTTCTGCCGCGACAGTTAACGAAGAGGATAAGGCTAAACCAACAGCCAGTGCTGTTAATGAACGGTTTGAATAACGATAAATAGGCATAATATTTTCTGCTGTGATGAACATGGCCTAAAAGACCTAATGATTAACGAATTTATTACAACTATCTTATGCCTAATTTTGTTTATTTAGAACTAAATAGCATAAGTGGTTGTGCAATATCATCTGAGTTTATTCGGTCCATTGGGGGCTGGTTAACTTTTGTCGTTAATACCAGTTTAGCCTATTAAAAGCTCAGCAGAATGAGTTTTATTTATATTTTTTAAGGAATTAAGATGCAAACAACACTTACTAGCAATGTTCAAAGCAAATTGCAATGGTCGTTATTGTCTTTACGCTTAGGCGTATTTTTAGTGATGCTCGTGTGGACATTGGATAAGTTTGTCAATCCTGCTCACAGCATGAAGATATTCGAACATTTCTATGGTATTGGCGGGGTGAGTGAAGTCGCAGCGTATGTTATGGGTGGTTTGCAATTGTTACTGGTGATTGCCTTTGTACTTGGGATTAAAAAACGCATCACGTACGGAGTGATATTCTTAATGCATGGCGCGTCAACCTTATCGGCCTTTAATCAATATTTTGATGCATTTAATAACTTATTATTCTTTGCTGCATGGCCGATGTGGGCCGCGTGTTTTGCGTTGTACATGTTAAGAGATGAAGACACCAAGTTTACAGTAAAATAAATCGCTGGTGACTTAACTGATAAAAAGGCCGACTAAATATTTTTAGCCGGCCTTTTTATTGGGCGCTCAAAATTAAATCATAATAGTAAGCAATACTGTTAAATAATAATGTTAAACAATCAATCCAAGCGCGATTGGAGCCTTAACAGGATGCCGCTAGTGAGTGTTATTACTTTGTATCACGATTACGAATAACCATAACGCTAAATAACACGACTATCACCATTTGCGTGCTTAAGCCTTGCCAGGTAGAGGCTATGCCTAACCAGCTAATCGACACATCTATAGGGAAGGGCGTCAGACTGATTACAGCTGCTTCTTGTAGCGCCGAAATCCCTTTACCTGCCAAGATAAACGCTAAAATAAGCATAAAGTAAGAGCTTACAGCGAAGAAGCGAGCCAGCGGTAATTTAACGGAATAACGCATCATTAACCAAGCAATAACCGCCAAAATAGCGATGCCAGCGAGCAAACCATAAACTAAGTAACTGACTTGTTCATTGCTGCTTGCAGAGCCTACGGCTTGTGTCAGTAATGACTGATAAAACAAGATGGTTTCAAATACTTCACGGTACACAGAAATGAATGCCAGGCCCGTGAGTCCCCATAAGGTCCCGGTGTTTAAATGACGATCGACATTGTTTTTAATGTAACTTTGCCATTTAGAGCCTTGGGTTTTACTGTGCATCCAATAACCCACATAAAACAACACTAACGCGGCCAACAGTGCTGCCCCGCCTTCCATTAATTCCCTTGAGGCACCGCTAATACTGATTAGGTTTTCTGCCGCCCACCAGGTAAAGACGCCCGCTATAAGTGCGGATATCCAACCAAAATGAACAAATTTAAGCGCATCACTACGCTGAGTTTTTATTAGCACTGTCATTAACGCGATGATCACTAACAGTGCTTCTAATCCTTCACGTAGCAAGATGATTAATGCAGCCGAAAACATCGCGTTATTGGATAGTGATTGCCCGGTTAATACCGTGTCGGCTTGATCTAGTTGAGTCAGAATACTGGTCAACTGTTGATTGACTTGAGTATCTTGTCCTGCTGTTTTTAGGATGTTTCTGAAATTAAGCAGTTGGCTTTCGATTGATTTACGCAAACCACTGTCGTGAGCATCTAGGTTGTTTTCGATTAATTCAAAACCATCAAGGTAGGCGCTAACGGCTAAGGTTTGTGCTTGTGCAAACTCATTTGCTTGGTAGGCTTTGACTGCAGCCTGTAAGTTGCTACGTGTCAACGAGATAGGCGACTGTGCATCCTGAAACAGTAACTCAGGCTGCGCACGTAATAACTCCAGTTGCTTGCGGTCAATATTGGCATTTTGTTCGAGTAACTGTGTCGGATTACTATTGACCCATTGCTGTAATTCAACATTCGTGTCGTGTTTGATGTGTTCTGTGGTTGTCGATGATGGCTCAAACGCTAAGCTGCCAACATAGAAAGCCAGTGACCAACGTTGTTGATCGTTTAACTCACTAAAGGCACGCATGGCACTGCCATCTAAACCATCAGAAATCGCATCGTAAAGTCCCAGTAATGATCGATTTAAGGCCCGTTCTTGATCGGTAAAATTAGTCGGCTCTGGTGACAGTGATTTAGCTAACGGCCCGTTGCCTTGGCCTAAATCACCATGACAAGTTGAACAGTTTTCGATAAACAATTGCTTTACATGCTCTTTAGTTACAAGCTGTGTTGGTAGCACTAATGCCGGAGATTGGCTTAATAATTGTTTACGTATTTTTTGACTCAGCCCTTGAATAACATCCAGTGATGCTTTGTCTGCAATGACTTGCTGTAGCTGTATTGCGTCAGCGTTAAGTGAATCGGATTTATCGAGTGAGAGCAGATTCGTTTTTTCGATAATGATGCTAGCAAATTGCTGCATTTCAGCAAACTCATCAGGGTTAGCAATTTGACCGTCGGTCACCGCTTCTGAGTAATCTACGCCAATGTATTCGGCTAATTGAAGAATTTGCCGAGTCTGTTTGACTAAGTCTTGTGATGTTTGAAGTGACGTTTCTTGTGGTAATTCTTGTTGTACTTCTTGTGATACTTCTTGTGATATAAGTGTCGTATTTTGTGCCCATAACGATGTCGAAAACACCGAGATAATGGCAATGAATAAACAACGATTAATAACAGACGATGTGATCCGTTGTCGCCATAACGTGAAGCTGTTGAAAGTATCCAAGAGATTACCTTAATAGAAATGGAGGCGTTGATCGAGATACTGGATCTATCAATCAAACCAGGATGGCAAATGATAATGATTGGCATTCTACTTTTTTGTTTACTGCTAAGCAATCACACTATAAGCGTGTTAATTAATGCGATTAATTTCGATAAGGCACATTTACCGGTTAATCATGTATGCAGTCACTGTTTAAGGTCAAAATAAGGCTTTTTTGTATATAAAACAGATTGAGGTGTTTATTTTTGTGCGGAGTTGTTACGGGTGTGTGGCTTACTTGCCACGAGTATTTAGTATTAATTATCACCGTTTGATATAAGTAGCTGTCAGTATGAGATCAGAATGCACATCGTATTCTGCTTTATTGGGGTCATTCTGATTCTCTTAGAATAAGCATGATGAATAAGCTCGTTGAAATGTTTGGCGCTATATTTTACTAATAACAAGACATGTGGGTTTACATATTTAGACATCAGTTAACGACAGTGGCTACTAGTGAGCCACTTTTACGCTAAACTTGGTATGTTATTGTAAGTTAAGCTAAGTTAAACAGAGTAATTAGAATGATAAAAAGGTTGATGATGCAGAGCAACACAGTGAAAGGTAAAAATGAACATGCCAGCTAGCGCTTCGCTTAATGATGACCTGCGTTTAATTGATATTGGCATGGATCTGTTTATTGAGATCCACTTTGCCAATGGCAAAAAATTACAATCTCGTTCAAGCCTGATTGGTTATCAAATTAACCGGTTTATTTTGATTGAGTTTCCAACCAAAGATTTTTCAGAAGCGTATCAGCACATGCTTGCCAATGCCGAAATCGTGGTAAGGGCAATGACGAATAGCGGCTTTAAAGACATTATCGCTTTTAAAACGTCAATATTATCGGTGGTAAACCAACCTGTGCGCATGTTGTGTTTGAGTGTGCCTAAGTCTATTACCAAGAAACAAGTTCGTGAGCAATTGCGCGTCGATATTAAGCAAGATGTGTTTATTATGCATGACGATAATAAAATTAATGCCAAAATGCTCGACTTTTCATTGACGGGTTGTTTTGTCACATTGGCGCCTAAATCAATGAATATTGAGCAAAATGCAGAAATACATGTGGCGATTTCGATTGATGAAAACTTATCCGGTATTTTAACCGGAACCGCGGTTAAGGTGCAGCAACTTGAGGGGGAAATGACAGTAGGGGTAAAGTTTTCGAATGAACATCCGGAATTAAAAAACACCTTGTTTAGCCATTTCTTAGTAAGTACAGCCAAAAAATAGTGACTGCGTTTAGCGATTTTGAGGCAAAAAAAATGCGCATCATAATGATGCGCTAAAATTCACAAGCAAACTCGGTATATTATGTCTAGCCTATAATCCATCACAGGCTAAGCTTTTCAATCTTGTTAATCTAAAAAGTTTAAAATCCCCAACGCAGCATCACGACCTTCTGCAATTGCTGTCACGACCAAGTCAGAACCACGGACCATGTCGCCACCGGCAAATACTTTAGGGTTAGTGGTTTGGAATGGATTGTCATCAGTCTTAGTGGCTTTTACCAAGCCCCACTCATTAGTTTCGATACCAAAATCAGTAAACCATGCCGCTGGGCTGGCTTGGAAACCAAAGGCGATGATCAGAGCATCAGTTTCTAGAATACTTTCGCTTCCAGGAATAACTTCTGCACGTTGACGGCCACTTGCATCAGCAGCCCCCATTTGGGTTTCAACATACTCGATGCCGACAACGGTGCCATCTTCTGCTTTAATCGATACCGGTTGGCAGTTGAATAAAAACGTGACCCCTTCTTCGCGCGCATTTTGCACTTCACGGCGAGAGCCTGGCATGTTGGCTTCGTCACGACGGTATGCACAAGTCACGCTTTTAGCGCCCTGACGTACAGCTGTACGCACGCAATCCATCGCAGTGTCACCGCCACCAAGCACCACGACATTTTTACCTTCTAGGCTCAAATAAGGCGTTGCGCTGTCTTCTGTCCCCATGATGTGGTGAGTATTACCAATCAAGTACGGTAAGGCTTGAATAACACCTTGTGCGTCTTCATTGGGTAATTTCGCTTTCATGGCTGTGTAAGTCCCCATGCCAAGGAATACTGCATCGTATTCATCAAGTAAACTTTGAAAACTAATATCTTTACCAACCGTGACACCCATTTTGAATTGAATGCCCATGCCTTCAAGTACAGAACGGCGCGTAGCCATTACCGCTTTATCAAGTTTAAATGATGGAATGCCATAGGTAAGCAAGCCGCCAATTTGTGGGTATTTGTCATACACCACAGCTTGTACGCCATTGCGCGCTAAAATGTCGGCGCAGCCTAGACCAGCAGGCCCTGCGCCAATAATCGCTACACGTTCTTTGCGTGGTGTTACTTGAGTCATGTTTGGGCGCCAGCCTTGGGCGATGGCGGTATCGGTAATGTATTTTTCAACATTACCGATGGTGACAGCACCAAAGTCGTCATTAAGCGTACATGCACCTTCACACAAACGGTCTTGCGGGCATACTCGACCACAAATTTCAGGCAGGGTATTGGTTTCGTGCACCAGGTCTGCCGCTTCCATAATGCGACCTTGTTCAGCCAGTTTTAACCAGTTTGGAATGTAGTTATGCAGCGGGCATTTCCATTCACAATACGGGTTGCCACAGTCAAGACAACGATCTGCTTGCTCTTTAACTTCAGGCTGAGTAAACGGCTGATAAATTTCAATAAATTGCGTAGCACGTTTTTTGGCTTCATGTTTTACGGGGTCAGCTCGACCCACTTCGATAAATTGAAAGTCATTGCTCATGATTATCCTGCCTTTACAACTAATTCCGGACTCTTCTGCTCTATTTTAAGCAGGTCAGCAACGGCAATATTCTTCGGTTTAACCAGTACGAAACAATCTAACCAGTTTTCAAAATCACTTAAAATTAAGTTGGCGTGTTCACTGCCGGTTTCTGCGAAGTGAGTTTCAATTAGGCCTTTTAAGTGCTGCTGGTGGATGGTCGATTCTACTTTTTGAGTATCAACCATTTCAGTATTTACGCGGCGGTTAAAGCGACCAAATTGGTCAAACACGTAAGCAAAGCCACCTGTCATACCGGCGCCAAAGTTAACCCCTGTTTTACCTAAAATCACCACGATGCCGCCGGTCATGTATTCACAACCGTTATCACCGACACCTTCGACAACAGCAATTGCCCCTGAGTTACGGACGCCAAAGCGCTCGCCCGCTTGACCAGCTGCAAATAATTTGCCGCCCGTAGCGCCGTATAAACAGGTGTTACCCATAATGGCGCTACGTTCACTTTGGAACGGGCTGCCAATCGGTGGGTGGATAACAATCTTGCCGCCAGACATACCTTTGCCGACATAGTCATTGGCATCGCCGCATAACTTAAGTTCTAACCCTGGGCTGTTCCACACACCAAAGCTTTGACCTGCACTGCCGTTAAAACCAAGTCTAATAGGCTCTTTTGCACCTTTAACACCAATTTTAGTGGCAATAAAGCCCGACAATGCTGCACCAACAGAGCGATCAGTATTGTTAATAGAGTATTGATACGAGTACGGCTCGCCAGCTTCAACAGCCGCTGAACAGTCGGCCAATAACGTTTGGTTAAGCTGACCCACATCTGACGGTGGATTAATTTCTTTCCAGGTCAATGCTGAGTTTGGCTTAACTGTTGGCTTGTATAAAATAGGCGTTAAGTCTAAACCACGTTGTTTATCGGTTTGACCTTCAAGCGCGTGTAACCAATCACTGCGACCGACTAAATCTTCAAACTTGACTACCCCTAACGCCGCCATCCATTCACGGACTTCTTGAGCCACAAACTCAAAGTAAGTCATCACGCGTTCTGGTAAGCCGTGGTAGTGATTCGCACGTAAGTTTTTATCTTGCGTTGCAACGCCTGTCGCGCAGTTGTTTAGGTGACAGATACGTAAGTATTTACAACCCAGTGCGATCATTGGCACAGTACCAAAGCCGAAGCTTTCTGCACCCAATAATGCCGCTTTAATCACGTCAGTACCGGTTTTTAAGCCGCCATCCACTTGTAAGCGGATTTTATGACGCAAACCATTTTCAACTAGCGACTGATGTACTTCAGCTAATCCAAGCTCCCACGGGGAACCTGCATATTTAACCGAGGTAATTGGGCTTGCGCCGGTGCCGCCGTCATAACCCGATATGGTTATCATGTCGGCATAAGCTTTAGCGACACCGGTAGCGATGGTGCCCACACCCGGTTCTGAAACCAGTTTGACCGACACGAGAGCTTTAGGATTGATTTGTTTTAAATCAAAAATCAGCTGAGCTAAATCTTCAATTGAGTAAATATCATGGTGTGGTGGTGGCGAAATTAAGGTAACACCAGGACGCGCATGACGAAGACCTGCAATTTCAACACTGACTTTATGACCCGGTAGTTGACCGCCTTCGCCTGGTTTTGCCCCCTGAGCCACTTTAATTTGCAATACATCAGCGTTAACAAGGTAATGTGCTGTTACACCGAATCGGCCCGATGCAATTTGTTTAATTGCCGAGTTACGCTCGCTGTTAAAACGTCTTGCGTCTTCTCCACCTTCACCAGAGTTAGAGCGGCCACCTAAACGGTTCATTGCAACCGCTAATGCTTCGTGAGCTTCAGGGCTTAATGCACCAATACTCATTGCTGCACTGTCAAAGCGCGAGTATAGCGTTTGCGCACCTTCAACTTTATCAATTTCAATGGCGTCAAGTTGGCCTTTAATGCCAATAAGATCGCGTAACGTTGCCACTGGGCGGTCATCCACTAAGCGAGCAAACTTTTTGTACTCAACATAATCTTGGTTTTTAAGCGATGATTGTAAAGTGTTTACCACATCTGGGTTAAAGGCATGGTATTCACCACCTTCAACATATTTTAGAAGCCCACCTTGCGGTAATGGCACATGCGAACGATAAGCCGCGGTGTGAAGAATTTTTTGATCGCTTGCGATATGTTCAAAACCCACGCCTTCGATACGGCTAATCACGCCTTTAAAGCATAATTCAATAACGTCGCTTGCCAGACCCACCGCTTCAAACTGTTGGCTACAACGGTATGAACCAACGGTACTGATGCCCATTTTAGACATGATTTTACGTAAGCCTTTTTCAATGCCATAACGGAAGTTAAGCATTAATGGGGTCACGTCTTCTATTTGATGTAATTTTGCCATCGCAGAAATTGATTCATAGGCAAGATATGGGTAAATGGCCGTTGCGCCAAACCCCAGTAACACCGCAAAATGATGCGGGTCACGTGCTGATGCAGTTTCCACAATAATGTTGGTGTCACAGCGCAGGCTTTTATCGACTAAACGCGTTTGCACAGAACCAACAGCCATAGCAGCAGGGATCACTTGGGCATTTTGTGCCACAGCGCGATCAGACAATACCAATAGCGTTGTGCCACTACGCGCTAAGCGCTCTGCTTCATCAGTAATACGATGAATGGCTTGCTCTAAGCTTTCGTGAGCGTCGTAGTTTAAGTCGACTGTGTTAGCGCGGTAGTTGGTGCTGTCTAAACCGAGTAGTTGGTTAAAATCACTGAACAATAATATCGGTGAGTTAAACATGACGCGGTAAGCATTGCCGGTTGTTTCGCTAAATAGGTTTTGTTCGCGGCCCACACATGTGGCTAACGACATCACGTGTTTTTCACGTAATGGATCGATAGGCGGGTTGGTAACCTGAGCAAATTTTTGGCGGAAGTAGTCATATAACGAACGTGACTTTTTCGACAAGACTGCCATTGGGGTATCGTCACCCATTGAACCGATTGCTTCTTCACCTTGACTTGCGAGTACCCAAATGACTTGCTCTAGCTCTTCGCGAGTAAAGCCAAATTGCTTTTGGTATTGCAATAATGTTTTGCTATCAAAACCGCTCGCACCTTGTTTAGTCGGTGCCATTTGTTCAGCAGGGATCAAGGTTTGGCTGTTTTTGGCCATCCATTCCTTATAAGGATGACGACGCTTTAGGTCATTATCGATTTCGAATGATTGGTATAAACGACCATTTACAGTGTCTAGGACTAATAACTCTCCAGGACCGACACGGCCTTTTTCAATCACTTCATCAGCCGCATAATCCCAAATACCGACTTCTGAGGCTAAGGTTAAAATCCGGTCTTTGGTAATCACATAACGAGAAGGGCGCAAACCATTACGGTCAACAGCACAAGCGGCATGACGACCGTTGGTCATTACAATACCCGCTGGGCCATCCCAGGGTTCCATGTGCATTGAGTTAAAGTCATAAAAGGCTTTTAGCTCGTCATCCATTTCCGGGTTTGATTGCCACGCAGGTGGAATAAGCAAACGCATGGCGCGGTATAAGTCCATACCACCCGATAACAGCATTTCTAGCATATTATCTAAAGAGGATGAATCTGATCCCGTTTCGTTCACAAATGGGGCTGCTTGTTGTAAGTCTGGTAACAGTGGCGAATTAAATTTATAAGCACGAGCGCGTGCCCATTGACGGTTACCCGTAATGGTGTTGATTTCACCGTTGTGCGCTAAATAACGAAACGGTTGTGCTAATGGCCATTTTGGCGATGTGTTGGTAGAAAAGCGTTGGTGAAACAAACAAATAGCACTTTTTAAGCGAATGTCGGCAAGGTCTGTATAAAATGAAGGCAAATCTGCCGGCATCATTAGGCCTTTATAGACAATCACTTGGCCAGATAAGCTGGCGACATAAAAATCTTTGTCATCGGTAATTTGTTGTTCAAGACGACGGCGTGCCATATAGAGGCGACGTTCAAGATCTTTTTCACGCCATCCCACTGGCGCATTAATCAGAACTTGGTAAATTTGTGGCAAACTTGCCCGGCCAATCTCCCCCAGAACATCTGGATTAACCGGAACCTTACGCCAACCTGCAACACTCAGTGTTTCTCTTTGTAGTTCTTTTTCTAAAATTAATTTAGCTTCGTCAGCGCGTTGTTCGTCTTGGCTGAGAAATAGCATACCGACGGCAAACTTTCGGCTTAAGTGCCAATCGTTTTCTGCTGCGATAGCTTCAAAGAAACCCGTAGGCATTTGCATTAATAAACCACAGCCATCACCTGTGCGTCCGTCAGCTGCAATACCACCACGATGCTTCATTCGATCGAGACCATGAATTGCGGTGCGCACAATGCGATGACTAGCGTCGCCGTCCATTTGTGCTATTAAACCAAATCCGCAATTGTCACGCTCAAAACTGGGATGATACAAGCTCATACAAAAAACCCCCTAAACCTCTACTGGATACGACTCGGGGTAAATGTGAAACATTCCATAGATATGCACCCGAACCATTCAAATTAAACCGAGAATGCATAAAGGTCAAACCAAAAAAATGCAACAAACTGAAATATAATTACCAAAAAAGCGTAACAACCTATCAAGTTTACGTTAACGTCAACTGCAATTATGTTGCTATAACCTTCTGAATAAAAACAATTTTAGAAAGTATTCAAACAAATGGTTACCTTTTGGCAACAATTCGTTAAAATTGTATTTGAAATAAAAATAATGAATTTTATTTCAAATACAGTTAATGGGTAAAAAATTATTCTAAATGAGTAAATATTCATTTTTAGTCATATAAATACACTTGGCATTGTTTTAAACGATTTTCCCTTCAACATCTCAGTTTGCAGCATACTTGAGTTGATCGAGCATTTTATTGATTTAGCACCAAGACAGACGTTTAACTGCTCCCTAAACTGACGCCCTTTTGATAAATATTAAGGGCTTATTGTGGGCTTAGACGATTACGTGAATACTTTTGGCTCTTACTGCAAAGCCCGATATGGTGAGCGCATCAAAAAACTCACTATTGACGCGCAATTTACCTGCCCAAACCGTGATGGCACACTAGGTATTGGTGGGTGTACTTTCTGTAATGTGGCTTCATTTAATGCTCAGCAAGGTCTCGAACAGCCCATCTCTACACAGCTTGCTGAAGGAAAGTTGCGAGCACATTTATTTCCTAATAATGACCAAAAAACTCGGCCTGCGAAGGTATCGAGTGCCAAGTATATTGCTTATTTTCAAGCATATACGAGCACCTATGATGAATTTAGTCAGTTAAAACGCAAATACGATCAAGCCATTGAAGATAAAGATATCGTGGGTTTACATATTGGTACCCGTCCTGACTGCGTGCCAGATGACGTGATCGATTTACTGGTTGAGTACCAACAGCAAGGCCTTGATGTGTGGCTGGAGCTTGGATTACAAACAAGTAATACACTCACGCTAAAAAGGATTAATCGCGGCCATCTCTTAAATGAATACCGTAAAACCGTTCATGCAGCACGCTCACGTGGCATTAAGGTATGTACGCACTTAATTTTAGGTTTGCCTGGTGAAACAACGGTTGATTACTTTAATAGTTTACAAACCGTATTAGGCATCGGTGTGGACGGGATCAAATTGCATCCTTTGCATATCGTAGAAGGCAGCACGATGGCAAAGCAATGGCGCTATAAGCCTATGCCTTTATTAACTCTCGAAGAATATGCTTCTGCTGCGGCCACGCTTATTCGCCATACGCCTGAACACATTATTTATCATCGCGTTACCGCTTATGCTAAAAAACCGATGTTACTCGCACCAGACTGGTGTGCTTATCGCTGGGATGGATTAGTTGCGATTGTTGATGAACTTCGAGAATACGGTGGTCAAGGCAGTGCATTGATTGGCCAGTACAAAACCGCTTAGCATTATGTAGAGAGTTAGGGTGTTTGCATTTTTAATCGCCTAATTGAATGAATTACTACCAAAATGAGCTTTTTTTAAACATTGGTAATACCAGTGGTACCATGGTGTTAATCAGTTGTTATCATTTCAAATAAAAGCAGTGCAATCCATTGGCAAGTCTTGCATAGGGTATTTTACTGGGTATTATGTTTGTAATTTTATAGCGTTAGATTTTATAGAGGTGTCACCATGGCCACAACGCAGTTAGACTCAATATTGGATCTCAATACACTTGAGCAATATATCAGTGCCATTGGTGCTGGGACTTTATTAAAAAGCGTGGTGTTATTTGAGCAGTTAATGCCTGAGTATGTCAGTAGCTTAGTTAAAGCGGATGATGCAAGCGACAAAGAAACCTTATGTGCAGAAGCACACAAGTTTAAAGGTGCGGCAGGTTCTGTTGGGTTAAAGCGTATTCAGCAATTTGCTCAGTTGTTACAACATAGCGAAGAAGCAAATTGGGATGCGGAACATAAAACTTGGCTTGGCCAAATTGTTGAGCATGCAGCTAAAGATTTACAGCAATTAAAAGAGTACTTAGAAGCTAAAGCCTGATGAGCATTAAGCTCGTATGAGTACGCTGTTAACCGTAAGCTTTTAACAGTAAGCTCATCGCAATGAAAGAGAATGCCTCATGTTGATGAGGCATTTTTTATGGGCGTTTGTCATGTCCTCGTTATCATAAACTTGTTATTCGGCCATATTTAATTCATTATTTGAATCAACATCGACAAGGGCAATCGCTTATATGAAAAATCTTCCAAGCCTTAAAAATCTTTATTATTTAGTGCATTTGCATCAAGAACAAAACTTCAACCGTGCTGCAAAAATGTGCTTTGTAAGTCAATCTACGCTTTCAAGTGGTATCCAAAATCTTGAAGAACAACTGGGATACCAACTCATTGAGCGTGATCATAAGTCATTTATGTTTACTGCCATTGGTGAAGAGGTGGTTGAGCGTGCGCGAAATATATTAACCAATGTGGATGATTTAGTTGAGCTGGTTAAAAACCAGGGTGAGCCAATGACCGGTGAAATCCGTTTAGGCTGTATTCCAACGATTGCACCATTTTTACTGAGTCGTGTGGTTAAGTTATGTCAGCAAGATTACCCTAAGCTGAGCTTATTATTAAAAGAAGACACCACTGAGCGTTTGCTTGATGCATTAGCTAAAGGCGAGTTAGATTTACTTATATTGGCATTACCCGTTGATACGAATGGTTTTCACAGTATGAAAGTCGGTATTGACCCGTTTAAGATGGTCATGCATAAAGAGTTGTCAGAAGGTGTTGTACAGCCTATTGATTATCAAAAAATGCCAGATGAGAGCATCTTTTTACTGCAAGCAGAGCACTGTATTACGGGCCATGCGATTACAGCATGTCAGTTAGGAGATAGTTCTAAGGTGAATCCATTTGCAGCAACCAGCTTGCACACGTTAGTACAGATGGTTAATAGCAAATTAGGCACCACTTTTTTACCTCAGATGGCTATCGATACCGGAATCTTACACGACACCGATTTAATCGCGATGGACCCACCTGGTGAAGCACCTTACCGAGATATCGGGTTAGTGTGGCGTCAAACAACCAGTCGTATTTCGACGTTTAGAACACTAGGCTTAGCCATTCAAAAAAAGTTATTAGCACAAGAATTGCCTAAATAATCACTGCTTAATCGTTAAGATGAGCGGGTTTGATGGGAGCAGCACCAAAGACTTCAATTGGGTGTTGCTTTCCTTTTAGGACGATAGGCCCTAAATCTGTTAATTGATATTGGCTATTTTGCTGTTCAAGACGATGCACCACATCCCCAGATAACAACATTCTTTGGCCTAATGGATTACATTGATCTTGCAGCCTTGCCAGCGTGTTAAGCACATCACTAAAGAAACTAATCTCTTGTTTATGCACGCCAACTACAGCCGCAACGACTTGGCCACAATGTGCCGCCGCTTTAAATTTAGGCACAAACCCATATTGCTGCTCAAAATATTGAGTTTGCCATTTGAGTTGCTGGCAAAACTCAAAATAAATGTTCATACAGCGATCGTGCTTTATGCCTTGCTCTAAAGGCCAATGGATTAACACCGCATCGCCCATATAACGATAAATCTCAGCTTCATTGTCCGATACGGTATCGGCCAACATACTAAAGCTGTCTTGAATTAAGCGACTAAAGCGGTAATCACCTAGAGTCTCGGCATGTGCTGTCGATGACACCATATCGATAAACAAGAATAATTGATGTTCATATCGAGGTTTATGATATCGACCTAAACCGATATTCAGCAGCACTTTAGGTCCCACTAACAGTGCCATTTGCTCGATAAACGCTAAGCTGACCCGTACCACAACAAGATAGACCACCAACGCCTGAAATGATGGACTGTAAATAATGTGAATACTGAGCATTTGTCTTAGTGTCACCATGTGGTTGTCAATTGCCCACATATTTAAAAATTGAGTGACATAAGCAAGGGTGGTCGCGCCGAGGAGTAAAAACAGGCCTTTAAATACAACTGAAAATAAATAAGGCAGGCGGCTGATTGCGCTAAAGTCGGCGATTAAATTCGACATCCAATGCAATCCGCCAAAGATAAACCCCATAAATACCGCAAGCGTGGCTAAATCGGCATTACTAATGGCCCAATCGGGAAGCTGTGCAGATTGTGAATAGCGAAAAAACACAAATGACGCCATTGCGACGCACCAGGCAAACACGGCGAATAATAATTTTTGAGTCTGACGGCGTGCTTTCACTAGGAAATTAAGGGTCCGAATGGCTTAGTAATAAGCGGTGTAGTTTATAGAATAACGGTTCGGTTGGGATAGTTTATTTGTGATGTAGATCAAGAGATGTGCAGAAAAATGTGTCCCAGTGCAAACTTTTGTCCTGATGATGGAACTCGCACCCAATAATCGTGGACGTTAATTTAGGCAAATGCATTATTTAAAATTTGTTGCGTAAACTCGATTTTCAGATAAAAGCCACGAGGATTAGATAACTGTATGCTGCCATTTTCGGCAATACTTTCGGTTAATGTATGGCTATTAGCGGCTTTAGGCCGAAGCTGTAACACCTCACCATGACGAGCTGTAATTTTATCGACCTTACCCAATGCGATAAGCTCCATAATTTCTTCCCAATCTTGTTGCAGTTGTTGCGCTTGCAATGCATTAGGTTGCCACAAAATGGGGGTGCCTATGCGTCGTTCTGCTACAGGGATGCTGCGCTCACCTTCGACAGGTACCCATAGCACGTGTTGCAACTTATGAAATACAACACTGTCTTGCCATGTTAACCCTTGAATGTTGATCAGTGGCGCCACGGTGACATAAGTGGTTTCGAGCGGCTTACCTTTATAGTCAATAGGGATGGTTTTTAGCTCAACACCGAGGTGAATAAAGTCAGGTTGTGGTTTTGAACCTGCTAAAGCGCCTAATTCAGATTCGATCAATTGCCCAACCCAACCTTTATCGCGTCTTAGGTTCTCTGGTACCGCTATTTGGTTATCTGCTGCAATATCCGCAAGACGGATACCCGCCATATCATGCGCTCTTTGCATTAATTCATGAATGTCTTTAGGGGACGATTTTGCCATGATCCAATAGTTACCTTTGTATTGATGCAAGTCATCGATCAAAATAAGTGTCTATATAAGTGTCTATATAAGTGTCTATATAAGTGTTCTATATTTGGTAACCGTTAACCCGCTTAACATGCTCTAACTGTTGGTTAGACGTGTGAATACGCCAACTGTAGGTTATATTGAGGCGAACCTTAGCAGTGCCAAAAATAGCGTGCAGTATGCTAGCAAGTATTGATTAACAATAACAAGTTTACTGAGTGCAAATTTACTGGTTAAAAAACAACCTTAAATGTTGGGGGTAACAAAATACAATCGCATGTTGTTTTAAGGTATTGTTTTAAAAATGTTTTTTCTCTTATTTGTTTAGATGGTTTTGACTTGTCCCAAGTTACTCTCTCTTTTCCCTGTATTTCACACATAGTTATCCACAGATTTAATGGATAACTGTTATTCTTAATGTCTTTAACTGATTAAAAAGGTCAAGTCAACGCAATAAAATGGTTTTTTTATCAGTTTAATTTAAAAAAAGCCTTGTTATTTGTGCATAACTTATGAGGGGCTAGGGTATTTAGGTCACTTATTTGTTACTGTTCGTTTTTTGCTCAAATGTTGCGATCGATCGTGTTTTTTATTTTGATAGATAATTAAGCTGTTGTATTTGTGTGGTATTGTTGTGTCAGTTATATGGTTCGTAAAAATGGTTTACTGCCGGTTTTTACATCTTAATCAAGGTTTACCAAAGTTTCGAACAGAGATATCCACAGATTTTGTGGATAATCGACAAATGTAATGGATTTGGCTGTTGATAAAGTCTATTTGTACACAATGTTATTCAATTATCCACAATGTAGGGTATGTGTTGCGCTGCATAGTCGCTGTTAATCGTGGGTGCTTATTGCCTTGCTTACAATGAAATGGATGAGTGAATCCGAGCTAAGTGTTAAGCAAAGACTTATTTTTATGCAATTTCCTGATTTTAATTTAATTATCCCGCCATGTAAGGTGAATTGAGGGTAAATAGAGGTTTGCCGATAGGCATGCTTTGTGAAACAATCAAACGATATAAAATTTGTTAATTTTGGAGTCCATGTGATTGATAGCGACGGCTTTCGCGCAAATGTGGGCATCATTATCTGCAATAAATTTGGACAAGTAATGTGGGCTCGGCGTTTTGGCCAACATTCATGGCAGTTTCCACAGGGTGGGTTAGATGATGGCGAGTCAGCAGAAGAAGCCATGTATCGTGAACTTTACGAAGAAGTGGGGCTGAGACCCGAGCATGTTCAAATTTTAACATCCACTCGCTCCTGGTTACGTTACCGTTTACCTAAGCGTTTGGTTCGCCAAGAAAGCAAACCCGTTTGCATTGGCCAAAAGCAGAAATGGTTTTTACTACAATTAAAAGGTCACGATAATACCATTAACTTAAATTCTTCAGGTCATCCAGAATTTGATGATTGGCGTTGGGTGAGTTATTGGTATCCCGTTCGTCAGGTAGTGTCTTTTAAGCGCGATGTATATAGAAAGGTGATGAAAGAGTTCGCATCGACGACATTAGCGCTGCAAACGCGCGAATTGAGTAACAAACGAAGCAAACAACGGAGTTAACTGATTTCATAGAGGGTTGGAACAGTGTTAAGTATGCTCAGGGATATCACCCAAGCGGTAGCGAGAGCGAATAGCTTGGAGAGTGCATTAAATATTTTGGTGGCGCAAACGCGTATCGCGATGGCGACGCATTGCTGTTCTATTTATATCCTCGAGCAACAAAACTTGGTGCTATCGGCCACTGAGGGACTTGAAAAGTCCGCAGTCGGCCGAGTCAGTATGCCCCTTTCAGAAGGGTTAGTCGGCTTAGTCGCCCAACGTGAAGAAGCCGTTAATTTGGCTGACGCACGTATTCACCCGCGTTTCAAATTATTCCCCGAAGCTGTTGAAGAAGAGTACCGAGCCTTTTTGGCGGTCCCCATTATTTTTCAAAAGTTGGTTGTTGGCGTCATTGTTGTACAGCAACCTGAAGCTAGACAGTTTAGCGAAAACGAAGAAGCATTTTTGATGACGCTGGCTGCCCAGCTTGCGGTTGTGATCAGAAGTCTGAAGCATAAAGCTGCTATTACGAATGTTCAGCATCAAGTTGTATTTAATGGTGTCACGGCATCGAGTGGCATCGCAATTGCCCATGGTTTAGTGCTCGGTGGCACGATTTCATTGGATCAGCCAGAATTACATTGCGCCGATATTGACAGTGAATTACGCCGACTTAAACATGCCATGCAACGCTGCAGTGATATGTTGTCTTCTATTTCACAGCGTTTTGAGCGCGAAAAGTCGGGCGATGTAGCCTCTATTTTTACCGCATTCCAATTACTACTCGACGAGTCTAGCTTAGGCGGCGAATATGCGCGCGAAGTTGCACTTGGTTGGCAGTCAGAGTCGGCAGTGAGCCGCGTCTCTCTTCGTTATATTGAACAATTTTTGGCGATGGAAGACCCGTACTTAAAAGAACGGGCTAGCGATATTCGAGAACTCGGCCAAAAAGTGCTACGACAATTGATTGAGCCTGGGCGCTTAGAGGTCGATCCTGATAAGCCGGTTATTTTAGTGGCTAAAGAAGTTGATGCGACATTACTCGCTGAATTTCCAAGGCAAAAGCTAGCGGGGATTGTAACTGAGCGCGGTGGGGTCAATGCCCACGCTGCAATCTTAGCCCGTGCTTTAGGTGTCCCTGCTATTGTGGGCACAGAAGATATTCTGTCAGCGGATATCGATCAAAAATTATTAGTGCTTAATGCAACGCGAGGGCAACTACTCGTTTCACCTTCTCCTGCAGTGATTGAAGAATATCAATTACTGCTTGATGCTGATGTTGAAAAACAAAAGCAATTTTCTGCAGAGTTGAGTTTACCGTCGATTACAACAGACGGTCAGCGGATCCAGCTATATCTCAATGCAGGCTTGTTAAGCGGTATTGCGTCTGAAATTGCTGAAGGTGCCGATGGCATTGGTCTTTATCGTACCGAAATCCCCTTTATGTTACATCAACGCTTTCCGAGTGAGAGTGAACAAATCAATGTTTATCGCCAAGTGCTTAGCGCTGCAGGTGAAAGACCTGTGGTGATGCGCACATTAGATGTGGGTGGAGATAAGCCGTTACCGTATTTTCCGATCAAAGAAGATAATCCGTTTTTAGGATGGCGCGGTATACGTTTGTCGCTCGATCATCCCGAATTATTTTTAGTGCAATTACGCGCTATGTTACAGGCGGGTGGCAAAGGTAATCAGCTGCAAATTTTATTACCTATGGTGAGTAACCTCGATGAGATCGATCAAACCTTGGCTTATCTTGAGCAAGCGTTTACTGAATTAAACCAAGAATTCAACACGATTTTAGTGAGACCTAAAGTGGGTGTCATGCTTGAAGTGCCCGCGTTACTGTATCAATTACAAGACGTGGCTAAACGTGTCGACTTTGTGTCTGTGGGCAGTAACGATTTGACTCAATATCTGTTGGCTGTCGATCGCAATAACCCCAGTGTTAGCTCCTTATTTGACAGTTATCATCCGGGGATCTTACGTGCGCTAAAAATGGCTGTAGATGATTGTAAACGTTATGATTTAGACGTGAGCGTTTGCGGGGAATTAGCCGGTGAACCCTATGGCGCATTATTGTTAGTGGCGATGGGCTACCATAAGTTGAGTATGAACCAAGCCAGTTTAGCCAGGATTAACTATCTACTTAGACGTGTTTCACAGCAAGATTTATCTGAGTTACTTATCATTGTGTTGCGCCAATCTAATGGCCAACAAGTACGAACTTTATTAGCTAATTTTTTACAAAAACATGATTTAGATGATTTAATTAATCCGTAAATAGTCAATGTTATGATGTTTGACGGTATATCGCGCTTATTAAAAGGATGTCGTTATGGATAGTATGCTGCAGGTGTTTATTATTTGTCTGTTGCTTGGTTCAATTGTCGGTTTTTTGGCGGGATTGTTGGGCATTGGTGGTGGGCTCATTATTGTGCCAGCCTTATTATATATCTTACCGTCAGTTGGCGTGAGTGTAGAGCAGTTAACTCACGTCGCGATTGCTACCTCACTAGCGTCCATTATTTTAACGTCTATGTCATCTGCTACTGCTCACCATAAACGCGGTAATGTGCCTTGGGCATTATTTAAACCGATCATGCCTGGAATTGTGGTCGGCTCTTTGGCCTCTGCATTTGTTTCGGAACAAATTTCATCTGCAGATTTACAACAAGCCTTTGCGATATTTGTGGTGTTAATGGCAATACAAATGGCGTTTCCATTTAAGGTTAAAACCGGCGACAACATGCCTAAGTTTGCCGTGCTGTTTGGCATATCCATTGTGATTGCGCTCATTGCTGGTTTAATGGGGATTGGTGGCGGTGTATTGCTGGTGCCTTTCTTAAGTTATTGCGGATTACAAATGCGCCAAGCCGTTGGATTTTCATCGGTAACGGGTATGTTTATTGCAATTTCTGGCACCATTGGTTACATCATTGCAGGCTTTGATGCACCAAATTTACCCGAGGGTGCATTTGGGTTTATTTATTTACCTGCACTATGCGGCATCATTATTAGTTCAATATTGTTTGCTCCGCTTGGGGTTAAAGCTGCCAGTTCTTGGCCTACGCCTGTATTGAAAAAAATCTTTGCCTGCTTACTCGTCGTCGTTGGATTAAAACTTTTATTGAGCTAACTCAATAAATCAGTGACGAGTAAAAAAACGCCCTTGTTCAGATGTTGAACAAGGGCGCATTCGTATTAAGTATTACACTGCAAAAGGGTATTTAATGGCATCGTGATGCTCATAGCCTTCTACGCTAAAATCATCCAATGTTACCCAGGTTTCAATGTCGTTTAAGCTGGTGATGTTGGGATTGATAATCAACTTTGGTGAACCAAATGGTTCGCGTGTTAATTGAATATCACGCATCGGCGCCAGTTGATCTTCATAAATATGGGCGTTAACGATTTTATGATATGCCTTGCCAGCTTTGTGGCCAGTTATTTGTGCCATTAAGGCCAGTAATACATATACTTGAATCATATTGAAATTGAGCCCAAGCGGCACATCACAACTGCGTTGAGTGCTATTAAGGTATAAAGTGTCACCTAAGAGCGAAAAATGATGTTCGTACATACAAGGGCGTAGACATCCGAGGTCAAAAGCGCCAGGATGATAAAAAGTTAAGATTTCACCGCGGTTATCAATGCCGTTACTGAGGTCATCGACTATTTGCTGAAGTAAATCAACATGACCCCCAGTCGGTTTTGGAAATGCGCGACCCAGGGCGCCATAAATTAGCCCCATATCATCATGGCCTTTACGGTTTGGGTTATTAAGCCAAGCTTGGTTTTCGTTGGCGTTAGCGTCCCATGTTTTGGTGCCTAATGCTCTAAAGTCAGCTGCATTTTGATAACCTCGTAAATAGCCGAGCACTTCAGCAATGGCTGATTTCCAAAAACTTTTACGCGTGGTAACTAGCGGGAATTGATTGTTTCCAACGTCGTAAACTAAATCGGCGTTAATGACGGTAAGACATTTTTTGTTGGTTCGGGCATTATTGACCCATTCACCTTCATCGACAATGCGTTTGCACAGATCTAAATACTGTTTCATTTGGTTCAATTCCTTTTTTGCTTTTAGCGATTATACCTAATCAATGCAACCAAATCTTTAGGCGCAAAATTTTAATTTAAGGCTTAATTTGAAGAGTAATGCGACAAACACCTCGGTTAAACCGAGTTAACTAGTAGAAAGAATCGATTATGATTGTTTGAATGGATACTGTAGAGTCAATCTATTGTTCATAAAGGAGTGTTATATGGAACGTGCAATTAGAAACTTTGTCAGTCAAGAGTCAGCTGGTGGTATTTTGTTGATGGTCGCTGTGGCCTTGGCAATGTTACTCGCTAATTCGCCTTTAGCGGATTTATATCAGGGCTTCTTGAGTACCGGAGTACAATTGCGTGTAGGCGAGCTAGACATCAATAAGCCACTATTACTCTGGATTAACGATGGCTTGATGGCATTATTCTTTTTACTCATTGGCCTTGAAGTTAAACGCGAGCTGTTAGAAGGCGCGCTTTCAAGTGTTGCGAAAGCTTCTTTACCGAGTTTTGCCGCGATTGGCGGTATGGTATTTCCTGCATTATTTTATTTGGCGTTTAATTACACGAATCCAGAAACCCAAGTGGGTTGGGCTATTCCTGCTGCAACGGATATTGCGTTTGCGTTAGGTATTATGGCGCTTTTGGGTAGCCGAGTGCCCGTGGCATTAAAAGTGTTTTTATTGGCGTTGGCTATCATTGATGATTTAGGCGTAATTGTGATCATTGCGCTGTTTTACAGCACTGATTTATCTATGATGAGTTTAATTATTGCTGCTGTGTCTATTGTACTAATGGTGGCTCTGAACCGCAGAGGTGTAAGTGCTATCACGCCTTATGCAATAGTGGGTTTTGTATTGTGGGTTGCGGTATTGAAATCAGGCGTTCATGCAACATTAGCTGGCGTTATTATTGCATTTTGTATTCCATTACGAGACAAAGCAGGTGCTTCGCCATCAGGGCGTTTAGAGCATAAATTACATCCTTGGAGTACCTTTTTGATTCTACCGGTATTCGCTTTTGCTAACGCTGGTTTGTCATTGACCAATATGTCTTTCGAGTCATTCGCAGAACCGATTACGTTAGGCATCATGATGGGATTGATGTTTGGTAAACCGATTGGAGTATTATTATTTAGCTACGCGGCAGTGAAACTTAAATTAGCCGAATTACCTCCGGGAATTGGTTGGAACCAGATTATCCCCGTTGCAGTAATGTGTGGTATTGGCTTCACTATGTCAGTCTTTATTGCGTCGTTAGCATTTGAACATTCACCAGCAGCATATGGTGATTATGCAAGATTAGGCATTTTAACAGGATCGTTATTTGCAGCGCTGATTGGTTATTTTTGGTTAGCCAAAGTTCTGCCTAAGAAAGGAGAAAACCATGAAACTATTTAAATTATCCCTAGGGTTATTACTGAGTGCGTTTGTTATCCCAGCTTCAGCAAACTCGTTTGATGTTTGTTTAAAGTCATCAGAGTCGGCTACGTGTCAGAGTTATTTAGAGGGTGTTGTCGATGGTGCGCTGATGTACCGCGACAATCAGGCTAAAAAACGTATTGACCCTAATAACTATGAATCGCGGGCACTAAAATACCGTGCTGGTAAACGCTATCAAACTGCCAATGTTAATTACTGCTCAAGCCACATATTAATTAAAGAAGAAGTGGTTTCTGCGTTAACGGAGCAAGTGTCATTAAACAATGTGAGTAATAGCGATGAGTTGGAAACCGTTATTACCAGTTTAATGGATTGCCCACGACCTAAGTAACGATTGTGCAATACAAACGCAGCCTAAAGGCTGCGTTTTTGTATAAGCATTTATCGCGAAAATACTCAATTATTTGCCATCGTAGTTTTTTGCTATAGTAGAGTGATTAATTTTTTAGGTTTTTGAATGATATGCAGCATTTAAACTATAACCATCTGTATTATTTTTGGATGGTACAAAAAAAAGGCTCGGTGACTAAAGCGGCCGAAGCTCTGTGTCTTGCACCGCAAACCATCACAGGGCAAATACGTGCACTAGAAGAGCGTCTGAAAGGGTCGCTTTTCAAACGTGTCGGACGAAATTTGGTCGCGACTGAGTTAGGTGAGTTGGTTTTTCGCTATGCAGATAAAATGTTTAGCCTGAGTTATGAAATGCTCGATTTACTCAATTATCAAAAAGATGATTCACTGTTATTTGAGGTGGGTATTGCGGATGCGTTATCTAAAGCGTTAGTCAGCAGAGTATTGTTAACCGTTATCCCTAATGACGGATCGGTGCATCTAGCGTGTTATGAGTCGACTCATGAAAGCCTTATCGAGCGTTTGCGCGAGCATAAATTAGATATGATTTTATCGGATTGTGCTGGTGGGTCATTAAAGTACCCTGAAATTCTGTCAAAAAAATTAGGTGAATGTGGTATCAGCTTTTTTGCTGCAGAAGCATCAACACTGCCTTTCCCTGCTTGTCTTGAAGAGCGTAAATTGCTTATTCCGGGTAAGCGCACATCACTTGGGCAGCAATTACATCGTTGGTTTGCTGAAAAAAACCTAAACGTAAATATATTAGGCGAGTTTGATGATGCCGAGATGATGAAGGCGTTTGGTTATTTTAATCGAGGCATTTTTGTCGCACCGTCTATTTATCGTCATGATATACTGTCACAAGGAATGGTTTTACTTGGTGAAACCAGCGATATTCAAGAAGAGTATCATGTCATGTTTGCTGAGCGCATGATCCAACATCCGGCGGTTAAATCATTATTAGCCACTGATTTTGGTGATTTGTTTGCTGGGTTAGATCTACAAGTACAAAGTTTTGAACATCGTATTAGCTAGTAGGCATCAGGAGATTTGTGTTGGAATTAATGAATATTGCTCGTGTTCGTTGGGCATGCCGTCGCGGAATGTTAGAATTAGATGTCTTGTTTCAACCGTTTGTTGAAGCACAATATGAAACATTGAGCGATGCTGACAAGCAAACGTTTATCCGCTTATTAGAATGTGAAGACCCTGAGTTATTTGCTTGGTTTATGGGCCATGAACAATGCCCTGACGCGCAATTAGCCGATATGGTAGTGAAAGTCCGTGGACGAGCCGCACCTTAAGGCTTCTGCAACTTCTACCCGCTCTTTTAGCACTCATCAGCATCAATTTGCGTTGAGTGCTTCATTTCTATATCGATTTGCTCTGGTGTGTTTTTTTGCCGTTATGTTGTGCAGTTTTTTAGCTTGGCCAGACTCTTCATCATCTTTATATTTATTTATACAACGATTACTGGTCATGTTAACTCTAGGGTTGCTGATTTATTGTTGGCGTAAATTAACCTTATGGTATTGCGTGTTGTGCATTGATAATTCTGGTGGCGCAACATTGACAGATGCCGTATCTGAGGTTTGTCGAGTAGAGTTTAGTCGCCACCCGATAGTGAATCCATTAGTGTGTATTATCTTTTTACGAGAGGTAAAAACCGGTGAAAAACGATGGGTGTGGGTATGGCAAGATATGTTAACCGACACAGAGTACCGCACTCTATGTCGGTTGTTATTACAACGTAAACTGGTTCACTAACCCTTCGTGCAGCATTTTGCGACCATGTTTACTGCGTCAATAATTCGCTGCAAAAAAAACGTGAAAGAATAATCTCCCTTAGCGTCCAGGCTGCAAAATAGTTGGCTTGGGGTTATCAATTTGTTCAGGATAGTCGATGTTGTAATGTAAACCGCGGCTTTCTTTACGGTCCATGGCACAACGAATAATCAACTCTGCAACTTGCACTAAATTACGCAGTTCCAGTAAATTATTGCTGACTCTAAAGTTTGAGTAATATTCTTCAATTTCTTGTTGCAGCATCAAACAACGTCTAAGCGCGCGCTCTAATCGCTTATCGGTGCGCACTATGCCAACGTAATCCCACATAAAAAGACGTAATTCGTGCCAGTTATGGGCAATAACAACTTCTTCATCTGAGTTGCTGACTTTACTTTCATCCCAAACAGGTAATGGACAAGGCATGGCAATTTTATGCAGCTGACTTTCAATATCTTGAGAGGCTGCTCGTGCAAACACCAAGCATTCTAATAATGAATTGCTGGCTAAGCGGTTCGCGCCATGTAGGCCTGTATAAGCCACTTCACCAATAGCGTATAAACCGTTGATGTCGGTTTGGCCGTGCAGATCAGTCATCACGCCACCGCAAGTGTAATGGGCAGCAGGCACCGCTGGAATAGGATCTTTAGTAATATCGATACCTAATTCAAGACAACGCTGATAAATGGTTGGGAAATGTTTAATGATAAAATCAGCAGGTTTGTGGCTGATGTCTAAATAAACACAATCTGCCCCGAGTCGTTTCATTTCATAATCGATGGCACGCGCCACAATATCACGCGGTGCTAGTTCTGCACGCTCGTCAAAATCGGGCATAAAACGGCTACCATCAGGGCGACGTAAAAAAGCACCTTCGCCTCGTAAAGCCTCGGTGAGTAGAAAGTTTCGGGCATTGGGGTGAAATAAACACGTAGGATGGAATTGATTAAACTCCATATTAGCGACACGACAACCGGCGCGCCATGCCATGGCTATCCCGTCACCACTGGCGATGTCTGGGTTAGAAGTATATTGATATACTTTTGAACTGCCTCCCGTCGCTAGAGCTACAAACTTTGCTTTGACGGTTTCGACATGCTCTTCATCTCGGTTCCATACATAAGCACCAAGCACTCGATTACCCGGGCGGTTGAGTTTGCGCGTAGTAATTAAATCGATAGCGTTATAACGCTCTAGCACCGTGATATTTGGGTGTGCAAGGGCACGTTCTTGTAATGTGGTTTGTACTGCTTTACCGGTAGCATCTGCTGAATGTAAAATACGCCGATGGCTGTGGCCACCTTCGCGGGTAAGATGGTACGGCATGGCTGCAGTGCTGTCTCCGCCGGCCGTTTCTTCTTTATCAAATGCGACGCCACAGTTAATGAGCCACTGCATTGCACTTTTGGCGTTTTCTGCGGTATAGGTGACAACGGATTTGTCACACAGTCCTGCGCCAGCAATTAAAGTATCACTTACATGAGACTCAATAGTGTCTCCTTCATCAAATACTGATGCGATTCCACCTTGTGCATATAAGGTTGAGCCTTCAGACAAAGGGCCTTTAGAAAGAAGAATTACTTTTGATTTTTCAGCTAGATGTAACGCTAAAGTCAGTCCTGCAGCGCCGCTGCCGATGACCAAAATGTCAGATTGGTGTTCAACTGCTTGTTTCATCAGGTATCATGGTGTGGCCAAGTGGTTTGATTATAGTAAATCAAATTATCTAGGCTGGGTACTTTTACAGCGTGTTTTATTGCGGTTTTGCTTAGTTATTTTAATTACATCTCAAAATAATTAACTTTTTTTAATTCAATATCGAACTTTTTTCATATCAGTGAGTCTACTTATATGAACAGGATTCGAGCGACTGAGAAATCAGTATTACAGATTTAGGAGTAGTCGGCTCGGATGAGTGGACAATATAGTGATCAACAATTAGTTGAACGAGTACAGCAAGGCGATAAAAACGCATTCAACCTGTTAGTGCTAAAGTATCAAAATAAAGTGATGAGTTTGATTTCTCGATATATTCGCAACCAAGCGGATGTTCAAGATGTAACACAAGAAGCCTTTATTAAAGCATATAGAGCGTTAGCGAATTTTCGTGGTGAGAGTGCATTTTATACTTGGTTGTACCGTATTGCGGTAAACACCGCAAAAAACCATCTTACTTCACAAGGGCGCAGAGCACCTGCAAACGATGTTGATATTGAAGATGCAGAATATTATGAAGGTAGTGATGCGTTAAAAGAGTTTGCATCACCCGAGCGTTTATTAATGAAAGATCAAATGAGTAAAGTGATCTTCGACACGCTTGATACCTTGCCAGAAGAATTAAAAATGGCGATATCGCTCAGAGAGTTAGACGGTATGAGTTACGAGGATATTGCCAGTATTATGGATTGCCCAGTAGGAACAGTAAGGTCTCGTATCTTCCGAGCCCGCGAAGCAATCGACAAACAGCTCCAGCCTTTGCTGGAAAAGTAACTGCCTTAACGTTAAATAGGTGAAAAATGCTTAAATCAAGTCAAGAATGGGTATCTGCAGCAGTTGATGGTGAAACCGATGAAAACTCATTGGCACAACTTTCTGCTGACGTTGATTCACATGCACAATGGCAACGTTATCACATGATAGGTGATACGATGCGCGGTGAATTACCCGCGACCATTGACTTAGACCTTTCTGCTAGCATTATGGCGGCAATTGAGCTTGAACCGACAATTATAGCCCCTAAAGCTCAGCTCAAAGCGTCGACAGAGCAAGTTGCTTCTAGTCCTGCTAAAACCAGCAATGTTGTGCCATTTTTCAAACAGTTTGGCCAATATGCTATCGCAGCGACAGTTGCTATGGTAGCCATTGTGGGTGTGCAATCTTTTAATCAAACTAATGATGCTGAGTCGCCACTACCGGTATTAACAACACGTCCTTTAGTGGGTACCGTGTCGCCTGTGAGTTATCAAACTGGGGCAGTACAAAGCCAGCAAAATTACTCAAACGATCAAGTGATTGAACAACGTCGTCGTATTAATGCTTATATTCAAGACCATATGTTGCAACAACGCTTGAATCCAGGTGTGGTTATCGACGAAAATAACAATCAAGATGCTGCGGTTAAACCTTAATCCGTAGCGAAACCTTGCCTCATCATTCTTAGGAGTTAGCTTGCGCCTTATCCTGCTAGCACTGTTAGTTTTAACCTTTCCAACACACGCTGAAGAAGATTTATCTGCAAAAGCTTGGCTTAAAAACATGAGCCAAGCGTTACAAGATAAACAATTCAAAGTCTCTATTATTCAACTTCAAGCCGATCATATACGTCCACTGGTTTACATACATGGTATCGTTGATAATCAAGAAGTTGCATTACTTGAATATCTCAATGGCCCACCTAAAAATGCAGTTAGGGTGGGGAATCGCGTTACTTTTATTGAACATGATCAACCCGCGTACAGCGTCAGTGCCCCACGAATTCAAGGTGTATGGCCTGCTGCGTTAGCCGGTGATATTAGCCAACTTGAAAAAGGCTATCAATTTGTCATAGGCGGGCGCAGTCGTATTGCTGGTCGTCCAGGCCAAATGATCCGTTTATTGGCTAACGATGAAAATCGTTATGATGCGCAAGTTTGGGTCGATATGGACACTTACTTACCGCTTAGATTTGATACGCTAAATAAAGAAAAACAACTACTTGAACAAACTATGGTGGTTGAGTTAGTGGAGCTTACTGAGCCTGCCAATATTTTGATCGAAGCTGCTAAGCAAGATTGGCCAGCGGTAATCAATCAAGCAGAGCGTACAGATGGTAAAAATTGGCAATTTACTTGGCTACCACAGGGATTTGATGTGGTAGTGCGTGATCATCATCGTCTGATCGGGATACACGAACCTGTCGAGTATGTTGCGTTAACCGATGGATTAGCCAATATTTCAGTTTATGTGGCTCGCTCAGGTGAAAACCCGATGCCGAATGAATTGCTCACCCGTAATGGTTTATCTATGGTGGTTGTCAAGGTAGGGACGCTTGAAGTGGTCGCTATTGGTAAGGTTCCTTCAGAAACGCTAGAGCGTATAGCAAACAGTTTGGTGTTAAAGTAGCCCCCTCAAGATTAAAGCATCTATAAAATGATGCTTTAATCTATTACTTAAAGCCTTAATTCCCCTCGTGTTGTTTTTTCTATATCTATACTACTGGTGCAGGAATAACATCGTGCGGAAAGGAATAACCGTGTTATTTCGCTTTGTGTTAATATTGTGTCATCCAAGGTTATAGGTCGTTTTATGAGCCAATCAACAGTGCCACAATCAACATCTTCACAATCAACAATGATGGAAGAAATTGCTCGAGTGGTTGATTATCAACAAGGCTGGGCTACCGTTGAAGTTGAATTAAAAAGTGCCTGTAATCATTGTGCCAGTAGTGAAAACTGCGGTACATCAACGATTGCCAAAGCTTTTTCAGTAAAAACGCAACGTTTTTCATTACCTGCTGATAAACCTTGCCGCGAAGGCGACTTACTGAAAGTTGGTTTGCCTGAAAGTGTGATTATCAAAGCTGCCGCATTAGTCTATTTATTACCTTTGCTTGGTTTATTTGTCTTTGCCACATTTGGTCATTTATTTGCTGCTGGGCTCGATTTAAGCACGAACGCGTTTGCGATGGTTTTTGGTGCGATTGGCGCTGTCATCGCTTGGTTTATCGGCAAACGTTTAGCCAGTAAAATAGAAATGGATGCATCGCCAGTGATCATTGCCTATTTAGGTCAAGAAGTCGGTGTTATTCGTGCTCATCAAGCCTAAATCAGTCATATTTCGGTAAGTTAATACTTAATTCCTGCTTTAACAGGCCCTATTAGGGCTATAATCAACCACATAAACTTGGCATTTTGACCTATCTTAGCGGCAAAATAGAGACTATTGCTGAATCTGATTGGTATTGCCCCCCTAATCAGGTACAATTTGCCACCTTAATTTTAATCAAATTTAGTAGTAGTCATTGCAGCATAATGAAACACATTAGAAACTTCTCGATTATTGCCCATATCGACCATGGTAAATCAACTTTATCCGATCGCCTGATCCAGGTATGTGGCGGCTTAACTGACCGTGAAATGGCTGCACAGGTTTTAGATTCAATGGATCTAGAACGTGAGCGTGGCATTACGATTAAAGCCCAAAGCGTAACACTTGATTACCATGCAAAAGATGGTAATACCTATCAATTAAACTTTATTGACACCCCCGGCCACGTTGACTTCTCTTATGAAGTATCACGTTCGCTTGCCGCGTGTGAAGGTGCATTATTAGTTGTTGATGCTGGACAAGGTGTAGAAGCCCAAACACTTGCAAACTGTTACACCGCACTAGATATGAATCTAGACGTTGTCCCTATTCTTAATAAAATTGACTTACCACAAGCTGAGCCTGATCGCGTCGCTGCTGAAATTGAAGATATTGTCGGTATTGATGCCAAAGACGCAGTGCGTTGTTCTGCTAAAACGGGTATTGGTGTCGATCTTGTTTTAGAAGAAATTATTGCCAAAATTCCACCTCCAGTTGGTGATGAGAATGCGCCATTACAAGCATTGATTATTGATTCATGGTTTGATGCCTACCTTGGTGTTGTTTCTTTAGTGCGTATTAAACATGGCGTATTGAAAAAAGGCGACAAGTTTAAAGTGATGTCGACCGGTATAAACTACAATGCTGACCGTGTAGGTATTTTTACGCCCAAAGAAAAAGATACACCGGAACTGCGCGCAGGCGAAGTGGGTTATGTTATTTCGGGTATTAAAGAAATTCACGGTGCACCAGTGGGTGATACGTTAACTCACGCAAAAAATGGTGCCGACAAACCGTTACCAGGATTCAAAAAGGTCACGCCACAGGTTTATGCCGGTGTATTCCCTATTTCGACTGACGAATACGAAAACTTCCGTGATGCGCTAAACAAGCTGAGCTTGAATGATGCGTCGCTGTTTTTTGAACCAGAAACCTCGAGCGCGCTCGGTTTTGGTTTCCGTATCGGTTACTTGGGCTTACTCCACATGGAGATTGTTCAAGAGCGTTTAGAGCGTGAATACAACCTCGATTTGATCACCACTGCACCGACGGTAGTGTACGAAGTTGTGATGAACAATGGCGATATTGTTTATGTTGATAATCCGTCGGATTTGCCAGCTCTTAATAATATCGAAGAGCTACGTGAGCCGATAGTTGAAGCCAATATTCTCGTACCAAAAGAATACTTAGGTAATGTGATTACTTTATGTATTGAAAAGCGTGGCTCGCAAACCAATATGGTTTATCACGGCAACCAAGTGGCAGTGACTTATCACTTACCAATGGCCGAAGTGGTAATGGACTTCTTTGACCGTCTAAAATCAACCAGTCGTGGTTATGCTTCACTCGAATATAACTTTATTCGTTTTGACGCGGCAGACATGGTGCGTTTAGACATCTTAATCAACGGCGACCGTGTCGATGCTTTAGCGATGATTATTCACCGCTCTAACATTCGTCATCGTGGTTTAGCACTCGTTGAAAAGATGAAAGAGCTGATCCCGCGCCAAATGTTTGATATTGCCATTCAGGCCGCTGTAGGCAGTCAGATTATTGCGCGTTCAACGATTAAAGCATTACGTAAAGACGTTACCGCTAAATGTTATGGTGGCGACGTATCGCGTAAGAAGAAACTGCTTAACAAGCAGAAAGAAGGTAAAAAACGCATGAAGCAAGTGGGTAACGTTGAAGTGCCACAAGAGGCATTCTTAGCGGTACTTAAACTAAACGATTAATTATAATTAATTGTTTTAATTTGCTTAATAACGCCGCGCATTGCGGCGTTATCGTTATTTTTACTATATATTTTGTAACACTCAACAGGGTGAATGTTTATTCGTTAATCACCATACTGGAATGAGTTAAATTGGGTTATTACCCAAATCATATGGAAACATTTACATCATCCTGCAGGAGATAAATCAGTAATGGCAGCCTATTTTTCACTTATTTTAGTGCTCGTAACCTTAGGTAGTGGTCTTATCTGGTTGATTGACGTTATATTTTTTGCGCCTAAACGCCGTGAAAAGCTGGCATTAGCTCAAGCGAACTCAAATCAATTGAGTGCTGATGCGATTGATAAAATTGTCCGTGAACCGATTTTAGTGGAAACCGCGCATTCTATCTTTCCGGTTATCGCATTTGTGATGATTTTACGTTCATTTATTTATGAACCCTTTCAAATACCCTCTGGTTCAATGATGCCAACATTGCTTGTTGGTGATTTTATTTTGGTTGAAAAATTCAGCTATGGTTTACGTGACCCAGTATGGCGTAGCAAATTAGTGGAAACCGGTGAGCCTGAGCGCGGTGATGTGTTCGTATTCAAATACCCTGAAAATCCAAAAATTGACTACATTAAACGTGTAGTGGGTTTACCAGGTGACAAGATTATTTACCGTAATAAGCAGTTAATGATTCAAGCAGCCTGTGACACAGCTACCGATTGCGCCGCGCCTAAAGTGATTGAACATACTGAGCTAAACCGTGGTGAATTTAGCCAAAACGATACGCCATTAATTCGGTTAAGTGAGCAGTTAGGCGATGTTCAACATGACATTTTGATTAATCCAGCGCGTCCTGATTTTAGACAACACTTTTATCCTCAGCCAGGCTTGCCTGCTGGAGAGTTTGTTGTTCCTAAAGGAATGTATTTTGCGATGGGTGATAACCGCGATAACAGCACTGACAGTCGTTTTTGGGGCTTCGTGCCTGAAGAAAACTTAGTCGGCAAAGCGGTTGCTATTTGGATTAGTTTTGAATTTGACCGCACCCCGAATGACTGGTTACCTACTTGGGTACCAACTGGTGTGCGTTTTGATAGAGTAGGTGGAATACATTGATGGAACCCATTAAAAATTTGCCGCGTTTGTGCCGTACTTTAGGTTACGAGTTTAACAATGTTGAGTTACTTACTCAGGCATTAACTCATCGTAGCGCAGCAAATAAACATAATGAGCGTTTAGAGTTTTTAGGTGATTCGATTTTATCGATAGTGATTTCGGATGCGTTATATCACCAATTTCCGAAGGCGACTGAAGGTGACTTAAGCCGCATGCGCGCAACCTTAGTTAAAGGTGACACGCTGACGTTAATCGCCAAAGAGTTTAAACTCGGTGACTATTTGTTTTTAGGTCCAGGCGAGCTAAAAAGCGGCGGGTTTAGACGTGAGTCAATTCTGGCTGATGCTGTAGAAGCTATTATTGGTGCCGTATACCTTGATGCCAACCTTGATGTTTGCCGTGGTCTATTATTGAGTTGGTATGAAGAAAGATTAGCAAATATTAAACCAGGGATTAATCAAAAAGATCCTAAAACCATTTTACAAGAGCACTTACAAGGCTTTAAAAAGCCATTGCCTGATTATCAGGTTGTTGCTGTAGAAGGTGAAGCGCATGATCAAACCTTCACGGTAGAATGTAAAATTAGCGAATTGAATCAAGTTGTCACTGGTGTGGCAAGTTCTAGAAGAAAAGCTGAACAGCTAGCCGCTGCTCAGGTATTGGAGTTACTGAATAAATGACAAAAAAAACAGACTTGCCAGCAGGTGCTAATCAAGAACCTAGCTTAGATGAACTGCTGGCAAGGATGAACCAAGCAGCCCCAACCGCCGCCGCAAAATTTGATGTGACATATTGTGGCATGGTGGCTATTGTCGGTCGTCCTAACGTAGGCAAATCGACACTTTTAAACAAGTTGCTTGGCCAAAAAGTCAGTATTACTTCTAAAAAACCGCAAACGACTCGTCATCGTATTATGGGTATTCATACTGATGGCCCTGGCCAAATCGTGTTTATTGATACCCCAGGTTTACACATTGAAGAAAAACGCGCCATTAACCGTTTAATGAACCGTGCAGCAGCCAGTTCATTGGCTGATGTTGCAATGGTAATCTTTGTGGTCGACGGCATGACCTGGACCGCAGACGATGAAATGGTATTACAAAAGCTCAAGCATCGTAACGATGACCGAAAAATCATTTTAGCGATTAATAAAGTCGATAATATTAAAGATAAGGAAAAGCTATTTCCTTATCTAACTGAGCTTGCTCAGAAGTTTGATTTTGATGAGATTTTGCCAATTTCAGCCAGTAAAGGCACTAACGTGCAACGCATTTTAGAGATGGCTCGTGAGTCGTTACCTGAAGCGCCGTTTTACTTCCCAGAAGACTACGTTACTGATCGTTCGCAACGTTTTATGGCCTCTGAAATTGTTCGTGAAAAGCTTATGCGCTTTTTAGGCGATGAACTGCCTTATGATGCCACAGTTGAAATCGAGCAATTTAAAATGATGGACAACGGTGTCTATCAAATTAACGCACTGATTTTAGTTGAGCGAGAAGGCCAAAAACGCATGGTCATAGGCAATAAAGGTGAGCGAATTCGTACCATTGCCACTCAATCACGCCTTGATATGGAAACGTTATTCGACAATAAAGTGTTTCTTGAAGTCTGGGTGAAAGTGAAATCAGGTTGGGCTGATGACGAACGAGCTTTAAGAAGTTTAGGTTATGGCGATGACTAAGTCGCCAACGTTCCTTATATTCGTTATTTTGTAGGCATGGCCACTATGAAACGTGGCTATGTGTTACATCATCGACCCTTTCGCGAGTCGAGTGTGATTGTCAATTTATTGATAGAAGGCGTGGGGCGAGTCGATGCCATTACCCGAATGGGTTCAGGCAAACGGTCAATTAAAAGTATTTTACAACCATTTCAACCGCTGATTATTCAATTTAGTGCTCAATCTGAAGCCAAAAACCTCGGCTTAAAAAACATTACCCAAATAGAGTCTGCTGCCCCAGCGATGCCATTAACCGGTGATAGTTTATATTCCGGCTTTTATCTTAATGAATTATTGGTACGATTATTATCAGTAGAGCATCAGGCTGAAGGGCTTTTTTTAGCGTATCATCGTGCGTTAATGTCACTTGCTAAAGGTTTTTGCTCCAGCCATTTACGTTATTTTGAAATGGCATTATTACTTGAGCTAGGTGCTTTCCCCTCATTGAATTACGACTCTCAAGGCCATGAGCTAGAGGCGCAATGCAGCTATAGGTTTGTTGCGCAAAGTGGTTTCTTACCCGTGGTGCAAACCAAAGAGTCGAGTTTCACGCACGGTAAAGGCTGTTTATCAGGCGCAATGTTGTTAGCATTGGCATCGCACGACTTACAAACAGATCATCTTAATCAAGCAAAGGGCTTAATGCGTTATTTGTTGACGCCTTTGTTGGGAAACAAGCCCTTATTAAGCCGGCAATTATTTACCAAAAATGCACAATAAAGCTTTTCTTATTATGACGTGAACCAAGTACAATTTAGTTCGTACAAGATCACGGTAAGTCCAATTCTTCGTTTATTAATATTAAGGAGCTCGGTGTGAGCGGAATTTTATTAGGCATTAACATCGATCATATCGCCACTTTACGTCAAGCTCGTGGCACTAATTATCCCGACCCAGTTCATGCAGCCGCTGTCGCTGAACATGCAGGTGCTGATGGTATTACGATTCACTTACGCGAAGACCGCCGTCACATTCAAGACCGCGATGTTTACTTATTAGCAAAAACCCTTAAAACACGCATGAACTTTGAGTTTGCTGTTACTGAAGAAATGATTGCTATCGCGTGTGATATAAAGCCTGCATACGCGTGTTTAGTCCCCGAAAAACGTGAAGAGTTAACGACTGAAGGCGGTTTGGACGTAGCAGGGCAGTTAGACAAAATCACCTCAGCTGTGACCCGTTTAGCTGAACAAGGCATTAAAGTTTCGCTTTTTATTGACGCAGATAAAACCCAAATTGACGCTGCCGTTGCTGTGGGCGCACCTTACATAGAAATCCATACAGGTTGTTATGCTGATGCACAAACCGATGCAGAACAAGCTCAAGAACTCGCACGCATTACCGAAATGGCAAGCTATGCTCACAGTAAAGGCTTAGTAGTGAATGCAGGGCATGGCTTGCATTATCATAATGTTAAAGCGATAGCGGCTATTCCTGAATTGTATGAATTAAATATTGGTCATGCGGTAGTGGCTCGAGCTGCAATTGATGGTTTAGAAACGGCTGTGCGTGATATGAAAAAATTGATGCTGGAAGGTCGTAGAGGCGAATAATGGCAATTGTGGGTATTGGTACCGATATTGTTGAGATAGCCCGTATACATGAGCAGCGTGAACGCCTAGGTGACAGATTGGCTAAACGTGTACTCACAGAGCCTGAGCTCGCAATATACATGCAGTCTAAGCAAGCAGAGCGTTTTTTAGCAAAGCGCTTTGCTGCTAAAGAAGCCGCCGCTAAAGCGTTAGGCACAGGTATTGGTCGAGGGGTTTCGTTTCAGCATATCCACATCGACAATGATGCCAATGGTGCTCCGATGATCCGGTTTACTGACGGTGCACTTGCTCGTTTAACACAACTTGGTGGCAGTAGAGGGTTTATCAGTATTGCTGATGAACAACATTATGCGGTAGCCACTGTAGTATTAGAGCGTTAATTTACCATTACTTTTCCATATAAAGGCGCATAGGCGCCTTTTTTTGTACCTTTTAAAACTAAGTAAACTAGGTTAAATTAACAAGATAACAACAACTAATAACATGAGACTCGAGATGAAATCGGCAGTAGAACAATTATCAACTTATAAAAGCGTTCATTTAAACCCTAAAAATATACGCACTCATTTTGTCGGTGTTCCAATGATTATTTGGTCGGCATTTTTGATGTTCGGTACACTGCGGTTAGCATGGCAGGACTATCAAGTGAGTGTAGCTATGGTATTAACATTGGTAGTATTAGCTTACTACATGATGCTACATGTGCGCTTAGCCCTAGGGTTAGTGTTGTTTATTATACCGGTACTTTATACCACTGAAATGGTGGTTCATACTGAACACCCTATGTTGATTGCCTTAAGTGTTTTTGCGTTAGGTTGGGTCATTCAATTTGTTGGTCATAAATATGAAAAAGCCAAACCTGCTTTTATGGATGATTTAAATCAACTGTTAATAGGTCCATTTTTCTTGATGGCAGAACTCTATTTTATGTTCGGTTGGGAAAAAGACCTCGCAGCAAAAATTAAACCACTTGCCCGAGATAAACGCCGCGCTTTAGAAGCGAAATTACATGGCTAATATCGAATAAAAACGGCTTCATTAAGACACAAAAAAGGCGCTCAATGCGCCTTTTTTGTTGCTTGTTAACCAATGTTGCTGAGGTTATTCATCATCATTCTCAGCAGCTTTAATGTCTAAATGACTAGGTAACACTCTTACTGCTTTAATCATGTTATCAGCCACTTCAATCACTTCTAAATGGTAACCTGCAATACGCAAGCTGGTATTGGCAGCAGGAATGTCTTCGAGAAACTCGATGATAAGACCGTTAAGGGTTTTAGGGCCATCGATAGGAAAATTCCATTTCATTTCTTTATTGAGGTCACGAATGTTTATCGTTGCGTCAATTAAGAAACTGCCATCTTGTTGGATGTTAATGTCTTCACTTGGCGTGGTAACCATTGACGTTGTAAAGTCACCAACAATTTCTTCTAGAATATCTTCCAGAGTCACTAAACCTTGAATGTCGCCATATTCATCAACGACCAAACCAATGCGTTCTTTGTTTTGTTGGAAGTTTGTCAGCTGTACGTTCAGCGGCGTGCCTTCTGGTATAAAGTACAACTCTTTTACTGCGCGAAGCAAAGAGGACTTACTGAATTGTTCTTTAGATTGTAAGCGTAACGCATCGCGTAAGTGAATAAAGCCTACGGCATCATCAATGTTGTCACGGTAAACCAACACACGCGTATGAGGACTTTGAATCACCATTTTATTGATCAACTTAAAGTCATCATTAACGTTAATCGCGTAAATGTCAGAACGCGAAATCATAATGTCTTCAACAGTGACTTTCTCTAAATCAAGAATAGATAACAACATTTCTTGGTGACGCTGTGGAATGAGTGCGCCAGCTTCGTGTACAACCGTACGTAACTCTTCTTGGCTTAATGCGTCACTTGTTTTAACAGTTTTAATACCCATTAGGCGTAAAAAACCTGAAGTGATTAAGTTAATTGCTTTAACAAAAGGTGATAGCAATACTAAAAGCCAGCCTAATATCACACTCGAGGGAAATGCTATTCGCTCAGGGTGCAACGCCGCAAATGTCTTAGGGGTTACTTCAGCAAAAACTAACACAACAATAGTTAATACACCGGTTGCAATCGCCACGCCCATATCGCCAAATAAACGCATACCAATAATAGTTGCTATGGCAGAAGCTAGAATGTTTACCAGGTTATTACCGATGAGGATTAGACCGATGAGCCGATCAGGACGATCAAGCAGCTTTAAAGCGCGCTGTGCTCCGCGATGACCACTGCCAGCAAGATGCCTCAATCGATAACGGTTTAAGGTCATCATTGCAGTTTCTGAACCAGAGAAATAAGCAGAAATGATAATTAAAACTGCAAGAAAAATAAAAAGTGCGCTGGTAGATATAGCGTCCAAAAAGGGGCCCCATTAATACATTAAAGTTGGTAAATATCACCAATACATAAAATTTGAACAGTCATTATTTATTAATGACTGTTTGTGTCAAGTTATCTTATTTGATGAATCAATGATAAACAGCTTGTTATCTGGCTGTTAAGTTACAAAGCTAACTTAATATCAGTTCTTTAACAATTCTTGCACCAAAATAGGCCAACGACAGTAAACCTGCGCCAGATAAACTATAGATAACAGCGGTACGAATTCTACAGCCTACGGTATATTGTTGCCACAACATAATGGCATAAACTACCCACGCTATCATTGATAGTATGGCTTTATGGCCTTTACCATCTACAAACATGTCATCTAAATATACAAATCCAGTCACCAAAGACAAACTTAACAACACAAATCCGATAATAATTAAATGATAAAGCTGCCTCTCAACCGTCATTAATGGCGGCATTGCTGGGCTCATCATCATTTGTTTCTTTTTAAGCTTATTTTGGATAAATGACAATTGAATAGCATATAACGCGGCTATCATCAGGGCGCTGTAAGCCATTAAAGAGAGCACAACATGAGCTAAAATTTCAGGATGAAGCTCGAAGTGGGTCATATATTGTGGTGGCAGTAACCATAACAATGCCACAGACAACACTGAGCAGGCATAGACCACAGGGACAACAATAATCACTTTTAAACGCGGCATAGTGATAGTAAAGGTGAAAGCGATAATCCAATTCACCAATGAAATCACATTGGTTAGGCTAAAATTTTGGCCATCAACTGTAAATATGGCATTTGATAACGCAAAGCCATGCAACACCACTGCAATACTAGACGCTATCATTACCGCTCTGCGGTTAGGGCCTTGTGCATGAAATAGTCTGCTGGTGACTAACACTAAAGCAATGCAATAAAACAGCATGGCGCCAGCTGAAAAAATAACCATTTGAAATCAACCTGTCAAAGTAATGAAAGCGTCGCTGAAAAAGCGGTAAGCGCGATAAAAATATTGCCGACGCACCGCAATCTCATTATTTGTCTTAGATTAACATGATCACCCCCTAATATGGCAGTGACCTGAGGCTCAAAATTTAACAGTATCTTACCCTTAGCTGCAAATAATTTACCTAATCACGATAACTGATCGCCGCAAGTATCGTAATTTAGAGTGGCTTGGGTATAATAGCCACAATTATCGATATGCTGAAAAGAGCTGGCCAATGTTTGAAAATTTATCCGACAGACTGTCACGCACACTAAAAAACATTAGTGGCCGTGGTCGCTTAACAGAAGACAACATTAAAGAAACCTTGCGTGAAGTGCGTATGGCGCTGCTTGAAGCAGATGTCGCTTTACCTGTTGTTAGAGAATTCGTTAACAGCGTAAAAGAACGCGCTGTAGGTCAAGAAGTATCAAAAAGCTTAAGCCCTGGGCAAGCTTTTATTAAAATCGTCCAAAGTGAGCTTGAAAAAGCCATGGGTGAGTCTAACGAAGCGTTAGATTTAGCGGCGATACCGCCAGCCGTTATTATGATGGCTGGTTTACAAGGTGCGGGTAAAACCACCTCTGTCGCTAAGCTAGGTAAGTTCCTACGTACGCGTCACAAAAAATCTGTGTTAGTGGTCAGTGCTGACGTATACCGTCCAGCGGCAATTAAACAGTTAGAAACGTTAGCATTAGAAGTTGACGTTGAATTTTTTCCATCAGATGTTAGTCAAAAGCCAGTAGATATTGCTAAAGCGGCAATTAGCTACGCCAAGCTTAAATTTATTGATGTGGTGATTGTCGATACGGCAGGTCGCCTACACGTCGATGAAGCCATGATGGATGAAATCAAACAACTCCATGCTACGGTTAAACCGGTAGAAACCTTGTTCGTGGTCGACGCAATGACCGGGCAAGATGCGGCCAATACCGCTAAAGCATTTAATGAAGCATTACCGCTAACCGGTGTTATTTTAACTAAGGTAGACGGCGATGCGCGTGGTGGTGCGGCGTTATCTATCCGTAACATTACCGGTAAACCAATTAAATTTTTAGGTGTCGGTGAAAAAACTGATGCGTTAGAACCGTTCCATCCAGACCGTATTGCGTCACGCATTTTAGGTATGGGTGATGTGTTGTCACTGATTGAAGAAGTTGAACGCGGTGTCGATAAAGACAAAGCAATGAAACTTGCTTCAAAAGTAAAATCGGGTGGCAGCTTTGACCTAGAAGATTTTCGTGAGCAATTACAGCAAATGAAAAACATGGGCGGCATGATGAACATGCTTGAAAAGTTACCTGGTGTAGGTCAATTACCACCAGAGGCTTTAGCTCAAGTCCAAGACGGCAAAATGACCGGTCAAATGGAAGCCATCATCAACTCGATGACAGCCAAAGAGCGTAAAAACCCAGACTTAATCAAAGGGTCTCGTAAACGCCGAATCGCATTAGGTTCTGGCACTCAAATTCAAGACGTTAACCGTTTATTAAAACAGTTTACCCAAATGCAGAAAATGATGAAAAAGATGTCTGCAAAGGGTGGCATGAAGAAGATGATGCGCGGAATGAGCGGAATGTTACCTCCTGGGATGAAATTTCCAGGACGTTAATTGAGCCATCTTTTATACATAAATGCAGTTAATTAATACATACATCAGTTGGTTAGGTTATGTCTTTACAATTAAGGTCGCTAAATCGGTGATTTAAAAATCATCAGATTTGGTTGCAATAGTTCAAAAGTCAGGTAAAATCTTCCGGCTTTCTTTCTGGGACTCTTCGCGAACACGGAGTTCCAGTTTTTATTTTTGCTTCTAGCAAATCATTAGAGGAATAAAACGCATGGTTACCATTCGTTTAGCTCGTGGCGGCGCAAAAAAGCGTCCATTTTACAATATCGTTGTTGCTGATAGCCGCAATGCTCGTGACGGTCGTTTCATCGAACGTGTAGGTTTTTTCAATCCATTGGCTCGTGGCCAAGAAGAAACTTTACGTTTAGATCTTGATCGTGTTGAGCACTGGGTTGCTACTGGCGCTGCAACATCTGAGCGTGTTGCAAAACTGATCAAAGACGCACGTAAAGCTGCTGCTTAATTGCGTATTAAAAAGGTATAGATAGATGAGCGATAACCAACAGCCAATCGTACTGGGTAAATTAGGATCCAGTCATGGTATTAAAGGTTGGCTTAAAATCACTTCCTATGCCGATTCTGTTGAAGGTATTTTTGATTATTCGCCTTGGTTGATTAAAGAACAAGGTGTTTGGCGTGAAGTTAAGGTCGCGCAGTGGCGTTTTCAAGGTAAGGCACTGGTTGCTGAACTTGAAGGTGTTAACTCTCGAGAGCATGCGCAAATGCTCACAAATTGTGAAATTGCGATTTTGCCAGAACAAATGAAAGACCTCGCTGATGATGAATTTTATCACCGAGATCTTATCGGCTGTGAAGTGACCAATATAAACGGCTATAACATGGGTATTGTCGACCAGATCGTGGAAACAGGATCAAACGACGTACTTCTGATTAAAGCTAACGCTAAAGATGCCTTCGGCAAAGTGGAACGTATGGTCCCCTTTGTCCCCGAGCAATTCATCAAACAGGTGAATTTGCAAGAGAAACAGATTTTAGTGGACTGGGATCCTGACTTCTAAGTCGAGGTACAACATATGTGGTTAGGGGTAATCACCCTGTTTCCAGAGATGTTTCGTGCCGTTACAGACTTTGGTGTTACGGGTCGAGCCGTCAAAAGCGGCCTGCTAGAGGTGCAAACGTGGAATCCTCGTGATTTCACCCATGATAGACACAGTACTGTGGATGACCGCCCTTACGGTGGTGGCCCAGGAATGTTGATGATGGTGCAACCTTTACGCGATGCTATCCATGCAGCAAAAGCTGCTGCAGGTGATGGGGCAAAAGTGATTTATTTGTCACCTCAGGGACGTAAGCTGGATCAGCAAGGCGTGACTGAGTTGGCTAAATCAGACCGATTGATTTTAGTGTGTGGTCGATACGAAGGTGTTGATGAACGCATTATTCAAACGGAAGTGGATGAAGAGTGGTCTATCGGTGATTATGTGCTTTCGGGCGGAGAATTGCCGGCAATGACGTTAATCGATTCAGTGGCTCGTTTAGTACCTGGTGTATTAGGCAAGCAAGCATCAGCAGAGCAAGATTCTTTCTCTGAAGGTTTACTGGATTGTCCTCATTATACACGCCCTGAACAATTGGATGGCATGGATGTACCGGCAGTGCTGTTAAGCGGTGACCACGAAAAAATTAGACTCTGGCGTTTGCAACAAAGTATCGGAAGAACTTTTTTGAGACGACCAGAATTATTTGAAAATCTAGCTCTGACTGACGAACAAACGACTTTATTAGCGCAGTTCGTGAATGAAACGGACAAGTCCGCATAGTCAATGCTCAGTTAATTCTAGAATGGAGTAGTTATGAACAACATCATTAAAATGCTCAACGATGAGCAAATGAAAACAGACGTACCTGATTTCGGTGCTGGTGATACAGTAGTGGTTCAAGTACGTGTTAAAGAAGGTGATAAAGAGCGTCTTCAGGCTTTTGAAGGTATCGTTATCGCAAAGCGTAACCGTGGTCTGCACTCTGCATTCACAGTACGTAAAATCTCTAATGGTGAAGGTGTTGAGCGTGCTTTCCAGACGCATAGCCCATTAATTGCTAGCATCGAAGTTAAGCGTCGCGGCCGTGTACGTCGTGCTAAGCTGTACTATTTACGTGAGCGTTCAGGTAAATCTGCACGTATCCGTGAAAAATTGGCAACTAAGTAATAGTTACCGATTAAAAATAAAGATGCAGTGTTCGCACAACAACCCGCCGAAAGGCGGGTTTTTGTTTGTGGGGCTTTTAAAAAATCATAACAATTAATAAAGTAAGAATAGCTAAGAAAGTGATAACAATTAATTAAATGATAACAGCGGGTAGAAAGCTCTCCGCGAAAGCACAAAATTCATGGCTGTTTTTATACATCACATCTTCACGAAGTCGTTTTTACTCCTTTGTGTAAATAAGCCTTGCTCTAGGAGCTTTGCACAGGCATAGTTGCTTTAACGTTGTAATGGTGTAGCGGTACAAAAATACAATGTCACTGTGCAATACCTAAACATAAATCTATTAGTGACCTTTGGTCTGTCGTCAAAAGAGAGTATTAGTATGCAGCAAGATACGATTAACAATGTGCACATCAGTTCAGAGCAAGTTTTAGTCACTCCAGCAGAGTTAAAAAAAGAACTGCCACTCTCTACTCATGCTTATCAATATATTCTTAATGCACGTAAACAAGTCGCTGATATCGTGCATAAACGCGACAACCGTGTGCTCGTTGTGACCGGTCCTTGCTCTATTCATGATATCGATGCCGCCAAAGAATACGCATTAAAGCTGAAAAAACTCCATGATGAGTTAAGCGGTGAATTTTATATCTTAATGCGTGTCTATTTTGAAAAGCCGCGTACTACCGTGGGGTGGAAAGGATTAATTAATGATCCTGATATGGATGAGTCATTTGATGTTGAAAAAGGCTTAAGAATGGCACGTGAGTTAATGATTTGGCTTGCAGAGCTTGAGCTTCCCATCGCAACAGAGGCATTAGATCCCATTAGCCCGCAGTATTTATCTGAGCTCGTGACCTGGTCTGCCATTGGCGCAAGAACCACAGAATCTCAAACTCACCGCGAAATGGCATCAGGCCTTTCGATGCCAGTGGGCTTTAAAAATGGCACCGACGGGAAACTCGAGGTGGCCATTAATGCACTCAAGTCTGCAGCAAGCAGCCATCGCTTTATGGGTATTAACCAAGAAGGCCAAGTGGCATTACTACAAACGGCTGGTAATCCAGATGGACATATTATTTTACGTGGGGGTGCAACACCCAACTATGATGCGGCGAGTGTTGCACAAAGCGAAGCGCAAATTCACAAAGCAAAACTCAGTGCTCGTTTGGTCGTTGATTGTAGTCATGGAAACTCTTCAAAAGATCATTTGCGTCAGAAAAACGTTTGTGAAGACGTATTTAACCAGATTGAGGCAGGTAATAAATCGATTATCGGTGTTATGCTTGAAAGTAACCTCAATGAAGGAAATCAGAGTTCAGATAAGCCATTAGCAGAGCTAAAATACGGTGTTTCTGTTACTGATGCATGCATTGATTGGGAAACCACTGAAACCATTTTAAGACAAGGCGCTAACCAGTTGTCTGCAGTGTTACCGACTCGATTCGATATGCTACAGGTTGCCAACGGTTAATGGATAATAATATGAACGAAAAGACGACGGCTGATCTTGAGAATTTACGCGACCTTATTGATGGTGTCGATCAGCAACTGTTGCACTTACTGCGTAAACGTCTTGATTTAGTTGCTCAAGTTGGTGCGGTAAAGCATTCTGCTGGCGTGCCAATTTATGCGCCTCAGCGCGAAGCATCAATGCTGGCGAAACGTCGTGCAGAAGCACAAAACATGAATGTGTCGCCACAACTTATCGAAGATATCTTGCGCCGATTAATGCGTGAGTCTTACTTGAATGAAAAAGATGTTGGCTTTAAACAAGTTAAGCAAGATTTAGGGCATGTAGTCGTGGTTGGCGGCCAAGGTAAGTTAGGCCAGTTGTTTACCCAAATGCTGACGCTGTCTGGTTACAAAGTAAAAAGCATTGATAAGAATGACTGGCAAGATGCTAATGCTATTTTTGACGGGGCAGGCTTAGTGATTGTCACCGTGCCGATTAATGTTACCTGTGAAGTTATCCGCGAGAAATTAACCCAATTACCATCAAATTGTATTTTAGCAGACTTAACCTCTATTAAAGAAAAGCCGCTAGCAGCGATGCTAGCCGCCCATAAAGGCCCTGTAGTCGGTTTACATCCTATGTTTGGTCCAGATGTAGGTAGCTTAGCTAAACAAGTCGTGGTGGTCTGTCATGGTCGTCAACCGGAGGCTTACCAATGGTTATTGCAACAAATTGAGATTTGGGGCGCACGAATTGTTGAAGCTGAAGCTGAACGTCATGATAATGCGATGCAACTTGTTCAGGCAATGCGTCACTTTTCGACTTTTGTTTACGGTTTAAATCTGTGTAAAGAAGAAGCCGATATCGATAATCTATTACAGTTTAGCTCGCCTATTTATCGATTAGAGTTAGCTATGGTCGGCAGATTGTTTGCTCAAGATCCTGAACTTTATGCCGATATAATTTTTGCCCAACAAGGCAGCCAACATGCGATTAGTGATTATTTAGATAATTATCGTGATGCGCTTGCCATGCTTAAATCAGGTAATCGCCAAGAGTTTGTTACACAATTTCAACGTGTCGCAAAATGGTTTGGTGATTTTGCGCCTCAGTTCCAACATGAAAGCCGTGCAATGTTACAATCAGTCAATGATATGAAGACAGGTTAATCATTTTTAATCGATCAAATTATTGCCAAACAGTAACACAAGGCTTATGTTTAGCTAACGAGATGAACCGATTTTGGGGTTTATTCATCGTTAGCTAACATCTAAAAAACTTGCCTTCGGAGGAAACCCATGTCGATGACACCATCGCATATGCTACCTGTACAACAGGTTGAAGATAATTCCCTTGGGCATTTTCTTTACGGCTTAATGAGTGCTTTTCCACTATTTTTTGTTCCTGTGTTACTCAGCTTATGGCTTAACTTGATTCAAAAAAATGTTAATCCTGACTCTGTGCTTGGTAGCCATTTACGCTGGCAACGCATGAGTATTATCGGTTTATGCCCATTTTTTATCGCGGGTTACTGGATTAGCCCATTATGGTTAAGTTTGCCAATGTATCTTGTCGGTGTCAGTTGGTTTAGTTACCGTATTTTCAAAGGCTGGATAAGCCTAAATGATGGGCTAGCAGTGTGATTTATTGTTAAAGCCTAGATAACGTTGGAATAAAAAAGCCGAGAATTATCTCGGCATTTTTTATGGGCTTTAAACACATTTTAGGCCTGATACAAACCATGAATAATGTCTGCCTGAGAAACATCATCTTGTTGCAGTAATACGATAGCATCAGCCTTAAGCTGTTTTACTGCGTTAGCATGAGTGCTTAATAATGCTGGATTGACGCAGAAGCTGGTATTAACTATCACAGGTAAGTGGCTACGCGATTTAACTTCCACCACGCCAGCTAAATCGAGGCTGAGCTGCTCTGGGTGAGTAAAACTTCTCACTCCTGATTCACATAATCCAAGTTGTTGATTGCCATGGCTGAGCACCGTATCAGCGGCTTGCAACCAATCGTCAATGCTTGCCATTGTGTTACGTTCTAATATGACCGGTAAATTAACGGATCCAATTAACGCTAACATGTCTGGGTTGTACATTTGTTTACCGGCCAGAATGATCATATCGGCTAATTGACTTGCCAAGGTGAACTCTTGCTCTTGATCAATTTGCATTATGCACAGTAGCCCTGCTTGTTCAATCACAAGGGCATGTTGCTTGAGCTGCTGTTCACTCATTTGATTTTTTAAATCGTTAAGCAGTATTGCTTGAAACCCCGCTTCTTTAATTAGCTTAGCTTGCGTTGCTAGTACGGTGTTGTCTATTGGCAAATTAATCTGTTGTAGTGCGCTGAATTGACCTGCACCTAACTGCATATGCTGACAAACAAGCTGGGTATCCTGTGCCTTATAAGCGCGAGAATGTTTAGCTTGGCTACTCAGTTGCACTTTAACCGGTTCCTGCTTAGAGCTGTCGGGTTCTATTAGCAGCTGAGCTTGTGATAGTTGCGTGGGCTTAACAGTTTCGCATGGATAACAACCTAACACTTTGATAAAGCGTGTTAACCGCTCTAGCTCTTTAATCGCTTGTTGTACTTTCGTTGTGGCTAAGTTGCCATCTATGTCTAAATAGAACATTTCTTCCCATGGTGTACCAGGAATAGGGCGAGACTCAAGCTTACTCATGTTGAGATTATGGGCTTTTAATACTAATAGTGCTTCAACCAGAGCGCCGGGCTTTTGCCCTGTTGCCATAATCAATGTTGTTTTGGCTGGTAATTGCGATGGCACTGCAGAGGCCTTTCTGGCGACAACAATAAAACGACTCTGATTTATTTTTTGGTTAGCTAAACCGTTTTCAAGTGCCACCAATTGATACAATGCACCGCCTTCAGCACTGCCAATCGCGGCGACTGAGTTATTGCCGGCCTCAATGACTTTTGTCATTGCCTCAGCACTGCTCGAACAATATTCGAGTTTAATGTGCGGGTACTGGCTTAAATAACGGCTACATTGACTTATCGGCTGTGGGTGGGCATAAATCGTTTTGATATCAGCGAGCTTACAATCTGGTTTTGTCAGTAAGCAATGGCCAACTTCTATTGTCGTTTCACCGACAATGGATAAGGTTGTATGTTGCAAAACATCATACACTTCGTTGATTGAGCCTGATGAGGTGTTTTCTATCGGCAAAAAACCATAATCGGCATGTCCTGACTCAACAGCATTTACTATGTCATCAAAACTTTGACAGCCAAAATCAATCATTTCAACCTGACGACGTGAACAATAGCGTGTAGCCGCTAAATATGAATATGAACCTCTGGCGCCTAAGTAAGCCACAGTATATTGCTGTTTTTGAGTGTCAGGATTTGCTCGGCCGTGCAAGTAGGTTTGTTGAAAGAGCACCGAATCTTCAATGATGCTTTGGTAAAGCGATATGACAAAATGTGCATCGAGCCCTTGATCACGCCCTTGCCGTACTAAGCGTTCTAGTAACTCTTTTTCCCGTTGAGTATCACGTATTGGTCTGGCATCGATTTCTTTACTGCGCGCGACATTTAAGCTCAATTGACGACGTTTAGATAACAGTGTTAGCAGTGATTTATCTAACGCAGTTATTTGCTCACGAGTTTGACTTAACTCTGGTGGTTTTTGCATATTGACCTCAATGTAACGCGATTTACTGGCGTATCAAATAATACAGCAGTATACATAAGACAAAAAAGCCTCCCAGTGGGAGGCTTTAGAATTTTCATTTTCGTTTTTACACAGAAAATCCGCCTCCGAGGGTGGGCTGAATAAAAAAGAAAATAAAAAAACGAAATATTTTTGTGTTCATAGGGTAAAACTAAAGCCACTGCGTTAACCTGTCAATGTAATTCTACTCAACAAGATGTCATTATAGGCAAAAGAAAGCGCACCCGAAGGTGCGCTGGTAAAAGATAATTAACATCAAGCTGCGTTTTCCTCCTTATAGACATACTCAAATTCGCTTTCTGTGTCATTGGGTAATGATACGTGGCGTTGAGCCTGGGGTTTGTGAGTCAGGCGGTTTAGCTGTTTTTCCAGCTTTTGTCCCATTGCAGTAATCGCTGCGTATAGGTTTTCACTTTTCGCCTGGGCAAATAAATCTCCACTAGGTAATCCAACCGAAGCCTCAATTTTAAACAATTGCTTTTCTTGTGTGATAATAACGTGCGGATTAATTAACTGTATATCGTGTCGAGATAGTTTTTCTAATCTTCCTTCAATACGTTCGCGGATGAGGGCAGTGACTTCAAGTTGTTTGCTAGTGATTTTCAGCATATTTAGAACCTTCTTGTTGTTTGCTTAAGTTCAGATTACCAAGGTTAGCCATAAAAGTTGTGATCTAAATCACATTTTTGCAGGCTGTTAGTGTCGAGTGCAGCATATTTGACCCCTTAGACATTTTTGATAATTTATCGTTAAAATGTACTTGTATTACGTCGACGATAGGCCCATATTTGAATGGATAAGCAGTTCCTCAATTACCTTTTTTACCAATAAAAATCTAAAAAAACCTCTTCAGGGCAACATGTTTTCAGTATTTTCGCTTTAGCTGTACTTTCTCTATTTGTTTACCAAGAATTCTCTTTTGTTTACCAATAACTCCCTATTTAGCCGCAATACCTTTACCTAAATGATTTAAATCATTTTTTATTCGCTTATAATCGAGCAATAAGCAGCATGTTAAGAGTGATTATTAATGAGTATAGAACAACGTAAAATTAAGGTATGGGATTTTCCTACTCGTTTATTCCACTGGGTTATGGTGGCGCTATTGGGTGGATTATGGTGGACTGCTGATATTGGGGAGATGCAGTGGCACCAAGTGCTGGCTTATGTATTAATGACACTCATTGCGTTTAGATTGGTGTGGGGATTTGTCGGCAGCGATACGGCAAAATTCAGTCACTTTTTTGTCTCACCTAAAAAAGTTATTCAGTATGCGACCAGTCAACCGAAACCCTCATCCATTGGCCATAATCCTCTAGGAGGGTACATGGTATTTGCATTGCTAGGGTTATTAGCATTGCAATTGACCACAGGGTTATTTGCGACAGATGATATTTTTACTGAGGGCCCGCTGATACACCTTGTGTCGTCAGATACCGCCTCTTGGTTAACCTGGTTACATAAAACAAATTTTAATATTATTTTGGCGTTGGCAGCGATTCATATTTTGGCTGTAATAATACATGTGGTTAAAGGCGATAATATTCTAAAAGCGATGTTCAGCGGTTATAAGCAAGTTGGGGAGCATACCGCAAAGCCCAATCTACGCTCACCTTGGTTGGCTTTGGTTATTATTGCTGTCATTTTTGGTTTTATTTGGTGGCTATTGCTGGAGCCCGTGGTGAGTTTTTTATAAATAAAGAGAGTGTTGCTGGTTGTGAACAGTGAAAGCGAGCGAAAATGTTATTCTAATAAAGTAAGTCTGACAACCTGTAGATAAGTCTACCCTTGTTTTATGTACATCATCATGAGCGAAAAACACATGCAAAAAAGCCCATAATTTATGGGCTTTCAAACGTCTAACTCGATTTAGATTGTGATAAAGACAGTCTTAATCTTTTTTGTATACGTCATGACAACCTTTACAGCTTTTACCAGTGTTAGCAAAAGCTTGTTTAATGAGGTTTTGGTCAGCAGATTTAGCTGCAACAGATAATGCCGCAGCGTTATCTTGAAATTCGGTCATTTTGCTGTCGAAATCTGCTTTGTCCTGCCAAATTTTAGCAAGTGCTTCGGTGTCGCCTTTATCAGAACCAGCGATAAAACCTTCGTGAGGCAGTTTAGATAGCGCTGCAACATTGTCTGCACGGCTGCTGAACACTGTCGCATCAAACGGCTTTTTACCTTTTAACATTGCACCCATGTCACCAAAATTATATGCAATCAAACCAAATGCAGATTGACGATATTCAATCGCGTCAGCAGGTTCTTCAAAGTTGTGGGCAAATGCGGCAGGGATTAATATTGCTGTCGCTGCAATAGCAAGTAATGTCTTTTTCATCATGATCCTTCTCTTCTTTCTAGTAATAGCACGGGTTCCATAGCACTTAGTTAAGCCTGTTACACATATCATTATGAGAGTAAACGTGTAATCAGTCACAGTTTTATTCTACACAATTTTATTGCAAAAATGCGATTTGTTTTATCAAAGGTAATCAAGACTGTATTTTGCAAAGTACTCAAGTTAATTGATACACTTGTACTGTTTCGGCATTACTACAAAGAGAATAAAAATTATGCGTGCCAACTGGAATTTAGTTGTAGATAAAATATTAACTCATACAAATGATGAAGATCTATCAGTGTTGTTTCAATTATTGCTAACAGAAGAGGAGAGAAGCGCTGTGTCTGGCCGTTTACAGGTGTTCCAAACGTTACTTGCCGGAGAAATGAGCCAACGACAGATTGCCGCTGAAAATCAAGTGAGTATTGCCACCATTACACGTTGCTCAAATTATTTAAAGAATATGTCGCCAAGCCAGCGAGCCAAAGTCAGAAAGTTAATTCTGGATTAAGAGATTGGCTCTTTAGTGTGTTAAGCACTTACTGGCGGATGCTTTTAGGGTACTTATGGTGTCGGTAGCTTGAACGTCTCATCATTAAATAAACGCCGTAGGTGACTAAGCACAATGCAAATAATGTGCTTGAATCTCTTGGATAGAAACGGTAAAGACTGAGCGCTGAAAAAACATAAATAAAAGGCATCAGACCATACAAGGTTTCAGGAACTGCCCCTGGTTTACGCTTTCGCTTGGGATCTGTGCGACGATTTTTTGAACGTAAGTTATAAACGTGGGCACCGTATAAGTAGACCACTATGGAAGCGACTAAAGCGTAGCTTGGCTCAAGTAAAAATAGGCTTACCGTGCCAACGATCATATAGCTGTAAGGTAGTAATTCGTATACGGGTTTGATTAACATAAGCACTCCGTCGCTATGTATTAATTCTTATATGGATAGACAATTAGTGAGGATCTTCACTACCTTGTTGTCCTTTACAGTAGTGGCGATAAGTCTGACTAATTGTGGTTACTTAACCTTGACTCAGGATATAAGGATGCACTTATGCTATTAAAAAATCAGCACGTTAATCCATCTCACTTTTAAGCTTGTCATTGGTTATGCTAATAAGGTTAATTGCGGCTGCAATAGCTAGCCTATCGTAAGTCGGTTTAACGCTGTTAGCTGAGCAAAGGATTGTTTGAAATGAGTTTATTATTCCTAGCATCCCTAGCTCATGTTATTTACGTGTTAATTATAACGTATAAAAAAAGGCACTGCCTAGAACTTAGACAATGCCTTGATGTTTTTTCAAACTTTCTAATGACGCAGAGAGGATTTATCTCAGCATTATTAGTGACAGCCGCAGCCGCCATTACCATCACAACCCGGTTTCTCAGAACCACAAGAGCCGTGTTCATGGTCGTGATCATGTCCGTGACTACCACAGCCGCCTTCAGCATGAACGTGCCCGTGAGCGAGTTCTTCTGCCGTTGCTTCACGTACTGCAATCACTTCTACACTAAAGTGTAATGCTTGACCTGCAAGTGGATGGTTTCCATCTACAACAATCACATCATCTTTCACTTCAGTCACTTGCACAGGACGTTGTCCGAGCTCTGTTTCTGCAATAAAGCGCATGCCTGGAATAATGTCTTCAACGTCACCAAATGCGCTAATTGGAACTTCTTGTTTTAGGCCTGGGTGATATTCGCCGTAACCTTGAGCCGCAGGAATATCAGCTTCAATTTTTTCGCCGGCTTCTTTGCCTTCTAATACTGATTCGAGTCCTGGGATTAAGTTGTCTGTACCTTGCAAGTAAACCATTGGTTCACCATCAAAAGAACTTTCAATTAACTCGCCTTGCTCATCAGATAAACGGTAATGAATAGTGACCGCTGCATGTTTTGAAATTTTCATATCGCCTCCAATTCGTGATGTGCGCATCATACCGTACTTTATTAGCAGCCTGCGATGACAAACATCAGTTTTTGCTTATCCAATCACAGCTTTTTTAATTTTGTAAGCGACTTGTTAAAATGTTTACGTTAATGATGAAAATAAATCAGCTTAATCAATCTAAGAACTGATGCTTAGGTCCATTATGCTTATATTCGTTAGGTAAGGTTTTTTCTACATAATTACATTTTTAAGGTGTCAGCATATACTACTGAAAAATAATAGATTATCCTTTTCTACGCATCGATTTACGTTGACGTGAACAGGGTGTCAATGAGTGGTTAGCTATTCCAATGTCGCTATTTTTAAATTATGAAATTCAAAAATAATATAAATCAACTCGTTTGTTAAAATAACTTGAAAATAAACTGTAAGCAGGGGTTGACAACTGTGGGCAAAAAAAGCAATTCTGTTACCCAATGTATATCAGCTAATTCGGCAGCTTACTATTGTGTGTTGCTAAATGAAAACAAGAGATTATCAGATGTATACCCTTATGCTCGTTGTAATTACTACCATTACAACCACCACTATTACCATAGTGGGGGCGGGCTGATTACACCCTAAAAGATTTGTACAACAAGCCCGCTTCCCACAACAGAAGCGGGCTTTTTTGTTTTTAATTCAAGTATATTAAATTAATGTCGTCATTGTTTGGTGACAGGGAGAAGTAGATGAAGGTAATGAAATTTGGCGGAACGTCGCTGGCGAATTGGTCTCGTTTTTCAATGGCAGCAGATATTATTGCAGATTCTTCATCTGCTGAGCCTGTCGCTACGGTACTTTCAGCTCCTGCAACTGTGACAAATGCGTTACTCGAAATGGTTGATCTCGCGGTTAGCCAACAAGATTACCAACCTGTGTTAGAGCATATCAATCAGGTTTTTAACAGTTTATTTAGCGAAGCGTCAGTGTCGTTACTGAATAAACCGCAGTACGAGATGTTAGTCGCTAAGTTAGCGGCGCAAATGCTCGTTTGGCAAGACAAGCTGCATGGGGTTAAGTTATTGGCTGAATGCCCTGACAGTGTTCGAGCTCAAATTGTTGTAACGGGTGAACGTTTGTCTGCAGCGCTAATGGAACAAGTCATGTTAGCTAAGGGGCTTACTTCGGCGCAATTAGATCCTGTTGCACTGTTTTTGGGGCATGGTCAGCCTTTAGAGTCGGTTGTTGATATTAGCGTGAGTAAGCCGCGTTTTGCTGCTCTGCCGTTAGATCAATATCGTGTATGGGTGATGCCTGGCTTTACTGCAGCAGATGCACACGGCAATGTGGTGACGTTAGGGCGTAACGGTTCAGACTATTCTGCCGCAGTACTCGCCGCTTGTTTAGATGCGTCAAGTTGTGAGATTTGGACTGACGTTGATGGGGTGTATAACACCGACCCTCGTGTCGTCGCTGATGCAAAACTGTTATCGCAATTAAGTTATCAAGAGGCGATGGAGCTGTCTTATTTTGGCGCTAAAGTATTGCACCCAAAAACAATCGCACCCATTGCGCAGTATCATATTCCTTGTTACATCAAAAATAGCTTCAATCCATCAGCTCCAGGCACGTTAGTGTCAAATGAGGCTGACCAAACAGGGTTACAAGTTAAAGCCATTTCAAATCTAGACAATCAAACCATGTTTAACGTATCAGGCCCAGGCATGAAAGGCATGGTGGGAATGGCGAGCCGTACGTTAGCCGCTATCTCTCGTAGTGGTATCTCTGTGTCATTGATTACTCAAAGTTCGTCGGAATACAGTATTAGTTTTTGTGTGGCGACTCATGATGCAAACAAAGCGAAATGGGCTTTAGAGCAAGAGTTTGAGCTTGAAATAAAAAATGAATTACTCGAACCCATCGAGCAGCGCCAAGACTTGTCGATAGTGTCACTTATCGGTGATGGTATGAAAACGCATAAAGGCGTAGCGGCTAAGTTTTTCAGTGCCTTAGCTAAAGCCAGCGTGAATATTGTGGCTATTGCCCAAGGCTCATCTGAGCGCTCTATCTCAACGGTTATTCAGCAAAAAAAGACCAAACATGCCATTGGTGCGTGTCATCAAGCCTTTTTTGATGTTCAACAATATGTAGATGTGTTTTTAGTGGGAAGTGGCAATGTTGGGGCTGGATTATTAGACCAAATAAAGCAACAAGCGGCCATGTTGAAAGAACAGCATATCAGTATTCGAGTCTGTGGCATCGCCAATTCGAGCCAAATGCTACTCAATAGTGAAGGTATAGAACTCAACGATTGGCAGACATTACTGGTAGAAAAAGGCCAAGATTATGACTTAGCCAAATTACTTGAGTGGGGTCAAGAACAGCAACTATTGAACCCAGTATTGGTTGATTGCACGTCAAGTGAATTGGTGTCAGACCGCTATATTGAAGTGATGAATGCCGGCTTTCATGTGGTAACGCCTAATAAGAAATCTAACACTCGCGACTATGCTTATTATCAGGCTCTGCGCCAAACTGCGTTAACCCAACGTCGTCAATTTTTATATGAAACGACTGTAGGTGCAGGTTTACCAGTTATCGATAATTTGAAAAAATTGCTTTATGCCGGTGATAAGTTGCATAAATTTAACGGCATTCTTTCGGGATCGTTATCGTATATATTCGGTATGCTCGATGAGGGTATGAGTTTATCTGAAGCAACAACAATTGCGCGTGAGAAGTGCTTTACTGAGCCCGACCCTCGTGATGATTTAAGTGGTATGGATGTCGCTCGTAAAGTGTTGATCCTTGCTCGTGAGGTCGGCTTACCACTTGAGTTAAGTGATATTAATATCGAATCTGTTTTACCTGCCACATTTGACGACTCAGGTGATGTAAACCAATTTATGGCTAAATTACCTTCATTAGATGCTGAAATATCAGCACGCGTCAATGCAGCTAAAGCCCAAGGTAAAGTATTGCGTTATGTTGGCCAAATTGATGAAGGCCAATGTTATGTAAGAATTGTTGAGGTTGATGCAACCGATCCTTTATACAGTGTTAAAGGCGGCGAAAATGCACTGGCATTTTATAGTCGCTATTATCAGCCAATTCCGTTTGTTCTAAGAGGTTATGGTGCTGGTACAGCGGTAACTGCCGCAGGTGCATTTGCTGATGTACTCAGAACCTTAAATTGGACTCGTGAGGTTGGGCTATGAATCAAGCGGTAAAGGTCAGTCAAGAAATGCTTACCGTATATGCTCCAGCGTCAATGGGAAATGTAGGCGTTGGATTTGATTTATTAGGCGCGGCATTAGCCCCAATTGATGGTTCACTCCTAGGTGATAGAGTGATGATCAGTGTTGCAGACACGGGTGTACACTTTAGTCAAACAGGTGAATGGGCTCATAAATTACCACCCGAAGGTAAAGATAACATTGTGTATCAGTGTGCTGAGTTCTTTTTGAATAAACTGCAACGTAAAGATGGTGTGGCGATTTGTTTAGAAAAAAACCTCCCAGTAGGCAGTGGTTTAGGTTCTAGTGCAAGCTCTGTTGTGGCGGCTCTTTATGCGTTAAATGAACATTTTGGCAACCCATTTGGTGAGCAAGCTTTACTGGGATTAATGGGTGAATTTGAAGGTAAAATTTCCGGCAGTGTTCATTACGATAACGTTGCCCCCTGTTATTTGGGGGGCATGCAATTAATGCTCAATTCAAGCAATAAAGCCTGCGCGACTATTCCTAGCTTTGACAATTGGTATTGGGTGGTGGCTTATCCTGGTATTTCTTTATCTACCGCTAAAATGCGTGAGTTATTACCTGCAAAATATGATAAATCGGTCGCTATCGATTTTGGACGCTACTTAAGTGCTTTTGTACACGCGAGTTACCAGCAAGATGCACCATTGGCAATTGAAATGCTTAAAGATGTATTGGCAGAACCTTATCGTGCAGCGGCAATACCAGGTTATACCGATGCTCGAGCGGCATTGGCTGACTTAGGTATGTTAACGACCGGTATTTCGGGAAGCGGCCCAACGTTGTTTAGCGTTACAGACGATTTAGCCACGGCTGAAAAAGCCAAAGACTGGTTGATGCAACACTATATTTCACAGGCTGGCGGTTTTGCCCATGTGTGTAAATTAGATCAATTAGGTACCCGCTGCGTGTAACCGCAACTAGATATTATTTATTTGAAATTGAAAAAGGCAGTCGTAATGGAATTATATAATTTAAAACACCCATCACAGGTAGTAAATTTCAGTGAAGCAGTACAACTGGGATTAGGCAAAGACAGAGGGTTGTTTTTTCCAAAATCGATCCCTGTTTTAGCCGATATGGATGCCTTATTGGCATTGCCTTTTGCAGCAAGAAGCAAAAAAGTATTGGGTGCTTGGTTGGCCGATGAATTAGGTCAGGATAGCGTTGATAAACTTGTTGATAATGCGTTTACTTTTGATGTGCCGCTTACCAACGTTGACGAGAAGCGTGCTTGTTTAGAATTATTTCACGGCCCAACATTAGCATTTAAAGATTTTGGCGCTCGATTTATGGCTCAGTGTGTCAATTTACTTGCTGGTAATAAAAAGCTAACCATTCTCACTGCGACTTCGGGTGACACTGGGGCTGCAGTTGCTGACGCATTTTATGGTTTAGATAACGTCAATGTGATGGTGCTTTACCCAAAAGGTAAAATCAGTGAACTCCAAGAAAAAATGTTTACCACTCTAGGTAAGAATATTCACACCGTGGCGGTGACATCAGACTTTGATGCCTGTCAGCATCTAGTAAAACAAGCATTTGACGACAGTGATGTACGTGACGGATTAGCATTAAACTCGGCTAACTCTATTAATATTAGCCGTTTATTAGCCCAGATTTGTTATTACTTTGAAGCCGTGGCACAAGCCAAAAAAGCTGGTAATGATGAGATTGTTTTGTCCGTACCCAGCGGTAATTTTGGTAATTTAACGGCGGGTTTGTTTGCTAAAGCCATGGGATTGCCAATCAAACGTTTTATTGCTGCCACCAATAGTAATGATACGGTGCCTCGTTATTTGCAAGAGGGAGCATGGCAGCCACATAAAACGGTAGCAACCATGTCAAATGCGATGGATGTATCTGAACCAAGCAATTGGCCACGTGTTGAAGCCATATGTGAACAAATGGGTTGGCCGCTATCGTTAGTGACGGGCATTGCATTATCTGAAACAGATACCGCGGCCGCGTTAGCTCAACTGTATCAAGCGGGGTATCTTTCTGAGCCTCATGCGGCGATTGCAGCACATGCATTAACTTTGGGCTTAACAGGTAACGAAAGCGGAATATTTCTTGGTACAGCTCATCCTGCTAAGTTTAAAGATGTCGTAGATAAACAGTTATCTATTAATTTACCTTTACCACCAGAGTTAGCAGCAGTTGCACACAAGCCTATTTTATCAGCTGAGTTTGCCGCGGATTTTGATGTGCTTAAAGCACATATGTTTAAGGTGCTAGCGTAATCCAGCAATACTATTTGGAGTGAAATACGCTCAAGATCTTCTCAATGCTAATATGATAAAACACTTAATACTCGGATGACTGGTGTTAGGTGTTTTTTTATATTCCAATAGTATGATCTTGGTCATACCTCATTTTGTAGATCCTAGTGTAGATTAGAAAAAACGAGAATGTTGGCTATTATTTATACATGAGTATTGATTACCGAAATGACTGGAGAAGGTTATGTTGCAACGTCTAATGCGCGATCATAAACACATTGCCATTTTGTTGAATATCCTTTCAGATAAATTGACTCGATTAGCCGATGGGAATGGGGTTAATTTCAATCTTGTCAGGGATATTGTTGAGTACATGCAAGGTTATGCAGAACACAGTCACCATCCCCTAGAGGATATTATTTTTGATTATTACAGCAATAAAGCTGGCTTAGCGAATTGTGGTCAATTATATAACGAGCATCATCGATTGGCTGAAGCATCTGGATCGCTTATCTACAGTTTAAATATGATTTTGTCTGATGTGGTTATTTCTCGTGAAAAACTGATAAAAGACTTAAAGGATTATATCCAATTGCAGCAATTGCATATGGAATATGAGGAACGGGAGGTTTTTCCGCTTTTTGTCAGTACGTTAGACGATAACGATTGGGACAGGGTTGCAATCTTATGTCAGCAGCGTTTAGTTGATGATCCGCTTTTTAATGATAATGATAAATCCATGTTTGAGGACCTGCGAGCTCACATCGACAGGGTTGATAAGCCCTTTTAACCCTAAGCGACGGGTGTCAGAATAACAAAAAGAGCGCAATATGCGCTCTTTTTATGTGATGTTAGCGACAATCAAAGATTGTGCATTTGGATCATTAGAGAACTAATGTACTAACATCGAAATCGAATGAATCATCGATATCTTGCAATTCCTTGAGTAAACGTTGTTTGTCTTTAATGGCTTCAATTTCACGCCATTTACGTTTCTTGGACGAGCTTTTTGAGCGGCTTGGTCTTTCAACAACTTCGTCTAGCGCACCACCATAGTCTAATCGATCCATGGTAACCTCCCTTGTTATTATGATGTCTCTGCACAAATAAGTATCATATTTCAACTATAGGGTGCAACACTTGTGTTGCATTTACGTTACCAAAACATCACGTTTTAGTGAATATCGACTATATACAACAATAAAATACAGGTTTTACCTAGTTATATTCGATTTTCGTTAATTAAAATAATCACTTGAAGATGAGTTTTTGTCGTTATTTCGATGCGCTGAATTACGTTATCTGAACAGTTATAACATTGAGATTTAAACAACACCTTATTCGGTTTGTTTTTTGCTTATGCCTTGCTTACAGTTTATTGGATGTCATGAGGTTGGCTGATTTTAGAGATTTTTTGCAGTTGAAGTTAAGGAGGGGAGTTCGTGCAAGCTAATAAAAATGCCGCTCAGGTTAAGTGAGCGGCATTATTCATTCTCGGCACAAATAGGAGCAAACCTGCGAGTTAAAGTTTACCTTGACGATAAATATTCACTAATGCATTACTTGATGCGTCTAACTCTGTTGCATCTTGCTTAGCACCAATTCGCTCGAGTACATCATTGCCTAGCTGTTTACCGAGCTCAACACCCCATTGATCAAATGAGTTTATTTGCCATATTGCACCTTGTACGAATGTACGGTGTTCGTATAGCGCAATTAACGCACCTAACGTTGTAGGGGTTAGCTTGTCCATCAATAAGGTATTGCTTGGCTTATTGCCTGACATGACTTTATGTTTGGCGATAAGCGCTTTTTCTTGATCATCAAGCTTACTGCTACCTAGCTCAGATAATGCTTCATCATAAGTACGCCCTTGCATTAATGCTTGGGTTTGACCAAAGCAGTTTGATGCAAGTTGATCATGATGCTCGCCCAAAGGATTATGGCTTTGCAGTGGCATAATAAAGTCAGCAGGAATTAATGCCGTACCTTGGTGTAGCAACTGGTGATAGGCGTGTTGACCATTGGTCCCTTCGCCGCCCCAAATAACAGGGCCAGTACTGTAATCTACATCGCTACCATCAAGAGTGACAGACTTACCGTTACTTTCCATATCTAGCTGTTGGAAGTAGGCGGGTAAACCACGTAAATAATGGTCATAGGTTAAAATTACATGTGATTGAGCACCATGGAAATTACCATATAACACAGATAACATCGCCATGATGACAGGCATATTTTGTGCTAACGGAGCCGATGCAAAGTGTTCATCCATTTGATGAGCACCATCGAGCAAGGCTTTGAAGTTATCCATGCCGACAAGTAACGCAATAGGCAAACCAATTGCAGACCATAATGAGTAACGGCCACCAACCCAATCCCACATTGGGAAAATGTTGTTTGCATCCATACCGAAATCAGTCGCTTTAGCTACGTTAGATGTTACCGCGACAAAGTGTTGAGCAATGTCTTGCTGCGTTGCACCTTGTGCTAAAAACCACTCTTTTGCGCTTAATGTATTTGTTAGCGTCTCTTGAGTGCCAAATGACTTAGATGACATAACAAATAACGTGGTTTCGGCATTTAAGCCTTTAAGCTTCTCACAAATGGATGATGCATCAACGTTGGCAACAAAGTGGCAATTAAGCCCCGCTAGCCAATATGGTCTTAGTGCTTGAGAGACTATCTTCGGCCCAAGAAATGATCCGCCAATGCCAATACTCACAATGTCAGTAATTGATTTGCCGGTATAGCCTTTCCATTGACCCGATTGCACTGATTCAACAAATCCAGCCATCTTACTCAAGGTTTGCTGCACTTCGGGTACGATATCCGCGCCTTCAGCTATGATTTTTTGATCAGCTTTGCTTCTAAGCGCGGTGTGCAATACTGAGCGCTGCTCAGTATTGTTAATCACGTCGCCTTTAAACATCGCGGTAATTTTTTCGCTTAAGTTTGCTTCATTCGCCAGTGAAAAAAGTAGCTCAAGTGTGTCATCGTTGATACGGTTTTTAGAATAATCTAAAAATAGTCCACATGCTTTAACACTCATTTGCTCGAAACGTTGTGGGTTTTGAGCAAAGAGTTCACGCATATGGGGCAACTGGCTTGTATGAGCCTGTAATGCTTTCCACGTCGTACTTTGAGTGAGTTTAGTCACGAGTAAAATCTCCAACTAGCTTAATTTGGTTTTTAACATCACTTCTAGTTTGCCTTGGTCAATAGCAAAGTTACGAATACCTTCGGCCAATTTGTCTACGGCCATTGGATCTTCGTTAAATGCCCAGCGGAACTGTTCTTCAGTTAATGCTGTTGGTGCTGCAACGGTTGATGTTGTAGCAACAAGCTTACGGCTAATCGTTACATCACTATTTGCCAATTCTTCTAAAAGTGCAGGGCCAATGGTTAAGCGATCACAACCAGCCAGCTCAATAATTTCACCGATGTTTCTAAAGCTTGCACCCATCACAACTGTGTTGTAACCGTGTTGCTTGTAGTAGTCATAGATTTCTGTCACAGAAACAACACCAGGGTCGGTTTGAGCGGTGTAATCTTGACCAGTGTCTTTCTTATACCAATCTAAAATACGACCAACAAAAGGAGAAATAAGATAAACACCGGCTTCAGCACAGGCTCTTGCTTGGGCAAAGCTAAATAGTAAAGTTAAGTTACAGTTAATACCTTCTTGTTCTAGCTCTTTTGCTGCGCAAATGCCTTCCCAAGTTGAAGCCAATTTAATTAAAATGCGAGATTTGTCGATACCCGCTTCTTTGTATAGCTTGATTAGCTTATGCGCTTTATCAATTGAACGTTGTTTATCAAAAGACAGACGAGCATCAACTTCTGTAGAAATACGGCCTGGTACTATTTTTAAAATTTCAACACCGATATTTACCGCGAGCTTATCACCGGCATCTTCAATTTGTTGATCGATATTGCTGCTCTGTGTTTTAGACCATGCAATGGCATCATCAATAAGCGGTGCATATTCCGGGATTTGAGATGCTTTTAAGATTAATGATGGGTTGGTGGTCGCATCTTCAGGCTGATAACGCTTTATTGCTTCTATGTCGCCGGTATCAGCAACGATGGTAGTGAATGATTTGAGTTGCGCGAGTGTGTTAGCCATGAAAATTTCCTCTCGGTAAGCAATTAATATAGAACTATATCTTTATTAGAAGCGATTTTAAGGATTATTCCAACTTAATTTGTAAAAAAATTACGAAATAACCCCTGTTTTTCGCTCGATTACGGCTGATATTGTTGCTAAATAGACAGAATTGGTTAACCAAATAGAAAGGGGCTTGCAACTCAATCACTGCAACGTCAGTGGATATCACTGTTTTACGAAATTTAGGTTGTTCTGAAAATAAAAAAGCCGCTGCAAGCAGCGACCTTTAAAGTGTAGCGTAATATTGTAACTATTAACGCATTACTGGACGTTTTTCAGTACCAGTAACAATCGCTTCGATGCGACGGTTTACACGGTTAGCTTCAGCTGAGCTACCTTGCATAACTGGTTTAGTTACGCCATAACCCATAGAGCTGATACGAGTACTGTTGATACCGTACTTAGTATTTAATGAGTTTGCAACGGCTACTGCACGACGCTCTGAAAGCTTCATGTTGTAAGCAGCTTTACCTACGTTAGACGCGTGGCCTTCGATAGATACAGTGTGCTGTGGGTATTTAGTTAAGTGGTCTGCTAGTTTTTCTAAATCAGCAAATGAACCGGCACGGATTTCAGCTGAATCATTAGCAAATAAAATGCCACCTAAGTCATACTTAGTAGTAACGTTTTCGTAAACAGTACAACCAGTAGCATCAACTTTATGAGTCATTGGTGTGTCTGGACACTTGTCGATGTTGTTTGTTACACCGTCTTTGTCAGCATCACCAGGAGCGGCAACAACAGCAGCTACAACAGGAGCCGCGGCAACAGGAGCGGCAGCAGCAGTACCGAAGCGATAGCTTAATGCTAATCCCCAGTAGTTACTGTCCATTTGTAAATTGTTTAATACCTTAGCGTCCATGTTTTCATAACGACGGTATTTTGCTTGAAGCTTAAGATTGTCAGTAAAGTTATAACCAACACCAGCGCCAAGGAATAAAGCAATTCCTGAGTCGCTTAAATTCACGCCGTTAAATTTCTGGTCGTTTTCTAGGATATAGCTGTAGGTACCTACTTCTGATGAAAGGCTCCATTTGTCAGCTATAGGATGAAAACCTACGATACCAACGCTAACACCTGAAGCGCCAACATCATATTTGCGGTTATCATTACCAGTCCAATCAGCGTTACCTAAATCACGGTAACCTAATTCAATGCCGATATATTCATTAAATAAGTAACCACCAAACACATCCCAAGCATATGGGTCATCGTCACCACATGTTAGTGCGTTGTCGCAATTTTGTTGATAATCGTTAATACCTAAACCACCACCAACATACCAAGGCGTTAGGCCTTCAGCTGCAGAAGCTGCGAAAGGTAACATAGAGGTGAGTAATACTACTTTTAATGTGTTCTTCATCATATTTTTTAGTCCATTGTTATTTTACTCCACCATACATGCATGTAACGGAGTTGTTATGGTCATGCATTACTGACACTTAGCGTGGTGATTCTTTGTAATATAGTCAGCGGCGCAATTATGGGCTGTAATTAGATGTTTTTCCATAGTAAAAAGGATTAATATTTTGTAATGGTGAATTAAAAACCACAGTTGAAATGATGATGTTGAAACGAAAAACCAAATAAAAACAATTGGTAACGATGATTGTTTAGAATCTCGGGTGATTGAAAAATAATTGTAAATATCGTCTTTATTTTTAATAAGTTACTCAAAGACACCTTAATTTATCGATATCTTTGGTATTTGTAAAAAAAAATACGCCATTAAGGCGTATTTTTATTAGTAATAAAGACTCAAATTAACGCGTCCAAACCCAGTTTTCAATTTCTTCAGGATCTACACCGTTAGCTTTAATGTAGTTCTTATGGTCAACCAGACGTTGCAACATGTCGGTAGTGATGGTCACATGTTGTGATTCATCAATTACGCCTTGCTGGAACAATTTGTACGCCATATCGATAACTAAGTGGTAGCGAGATGTTCCGTTACGTACACCCATATCAAATGGTGTTGTTGTTGAACCTTCTTCTTCATAACCTTTAATGCGGAAACGACGGTTACCTTTATAGTCAAATACTAACTTTTTGATGGTATTTGGATATCCATGGTAGTTAAAGACAACGCCTTTATCTTCAGTGAATACTTCATCCATCATCCAAGGTTTGCTTTGGAACTCAAGGCTGCCTAAGCCACTGCTGTGTAGCTCTGATACACTGACGAAACGGATACGTACACGTGGTAATATTTCACGAATGAGTACCAGTGAAGCCATACATTCTTGAGTCGCGTAATCACCGCAGCCTGCTAAAACAACATCAGGATTATTATCAGATGCAAAATCCCACACCATCATGCCGTCTTTCGCTTGCTTACGGGCTTCATCAAGTGACAACCATTGTGGTAGTGACTTTTTACCCGCAACAATGATGTTCAATTTATCACGATCGGCATACGCTTTTTCGGTATAAACTAAGGTGCTGTTAGCATCTGCTGGTAAATAAGCAGAGATAATGTTTGGGTGCTTCTCAAGCATAGCGCCTAGGAAAGACGGATTTTGGTGAGAATAACCGTTGTGATCTTGACGTTCTAGTAACGAAGACAGTACCACGTTACAGGCTGGAATTGGCTTACGGAAATGGATGTCTTGGCTAGCATGCACATACTTACAGTATTGGTCAGCCATTGAAGATACAACTTGAGAGAACGCCTCATAAGTTGGGAACATACCGTGACGGCCTGTTACTGTGTATCCGTGTAGCATACCAAAAAGTAAGTTTTCAGATAGCAACTCAATGACACGACCGTCGCGAGACATATCTTCATCCCAGCTCTCAATTGGCCACTGCCAAGCGCGGTCTGTTTCTTCAAATACAGCTTGTAACTGGTTTGAGTAAGTTTCGTCAGGGCTGAAGATACGCAAGTTGCGTTGATCGCGGTTTAGTTTGAATGCATCACGCATCCATTGACCCATTTTTAACATTGAGAAACCACGTTGACCACGAGGGGTTTCTGCACCATAACCTAATTTAGTTAAATCAGGGTTAGCGAGTGCACGCACTACTTCACCACCGTAGCTTAGACGTTGACGGCCACAGCATAAGTCTTTTGGCGGTACTAATGATAAAATGTCTTTATCAAATACTAATTCGCCATCAGCGGTAGTTTGCACTAGTTCATCAAACTTATAGCTTGCTAACCATTGATCAAGTGCATCTAAATGACCTTTGTCGGTTGCACAGTTATTGACGATAACTTGGTGAGATTCGCAGTTACCTTCAAGCTTTTTACCTGCATATTCAGAAGTACCGGTCCAACCTTTCGCAGTTCTCATTAAGATAACTGGCCAGCGTGGCTTAACAACATCTTCGCCAGAACGAGCACGACGTTGAATATCGGTAATCATGTCATAAGATAAATCCATCGCAGCGATCATCTGTTCATAGATGTCGGCTTCTAGTTCATCGTCAACAATGATTGGGTGGTAACCAAGACCACGGAATTCTAAATCAAGTTCTTCATGGCTCATACGACCCATACGAGTAGGACCTGAAATTTTGTAACCGTTGATATGAACGATAGGTAGAACTGCGCCGTTATGCTCAGGAGAGACTAAACGGTTTGCATACCAAGATGCCGCGAGTGGGCCAGTTTCTGCTTCGCCATCACCAATTAAACAGGCTGCGATAAGGTTAGGGTTATCGAGTACAGAACCCCAAGCGACAGACAATGAATAACCTAGTTCTCCACCTTCAAGGATTTGTCCAGGGGCTTCTGGGTTAGCGTGTGATGGGTAACCATATGCCGCGGAGAATTTTTTACAGATATCTTCGATGCCTGTTTCTGTAAACGGGATCGTATCTGGATAAAAATGGCTTAAAGAGCCTTCCATAAATAAGTTTGCTTGAACAGCAGGGAAGCCGTGACCAGGACCAACAAGGTAAATGAATTCACGATTATGTTTAACAATAAGGCGGTTAACGTTAGCGTAGACAAAGTTGATACCAGGACATGTTCCCCAGTGCCCAAGAAGGCGAGGTTTAATGTCTGTATGCTGTAAAGAACGTTTGTAAAGTACGTTTTGCTTTAGATAAATTTGTGAAGTAGCAAGGAAGTTAGTTGCTCTTACATATTTTTTTAGCGCTGTGATCTCATTTGAGTTAGTCATAGTGACCTCGATTAAAAGTGAAAATATTTAATTAACTTTCTTGGAGAACACTTTATTCGTAATTTAGTTACAATAATGTGGCCTTTATCTAACTTTTGAGTAATGAATTTGATGTTAGATCGCACTTTTAACCATTACCGGGCTAACTGCTTGAAATTTAGTAACGATTTATCGACGCTTTATGAATAGAGCATTAATAACAGAAATGTTAAAGTGTGACTGGGGTCACTTGCGGTCTTTTGTTTTATTTGTGTTATCTGAACGTATCATTTACTTAAATAAAATATTTGGTAGGTAACATGCTTTTAGCATTCAAGATCCTCACAAAACAATCCCTATGAATATGCATCCTTTAGCTTTTATAATGACTAATTAATGTTGATATTTTTAAACGGTAAAACGTTTAACGCAAAACAGTTTGCACAATGACGTGCCCAGTCTGTTTATGACGAGATTAATATTCGGGTCTAAACCTGAAATAAAAAATAACCTTATAACGGGGAAGATAAAACAATATGGCAATGTTAGAAACGATTGTTAATTTCATGAACAGTTTGCTTTGGGGCAAATTGTTAGTTTATGGGCTGGTGGGTGCAGGTCTGTTTTTTACTATTCGCCTGGGCTTTATACAGATAACCCATTTTGTTCATGGTATCAAAGTGTTGGCCATAAGCCGTCGCCCAGGTAAGCACGGGCTGTCATCATTTCAGGTTTTCTGTACCAGCATGGCTGCACGTGTCGGTGCCGGTAATATGGCCGGTGTTGCGGTTGCCATTGGCACCGCAGGTCCTGGCGCAGTATTTTGGATGTGGGCTATTGCCGTCTTGGGTATGGCTACGGCTATGATTGAGTCAACACTGGCACAGGTTTATAAAGTTAAAGATGGCGACGGACAATATCGTGGCGGTCCAGCTTATTATATGGAAAAAGGCTTAGGTCAACGTTGGATGGGTGTGTTGTTCTCGTTCTTCTTAATCTTAGCCTTTGGTTTAGTGTTTAATGCCGTACAAGCCAATACCATTACCGGTGCGATGACTCAAGTATTTGGGTTCGAACCCATCTATGTTGGTATCGGCATTGTGATATGCAGTGCATTTGTGATTGTTGGTGGGTTAAAGAAAGTCGCTAAAGCCTCTGAGTTAATCGTACCCGTGATGGCAATTGCATATATTGCTATCGCTTTCGTCGTCGTTGCGATGAATATTGAAAAACTGCCAGATGTATTTATGCTCGTGATAAACAGTGCATTTGGTTGGCAAGAAGCCGCTGCTGGTGGTATTGCCTATAGTGTTGCTCAAGCAATGCAAGCCGGTATTGCACGAGGCCTGTTCTCAAATGAGGCGGGCATGGGCAGTGCGGCAAACGTTGCAGCAAGTGCTTCACCAAATCCTAATCACCCAGCGTCACAAGGTTTTGTGCAAATGATGGGGGTGTTTGTAGACACTATCGTGATTTGTACCGCTACCGCGGCAATTATTTTACTTTCTGGTGATTCCGCCGCAGGTTCTGACGGTATCGCAAAAACCATTAGTGCATTAACAAGCCATGTTGGCGATTGGGGTGGGGCATTTATTGCTTTTGCTATTTTGTTGTTTTGTTTCACATCGATTATTGCTAATTACTCATACGCTGAAACTAACGTAATGTTTTTGTCTGGTAACAGCAAAAAAGCCTTACCTGCGTTCCGTTTAGTGGTTTTGGCCATGGTGATGTTCGGTTCTATGGCAAAAATTAGCTTAGTCTGGGATTTAGCGGATGTCTCAATGGGTTTGATGGCGATTGTTAACTTAGTGGCATTAGTTTTGTTATCTGGTTTAGCGGTAAGAGTGATTAATGATTATCGTGAGCAAATCGATGCAGGCATTGACCCTAAGTTTGACACCAGTAAATTCCCTGAATTAGCCGATCAGTTAGAAGAAAAAATTTGGCCGAGTTCTGCTGACGCGGTTAAAAAATAATATTTACCTATTAAGGTAATCGAAAAAACCATGCTACTTCGGCATGGTTTTTTTATGTCAGTTCAGTATCATAAAGCCATGATTTTATTTGGAGTACACTTATGCTGGTTTTAATCTCACCTGCTAAAACATTGGATTTCGACAATCCTCCCATCACCAATACGTTTACTCAAGCGACTTTGTTGAAGCAAAGTCAAGAATTGATCGACGTGTGTCGAGAGTTAACGCCAATGGACATTGCCAGCTTAATGAAAGTGAGCGACAACATTGCCGGATTAAACGCCGCACGCTTTGCCGACTGGCAGCCTCCCTTTACGTTAAAAAATGCCAAGCAGGCTATTTTTGCTTTCAGAGGGGATGTTTACACCGGATTTGATGCTGACCATTTATCTGATCCACAAATTCATGCGAGCCAAAAACATTTGCGAATTTTGTCTGGTTTGTACGGTTTGCTTAAACCTCTGGATTTAATTCAACCGTATCGCCTAGAAATGGGCACCAAGTTGGCAAACCCTCAAGGCAATAATCTTTATAATTTTTGGGGCGAAACCATTACTGAAGAAGTTAATAAAGCATTAAAAGAGCAGGGTGACGATATTATTGTTAACTTAGCATCGAATGAGTATTTTAAATCTATTAAGGTTAAACAACTCGCTGGGCAGCTAATTACACCTGTATTTAAAGATTGTAAAAATGGCCAATTTAAAGTGATCAGTTTTTATGCCAAAAAAGCCCGTGGCTTGATGGCCCGCTATATCGTAGATAAGCAACCTAAAAGCATTGAGCAGTTAACTCAGTTTGATCTTGAAGGGTACTACTACAACAAAGCGCTATCCACTCCGACAGAGCCCGTGTTTTTACGCGATGAACAAAAATAAGCTGAGCTTTCTACCTTGTAATCTATGTTCATTCAGTGCAAATAGACAACAAAAAGCCCTTAGTTAAACGTTAACTAAGGGCTTTTTCATTGATGTCGTTAACTCATTATGTGCTTATACCATTTCCATTAATTATGTGACCAATCAGAGTCACTCAGACTGTTCAGTTTGAGGCGCATTGTTGAAATAATGGTTATTCCCTTCTAAGACAATGCAACAAAGAAATGGACGGTCTGAGTGTCTCCTGCAAGGCGGGTTTCTGTGCCTTCTATGCTGCTTAATAGCATTTTGACGTAGAGCAACTATGCCTTCAATCCTATTACTTGCCTAGAAGACACAGAACTCCCGCTGAATGACCAGATAATTAGTGGAATTGGTATTAATGCTGAGTTTCTTTTTGCTTAATTGGTCTTAAGTCAATTTCTGACTGTGCCATCATATAAGCAAACTGAGCATATGCCGCTGCACTTTGCGCGAGCTTTTTAGGATCAATTTTATCCAGAGTATCATTCGGCGTGTGATGATAATCAAAATAGTCGGTACCATCTTGATTGAGTGATGCAACAGGTACACCGAGTGCTGGCATAATGGACACATCAGGCCCACCGGATGCTTCATTATTACCTAATTGCACGCCAAATAACGTCATCGCCGAGTGCTCTTGTTTCACTTGCTCAAAGGTATCTGGATTAACGTTAAAATCGATTTTATACACAGGACCTGCGCCAAAGTCAGACTCAGCTGCTATATAGTGTTTATCTAACTCATCAGCATGTTGTTCTGCATACGCTTTAGCACCCACAATACCAACTTCTTCGGCGGCAAATAACACCACTCTAATTGTGCGGGCCGGTTTTTGTGGTAAGTCTAAAATCAGTTTAGCCGCCGTGGTGACAATGGCGACACCAGCACCATCATCAATTGCGCCCGTGCCTTCATCCCATGAATCTAAATGTGCACCAATTAGCACGATTTCATCAGGTTTAGTGCTACCGGTTACTTCGGCAATCACGTTATAAGATGTCGCTATGCCTTGGTTTTCAGAAGTCATATTTAATGACAACACGATATTAGGATCGCGCTTTAGCATGGCATTAATTAAATTTGCATCAGGATTAGACATGGCCGCAGCAGGAATTTTTGGGATCCCTTCTTCATAACGCATCATGCCTGTGTGAGCCATTCTGTCATGATCAGTACCAATCGAGCGGATCACAATGGCCACTGCGCCTTTTTCAGCCGCCGCCACCGCACCACGTGAACGTCCGCCAACACTTTCGCCGTAACCTTTACCTGAAATATGACGTTCAGTTTTATGATCGATAAATACTATTTTGCCTTCTATACGACCTGGAGAGGCATTTTGCAGTTCTTCTAGGCTTTCAAAACGCACGATAGAGGCTTGAATACCATTAACTGGCGTAGCGACACTGCCGCCAAGCGCCGTAACCACTAACGGTTGTTCATAAGGTGACACGATACTGGCATGGGCTGAGCCGCGTGACCAAGCAGGCACTTGTACCGACTCTTTATAAACTTTATCGAACCCCATTAGCCAAAGCTTTTCCATGGCCCAATCGACAGCGACGATATCTTTATCGGTTCCAGCTAATCGAGGTCCAACTTCTACGGTAAGCGATTCAACAATGTCGTAGCTTAAACGTGACGATAACGCCTGCTTAGCTAATTGTTGGCTAATTTGAGCATCATCGGAGTTATTAATCACCAATGTTGGTGTTGTGGTTCTAACTGGCGAAATGGTTTGACAGCCAACCAATGCGACAAAAATGGCGCCGACGAGGCTTGCCGTTTGAAAGTGTTTCATGAGTTTCCTTTGATTATTTTAGCTAAGTCTCACTTTTTACAACAATCTACCAAAAAGTGTGCTTTATGTCCCGACTCTATTTGTAAGGGAACGCTATATTAGTGCGGGGTTAGATTTAGGAGAACATACTCGTGATGAATATAGAAAAAATGCAGCATCAAGCAGATCATGCAGTAGTGTTGCTAAAAGCATTAGCAAATGAACGTAGATTGTTTATTTTGTGCCACCTTCTTAATGAGGGTGAAATGTGTGTCGGAGAAATGAACAAAAAATTGGGATTGAGCCAGTCGGCCTTATCTCAACATTTAGCATGGCTTCGAAAAGATAATTTAGTGTGTACTAGGAAAGAAGCACAGACCGTTTTTTATTCATTAAAGAGTGATGAGGTAAAAGAGCTGATCCAAGTGCTAAATAATATGTATTGCCATTAATATCATCTCACGAACGTCTTAATGAATTACTCATTAAGACGTTTCGCGTTTATGCGTGAGCAAGATCCTATCAATTTTTACCCGTCCTTTAATCATATCTATGTGTACGCTATCCACTCAAAACGTCAGTGAACGGTGCTTATATCAGTATCAACCAAGACGCTAACTCAGTATTGACTTCATTCTGTCACTCAAATCAACAACATTGATAATTTCTATTCGTTCAATCAACGTATACATCATTGAATAACGCAAGGATGAAACTGGCTGGTTGTAGCTAATTGTAAAAGGGAAGGTTCGTAATGCGTAAATTGCGGTTACATATTTTAGATGGGGAATTTAAGATATAAAAAAACCGGCCTAAGCCGGTTTTTTAAAATCTTAAATCGTAAGAGTTAAGCAACTAGTGCTTTGATTCTTGCGTTTAAGCGTGCCTTTTGACGAGCAGCTTTATTCTTGTGAATAAGGCCTTTAGTCGCCATACGGTCAACAATTGGTTGTGCAGTAGCGAATGCTTCTGTAGCCGCTTTATGGTCACCACTTTTGATAGCAGCGATGACTTTTTTAACGTATGTACGTAACATAGAGCGACGACTAGCGTTATGCTGGCGACGCTTTTCAGACTGAAGCGCGCGCTTCTTTGCAGACTTGCTATTAGCCAAGGTGCAACTCCTAAAAACTGGATTTGATACTTTTAAAGGCCGAGGAATATGCCTGTTTTTCGTCGTCTTGTCAACGACTACAATTGAATATTTATCATAAAGATAAATTAATCCAACCTAGCATGCCTATCTTCAACCCAACTCGTGTAATATGTGGCGCAATTCTACCAGCTCTTGTGCCTGTGTGACAGAGCTAGAATCGAATATTTATATAAATCCCATCAATTTTGTTAGAAGTGACCGTAAGTCTGGGGGCTGTTTGAGCAAAAAATTATTTAAATCAGGTCTGATTGTGAGTGTTATGACACTGATTTCGCGAGTATTAGGTTTAGTTCGCGACGTGGTGATTGCTAATTTAATGGGTGCAGGTAGCAGTGCTGATGTATTTTTCTTTGCCAATAAAATCCCTAATTTTTTAAGGCGCTTATTTGCCGAAGGTGCTTTTGCTCAAGCTTTTGTGCCTGTGTTAACCGAATATCAAGAAAAAATGACACCAGAAGACACACGCGAGTTGATCGGTAAGGTCGCGGGTACCTTAGGTGTGTTGGTTACCATTGTGACTTTGTTTGGTGTTATTTGTTCACCTGTCTTGGCGGCGTTGTTTGGTGGCGGCTGGTTTTTAGACTGGTTAAATGACGGCCCTAATGCGGAAAAGTTCGAGTTAGCATCATTAATGCTAAAAATTACCTTTCCTTATCTTTGGTTTATTACCTTTACTGCTTTGGCCGGTTCCATATTAAATACTCGAGGCCGGTTTGCGGTGTCGGCATTTACTCCCGTGTTCTTAAATGTCGCGATTATTGCTGTTGCGATGTGGTATGCACATACGCTTGAAAACCCAGAAATAGGTTTAGCGTGGGGCGTATTTGCGGGTGGCTTGATACAGTTTTTGTTCCAAATTCCTTTCTTGATCAGAGAGAAAGCGTTAGTTAAACCTTCTTGGGGTTGGCACCATCCTGGTGTAGTAAAAATCAGAACGCTAATGATCCCCGCGCTGTTTGGCGTGTCGGTTTCGCAAATTAATTTATTGTTTGATACCTTTATCGCCAGTTTTTTAATGACAGGTTCAATTAGTTGGTTGTATTACGCAGACCGATTACTAGAGTTTCCGTTGGGGCTATTTGGTATTGCCATTGCGACCGTCATTCTGCCAGCGTTATCACAAAAGCATGTGAATGCAGAGGGTAGCGGTTTTAATCAAACAATGGATTGGGGCGTTAAAGCCATCATGCTGTTAGGCGCACCGGCGATGTTGGGGTTAATTATTTTAGCCAAACCCATGTTGATGGTGCTGTTTATGCGCGGCGCATTTACGATTAATGATGTTGAAATGGCGTCATACAGTTTAGTGGCTTATGGCTGTGGCTTGCTTAGCTTTATGATGATTAAGGTGTTAGCGCCAGGTTATTACTCACGCCAAGACACCAAAACACCCGTTAAATACGGCATCATTGCCATGGTAAGTAATATGGTGTTTAACCTCATTTTTGCCATTCCATTTGGTTATGTTGGCTTAGCCATTGCGACATCAATGTCTGCATTATTAAATGCTGGGTTACTCTATCGCGGCTTACACCGTGCTGGGGTATATAAAATGACTCGCCAAACTTTATTTTTTACCGGTAAAGTCATTATTTCAACAGCATTTATGACAGCGGCCATCCTTTATTTTATGCCGCAAGTCAGTGAATGGCTTGAGTGGCAGACGTTTGAACGTATGATGATGTTAATTGAACTTATTGTAGGCGGCGCACTCGTTTACTTGTTGAGTTTATTGATGCTTGGCGTTCGTCCTTGGAAAATTAAACGCAGTGCATAAATAGCGACACTCACTCAGTGACGTAAATTAACATTCAAACAATGGTAGATGCGCCAAAATGGCGTTAATAAACTGAGCTGTAAACTCGCATCTAACATTGGTTTGGGTATATAATCTGCCGATTTACAATTGGCAGTTATTGAGTGCAATGGAATTAATCCGCGGTATACACAATATTTTACCTTCTCATCATGGTTGCGTTTTAACCATTGGGAATTTTGACGGTGTCCATCGTGGCCATGCGCAGGTGATAAGCAATTTAGTTAATAAAGCGCGTCATTTTCAACTGCCTGCTACGTTAATGACTTTTGAGCCTCAGCCTCAAGAACGTTTTCGTGGTGCAGATGCTCCGGCTCGTTTAAGTCTTTTACGCGATAAAATTAGGTTACTTGACGAGCTCAAAGTTGATCAGTTGTTGTGTATAAATTTTACTGCCGCGTTTGCCAATCAACCAGCAGAAGCCTTTATTGAAGACTTACTGGTTAAAAAACTGGGTGTTAAGTACCTGGTTGTCGGTGATGACTTTTGTTTTGGCCGAGGCCGGGCTGGCAATTTTAACATGCTGGTTGAGGCGGGTAAAAAGTTTGGTTTTACCGTTGTTAGTACTCAAAGTTTTATGGTGGGATCGCTAAGGGTGAGTTCTACTGCCGTTCGAGAGCACCTTGCACTTGGGCATTTAGAGCAAGCAAGACGCTTATTAGGGCATCCATTCATATTAAGTGGCCGTGTTGCTCATGGGCAAAAATTGGGCCGCACGATTGGGTTCCCTACGGCAAATATTGCGTTAAAGAGAAATGTGGTTCCGGTGCGCGGCGTGTTTGCTGTGCGTTTATATTGGGATGGCAGTGATGTATATGAAGGCGTTGCCAATGTGGGTTTTAGACCGACAGTGAATGGGCAAACCTGTAGATTAGAAGTCCATTTGTTTGATTTTTCCGGTGACTTATACGGCAAACGAGTGGAAGTAGAATTAGTAGCAAAAATCCGTGATGAACAACCTTTTGAATCATTGGATGCGCTAAAAAAACAAATTTTAAATGATGCGAACGAAGCTCGCGCTTTGTTTAGCAACGATGCTAGCTGAAACTAATCAGCTTTAATAACGGTATGGGATCAATGAGCGACTATAAATTTACTTTGAATTTGCCGGAAACTGAGTTTCCGATGCGCGGTAATTTGGCAAATCGCGAGCCAGAAATGTTAAATCGTTGGACGGAAGACGGGCTGTATCAACAGATCCGCGATAGCCGTACTGGTCGTAAACCTTTCATTTTGCATGACGGCCCTCCATACGCTAATGGCAGCATTCATATTGGTCACTCTGTAAATAAAATTCTTAAAGACATAATTATTAAGTCTAAAACCATGTCAGGTTTTGACGCACCTTATATTCCTGGTTGGGATTGTCACGGTTTACCGATTGAACTGAAAGTAGAGCAAAAAGTCGGTAAGCCAGGGGTTAAAATTTCTGCAGCAGAATTTCGTGAAGAATGCCGTAAATATGCCGCCACTCAAGTTGAAGGTCAGCGTGACGACTTTATTCGTTTAGGCGTACTAGGCGACTGGCAAAACCCATATTTAACTATGGATTTTTCAACTGAAGCCAATATTGTTCGCTCGTTAGCAAAAGTGATTGAAAGTGGTCATTTGCATAAGGGTGTTAAACCTGTGCATTGGTGTACCGACTGTGGTTCAGCGCTTGCAGAAGCAGAAGTTGAATACGAAGACAAAACTTCTCCAGCCATCGATGTTGCTTTTTTTGCCGTCGATGCTGCAGCCGTAGCGGCTAAGTTTGGTGTTGAAAATTACACTAAACCGGTTGCAATGGCTATTTGGACCACAACGCCATGGACTATACCTGCTAACCGCGCGCTATCACTTAGCCCTGAGTTAGATTACAGCTTGGTTGAATTTGTGAAAGAGGGTAAAGCTACCACGCTTATTTTGGCCCAAGTTTTAGTTGAGTCTTGCTTAGAGCGTTATAGTGCAGAATCACATACTATTTTAGGTGAAGTTAAAGGCGCTGAGCTGGAACTGATGCGTTTCAATCACCCATTCTATGCGTTTGATGTGCCAGCTATTCTTGGCGATCATGTGACTACAGACGCTGGTACCGGTATTGTTCATACAGCACCTGGTCATGGTCAAGACGACTTTGTTGTTGGCCAGAAATACGGCTTAGAAGTCGCAAACCCAGTTGGTGACAATGGTGTTTACAAGCCAGACACCGAGTTTTTTGCTGGTCAGCATGTATTTAAAGCCAATGCGAGCGTAGTGGAATTACTTGAAGAAAAAGGCGCATTATTACTGCATGTTGCTTATCGTCATAGCTATCCGCATTGCTGGCGCCACAAAACGCCAATTATTTTCCGTGCTACGCCACAGTGGTTTATCTCTATGGACAATCACGGTCTGCGTTCTCAAGCACTAAAAGAAATCGAGCAAACAAAATGGATCCCTGACTGGGGTCAAAGCCGCATCGAAAAAATGGTTGAAAACCGTCCTGACTGGTGTATTTCTCGTCAACGTACTTGGGGCGTCCCTATTACGTTATTTGTTCACCGTGAAACGGATGAATTGCATCCAGACAGTGTTTCATTAATGGAACGCGTCGCAAATCGTATTGAACAACAAGGCATTCAAGCCTGGTGGGATTTAGACGAAAGTGAATTGTTAGGTGATGAAGCGGACCAGTACCGTAAAGTGACCGATACCTTAGACGTATGGTATGACTCAGGTTCATCATTTTCATCAGTGGTTGCAGCCCGTCCTGAGTTTCATGGACATGACATTGATTTGTACCTAGAAGGAAGCGATCAGCATCGTGGTTGGTTTATGTCATCATTGATGATTTCTACCGCGATGAATGGTAAAGCACCTTATAAGCAAGTATTGACGCATGGTTTTACCGTTGATGGTAAAGGCCGCAAAATGTCAAAATCTGTTGGTAACGTGATTGCGCCATTACAAGTAATCAATAAGCTTGGTGCTGATATTCTACGCCTGTGGGTTGCTGCGACAGATTACAGCGGTGAAATGACCGTATCTGACGAGATTTTAAACCGTAGTGCAGATGCATATCGCCGTATTCGTAATACTGCGCGTTTCTTGTTAGCTAACTTAAGTGGCTTCAACCCTGAAACTGACATGATTGCATCAGAAGATATGGTCGCGTTAGATCGTTGGGTTGTTCGTCGTGCTGCTGCATTACAACAAGAAATCATTGAAGCGTATGATCAATACAACTTCCACCAAGTGACTCAAAAACTGATGCAGTTCTGTTCAGTTGAGTTAGGCAGTTTCTATCTTGATATTATTAAAGATCGCCAGTACACCGCTAAGCAAGAAGGACATGCTCGTCGTAGTTGTCAATCTGCGCTTTACCATATTGCTGAGGCAATGGTGCGTTGGATGACACCAATTTTAAGCTTTACCGCTGATGAAGTGTGGCAATTATTGCCAGGTAAACGTGAAAAGTATGTGTTTACCCAAGAATGGTACCAAGGCTTAGAAGCGGTCACGCTTGATACAGATTTAAGCGATGATTATTGGGATAAACTATTAACTGTCCGTAATGAAGTTAACAAAGTACTTGAACAAGCTCGTCGTGATAAGCGTATTGGTGGTTCATTAGAAGCTGAAGTGACATTGTTCGCCGATGCTGATTTAGCCGCTGAGTTAGCTAAAGTGGGTGATGAATTACGCTTTATTCTTATTACCTCTAAAGCCGCTGTTGCGGATATGTCGCAAGCCGGTAGCGATGCCATCGAAACTGAATTAAGTTCGCTTAAATTGGTCGTTGCCAAAAGTAGCGCCGAGAAGTGTGAGCGTTGCTGGCACTATCGTGAAGAGGTTGGCACCATTGAAACTCACCCAACATTGTGTCAACGCTGTGTGACCAATATTGAAGGTGAAGGCGAACAGCGCGAATTCGCTTAAAGGAATAACAATAATGAGTTCTGTGCCATTAACTTGGAAAGACAGTGGCTTGCGTTGGTATTGGGTAGCTGCATTGGTGTTTTTAGCCGATCAGCTATCTAAACAATGGGTCATCGCTAATTTCGAACTGTATGACTCGGTAAAGCTACTGCCGTTTTTTAACTTTACCTACGTAAGAAATTACGGAGCAGCATTTAGTTTTCTCGATGATGCAGGTGGTTGGCAGCGTTGGTTTTTTGCCGTTATAGCTGTTGGTTTTAGTACTTTGTTGACTATTTGGCTGCGTAAACAGTCACACACCATGTGGCGCAGTAATTTAGCGTTCACCTTAGTAATTGGTGGTGCTTTAGGCAACTTAGTTGATCGCTTAATGCACGGTTTTGTTGTGGATTTTATCGATTTTTATTTGAATACCAGCCATTACCCAGCCTTTAATATCGCAGATGCTGGCATATTTGTTGGCGCGATATTGATTATTTGGGAATCGTTTAAGCCTGATAATAAAACATCAGAGGAGCAATCTAGTCGTGACTGATTTAACTAAACAAGATGACCAAGCGTTACTGTGTCATATGAACATAGTCTTAGAAGATGGCTCTACCGCTGATAGCACCAAAGCATCGGGAAAGCCTGCTCGTTTAAATATAGGCGACAACAGTTTAAGCCCTGCATTTGAAGCTCAGCTTAAAGGTTTAAAAGCGGGTGATAAGCATCAATTTACGCTCGCACCACAAGATGCGTTTGGTGAGTCAAACCCTGATGCAATTCATTATATGGATCGCAGTCGTTTCCCTGCAGACATGAAGCTTGAAGCGGGCGTCATTGTCAGTTTTGCCGGCCCGGGTGGCAGTGAAATCCCTGGTATTGTCCGTGACACTGCCGGTGACTCGATTACCGTTGATTTAAATCATCCGCTAGCAGGGCACACCATTACATTTGAGCTTGAAGTGGTCAGTGTTATTACGGAATAAAGGTATAACATGTTGAAAGTTGATCCAACATCGCCAGAACTCAGCATTTTACTCGCAAATCCTCGTGGGTTTTGTGCTGGGGTTGATCGCGCTATCAGTATTGTAGAGCGTGCTTTAGAGCTGTTTGAACCGCCTATCTATGTGCGTCATGAAGTGGTACATAATCGTTATGTGGTCGACAATCTAAAGCAACGTGGTGCGCTTTTTATTGATGAGCTCCATCAAGTGCCAGATAATAGCATCGTTATTTTTAGCGCCCATGGTGTATCACAAGCAGTAAGAAAAGAAGCCAAAACGCGTGGACTAAAAGTCTTTGATGCGACTTGTCCGCTGGTGACTAAAGTGCATCTACAAGTGACACGTGCAAGCCGTAAAGGTATTGAGTGCATTTTGATTGGTCACGAAGGTCATCCAGAAGTTGAAGGCACCATGGGGCAGTATGATAATCCCAATGGCGGTGTTTATCTGATTGAGTCACCAGAAGATGTGAATAATCTTCAAGTCAATAACCCTGATAACTTATGTTTTGTCACCCAAACGACGCTTTCAGTGGACGACACATTAGATATCATCGCTGCTCTACAGCAACGCTTCCCTTCTATTGAAGGTCCGCGTAAAGATGATATTTGCTACGCCACTCAAAATAGACAAGATGCAGTACGTAGCATGTCTGCTGAAGTCGATTTGCTTATTGTTGTCGGGTCAAAAAACAGCTCTAACTCAAATCGTTTACGTGAACTTGCTGAAAAAACCGGCACCCAGTCTTATTTAGTCGACACCGCTGCTGATGTTGAGCCAGTGTGGTTTGATGGTGTAAAAAAAGTAGCTGTTACCGCAGGCGCTTCAGCACCAGAAGTTTTGGTACAACAGGTCGTTAACGCAATCGCTACATTAGCACCGAGTGTTATTACCGAAGTTGAAGGTCGAAAAGAAGACACCGTCTTTGCTGTCCCTGCTGAATTACGATAATAAATTCAATAATCTAGATGTACTTACCCGCAACTTAATTTAGGTTGCGGGTTTTTTGTACTTGCGCGGTAAACCGAGTATAATACTGATTAGATGTTAACTTTTTAAATCAATGTAAATATATATCAATGCTACTTACTGATTACATTTAACTCAGTTATTATTACAAATTGGTTAATGCAATTGTCAGTAGATTAGGTTTAAGGCAAACCAATATTTTGATTGCCTTTTCATGGAGGTTTGGCGCTGATGTCATTTAAAAGGAATGGATTTTCCTTAATAGAAGTAATGGTGTCACTGGTTATTCTAGTGATAGGCCTTATTGGCATTTTTAATCTGCATATTGTGTCTAAGCAGGGCAGTTTCGAATCTTTTCAGCAAACTCAAGCATCATATTACGCTAATGATATTATCAATCGCATGCGCTTAAATGTGAGCGAGCTATCTAATTACGGTTCCTCAGCTGGTACTAAATATACTAGCCCTTCATCAACAAGGCCTAAAGAATGCTCAAATGCAAATTTGTGTTCAACATCTGAATTACTCGCTTGGGACCTGTATGAATGGCAAAGTTTGTTTGTTGGAGATTTAGAGGTTAGTAGTGAGGAAGGGAGTGTGGGTGGATTACCTTCACCCGAAGCCTGTATTTTTGTCAATTCAAATGACGTTACAGTCGTAATCACTTGGCAAACTGTTAGAAATTTCAATGCTTCTAATGAGAATTATTCAGATTTAGTAAAATTATGTGATTCATCCGGTGCAAAAAGAAGAATTTACGAAGTTAAAACGGCGATTTATTGATGAGACTGATGATGAACAAGTTATCCATAAAAAACAAAGGCATGTCCTTAGTTGAGTTAATGATAGCAATGCTAATTAGCTTGTTTTTAACTGCCGGCCTTTTTACGCTATTTAGCATGTCATCAAGTAATGTGACAACAACAAGTCAATTTAACCAGCTACAAGAAAATGGTCGAATAGCTTTAACGTTAATAGAAAGAGACATCAGTCAGCTTGGTTTTTTTGCCGATATTACAGGTACTGAACTTATACTGAATGTTAATACAGTGAATTCTACAACTGCTTTAACTTCTGATTGTGTTGGAGAGGGGGCAAATAATGCCACTTTCCCTCAACTAGCCCCTGCACACTTTAGACGATTATGGGGATTTGAATATACCTCGACATTACGTATAAATTGCAATTCCGCGTTAACACCAGATAAAAGTACTGATGTTATTCAAATTAAAAGATTAATCGGCCCATCGGTCCCTGCAGCCGACCTTGATAGCAACGCATTTTACGCATCTGTTACGGCAAATGAAATTGAGTTCTTTGATGGTGATGATACTCCACCCGTAAAATTAAACAGTCGAATGTGGAAGTATCAACATAGAATTTACTATATTGAAACTGAATCAGGTATTCCAGTGCTTAAGCGTCGCAGCCTGAATTTATCCGGTGGGATGAAAAATGAAGAACAACTTGTTGAAGGGATACAGAACATTCATTTTACATACGGTTTTGATAATGATGGTGATTCAACGCCAGATGCTTTTTTACCGGCTAAAGATGTTACAAACTTCATGTGGGATAACCAAGGTTTTCAGCGTCTCGTTGCTGTTAAAATTTATGTCCTTGTCAGGGCTGTTAACATTGATAGAAGCTACGAAAATGATGTGACTTATAGCTTGGGTGATAAAAAAGTTTCAGGCTCTGTAAATCCAAATAAAGTTAGTGATGCAGATTATAAACATTACAGACGCAAGGTTATGTCTACAACCGTAGTATTAGAAAACCCGGTACTGATTAGGAATTAAATTATGAATGTATTTAGGTATAACAATGATCAAAACTCATAAAAAACAGCAGGGTGTAGTGCTATTTTTTTCATTAATCGTATTAGTATTAATGACTATCATTGGTGTTGCATTGGCTGTCAATTCGACGCAGTCATTAAGAATGTCAGGTGCCGGAAGTGACAGGTTAGCTGCGACATCCCTAGCGCTCGGGGGATTGAATACTGTGATTTCTAAAAATGTAGCATACCAGTTTAGTACGACTGTAATTCCTAAGCGAACGGTAACTGAATTAAATGGTAGTCAAAATATATTGCTAATGCCTATAGATAACCCTGGTATTAATGTGAGTTGCCAAAGAACTGAGAAGGCTAATGCTGCAAATTTAATTGACTGTCGAAGAATCGAAGTATCTAGTTCAGTTAATTACGGACGAGGTGGTTACGGAGAACTTTCTGTGACAATGGGTGTTGAGCAAGAAGTGCTCAAGGAGAATTAAAATGTTTTATAAATATTCAGGCTTCACATTACTATTTTTTATTACCGGCTTTGCAGCTATCGCCTTTGCTGATGATACCGAATTATACGTTTTAGAATCATCTGTGCGTAGTGATGATAATCCACAGATTCTTATTATTTTAGACACATCAGGTAGTATGGATAAAAATGGTGGTGAAATGCTTGCCCCACCATTTCTAACTTCGGCAACTCCGACAAGTACGACTAAAATATATTATTCGACGAGTGTTGATGAAGTTCCTTTGATTGGAAGTCAAAGTTATTTTACATATGATAAAAATAACTGCAATTCATCATTAAACATTATTAAGTCTTTTGGCATTTATACTGGTTATTTTAGACAATACCAAGATGAAAAATGGGCTGAGCTCCCTCTTACTAATGATAATATTATATCTTCTATTGATTGTTATGAAGATATTGCGGTTGCAGACAATAAAAATGCTAGTGGTAAGAGTAATGGTTATCCTGTAGACGGGTTAAGTAGTGCCTATAGTAATGATTCCAATGCGTTAGCTAATGCAAGGTTAACTGATTTCGGATTGGGGAAACCGATAACTTTATTTACTGAAAGATATGTCAATTGGTATCATAATAAACCTAATAATGCTTGGACAACGCGCATGGCAGTTGCTAAGCGAGTTTTAAGTGAGGTTATCGTTAATACTCCGGGTGTCGATTTAGGGTTGATGATTTTTAATAAAAATTCAAACGGTTATGACCGGCATGGTGGTCGTGTTATTTCGAATATTAAAACAGGAAATATAACTAATAAAAATAGTTTACTGACTACGGTAAATAATACTATTTCAATTCAGAGTAACTCTACACCGTTGTGTGAAACGTTATATGAAGCTGCTCGCTATTTACATGCAAAAAGTGTGGTCAATGGACACAAAACCAGTGGTTCTACAGATAATCCTAGTTATGACACTAGCGCAGAGTCACCTTCTGGAACCTATAAAAGCCCATTCATCGGTAAAGAATGTGGCTCTAATGCATCTATTATTTTAATTACAGATGGTGCCCCACAGTATGATACTAATGAAAATGGAAATATAAAAAATTTGTTAGGCTTGCCTTCTAACACAACAGATAAAGACACCCCCAATTCTATATACGTAGATGCTTACAATTATGATAAACATTATAGTTTATTACCTTCAGTAGCGAATTGGTTAGCCAATAATGACGTTAATCCATATGCTCCTGGTGTACAAACAGTTAAAACCTATACAATTGGATTTAGTGAAGGAGTCAATAATGCAACGAAATTGTTGAATTCAACTGCTGCTCTGGGAAATGGAGTTGCATACTACGCTACTGATACATCAGAACTTCAAGCTTCATTAATAGATGCAATTGAAGCTATTAGCCTTGACAGCTCTAGTTTTTCTTCACCATCAGTTGTTCTTGATAAAACACAAACTGGAAATTCGGCGTATTTTGCAATGTTTTTACCAGGTGAAGGCCCTAGGTGGACCGGTAATCTTAAAAAGTTTAAAGTAAATTCAACGGGTGATATTTTAGATAAAAATAATAACAAGGCTTTTTCTAGTGATGGCCGGATTGCTGAAGATGCATGTTCATTATGGGTTAGCGATGCAAGTTGTGCTGATGCAGATTATCAAGGCTATGATGTTAATGATGGTGGTGTAGTCGCGGCATTACGAGACAACTACAGGAATTCAGCGGGTCTAGCGAATAGAAATGTACTTACCAATACAGGTAGCTCGGGTTCACTAGTTGCCTTAACAAAAAATAATGCAAGAATAAACGGTAATTTAAATGATGCAGAACTAGCAACATTTTTAAATGTTGATCAAAATAATATTGAAAGTACTTTAAATTGGGCTAAAGGCCAAAATGTCGATAATGAGAAATATAATTTACAAACAGCTCCATATCTTAGACAAGATATATTAGGTGACCCGCTTCATTCAAGACCTCTGGTCATAAATTATGGCACAACCGCATCACCTGATATAAGAATTATCATGGGAACCAACCATGGTTTTGTTCATATGTTTAAAGATACGGAGTCAGAGGTTAATGGTCAGAGTGTCAGTACTGTATCTGAATCATGGGCTTTTATTCCCCATGAATTATTACCTAATATTAAAAGCTTAAGAGATAACCCTAAAACAGGTGTTCATTCTGTATATGGTATGGATGGCTCTGCAGTTCCGTATTTTGAATATGATGCAGATGGTAAAATCAATAAAGCTTGGGTATTTATGGGAATGCGAAGAGGAGGCAGTTCATATTATGCCTTAGACGTAACAAATAAAGATGCTCCAACGTTACTGTGGATTAAGAATAACAGTGATTATTCATTATTAGGGCAGTCTTGGTCTGAGCCTGTAGTGACTAAAATATCAGGGTGGAAAGACTCTAAAGGCAATGCAAAACCTGTTTTAGTGGTGGGTGCTGGATATAATCCAAGTACAAAAGATGGTGCCAGTGTCGGCACTAACGACACTAAAGGTGCTGGTATTTATATCTTGGACGCCGCAACAGGCATTAAAGTACATAGCTTTGGCGGTTCAGGAGTCGATACAACTATGCCTGGAATTATCGATAGCATTCCGAGTAAAGTTGCTGTATTGGATAGTAATAATGATCAACTTACTGACCGAATTTATGCTGCAGATACAGGTGCTAATGTGTGGCGTATAGATTTACCCGGATTATCGACAGATTCTAAAAATCCATGGAGTGCTTTTAAATTTGCGAATATGGGTGGTAATGATACTTCAACAGATATTCGTTTTTATTCTGAGCCAGTAATTGCCCAAACAGCTTTTAGTAATGTGTCGGAGCACACATACACAGATATTGATGGGAAAAGCGTAACATCAAAACAATATCAAAGTATCCCCTATGATGCAGTGGTAATTGGCAGTGGGCACAGGGCAAACCCTTTAAACAAAACACGAAATGATAAGTTTTTCGTATTCCAAGATCGAAATATTGTCTCGAAGTCTTATAGTTCAGCAGCTGGGAATAGTTCTCCTGCAGCATTAACAATATCCGATTTATATGATGTAACTACTGAGTCTCCGACAGCGGATGAGGCTTTAATTACCTTTGGACAAAAAAGAGGTTGGTATTATAGCTTTGCTGATGCCGGTGAAAAATCTTTGTCAGCAGCAACAATAGTAGAAGGTAAAGTATTTTTCACTTCCTACGTTCCTCAAACCGGTGCGACTGATAATGCATGTTTAATCCCCGGAGAAGGACGTTTACGTGGCCGAGATCTCCACAAAGGCGGAAAAATTTATAGTTATTCACAAGACTACTTTAAAATGAGTGAACAAGTGCCCGATACTCCTACATTAGTAATCCCTAAAAATGGTGATGATATTAGTTATATGTACTTAATTGGGATTGGTGATGCAGCAAATGAAATGATAAAAAATGATCTAATGGGCGATGATGGTTGCGCTGATGGCGATAATAAATGTGTTGGTGGTGGATTGGGTGTAAATCAGATCTACTATCATACTAAAGAGAATTAAACATGAAGATATCAATTGCTAAAGCACACTCTGGTTTTACCTTAATAGAAGTAATGATCACCGTTGTCATCGTTGGTATTTTAGCTTCAATAGCATACCCTTCATACACTAAGTTTGTTGCGAAGGGAGCGAGAGGTGATGCTTTAGCTGGGTTGATGAATGTGGCAAATAGGCAAGAGCAGTATTATCTAGATCATAAAACGTTCACTAAAAATATGAAAAGGCTCGGACTTTCTGTTGATGGTGATGGTTATTTTGTTGTTGAAAATGGATACTACAAAATAGATGCTACTACTGCCAATACCAACCGATACACTATCGAGGCTAAAGCCAATGACATTCAGAAGGCAAGAGATTCAGAATGCTCTTCAATGACAATTACTTCTGATGGTGAAAAAGCCCCAAGCGAATGCTGGTCAAACTAATAAGCTGAAGTCTCTAATTACAGTTTACACTTGTTGTAATTAATGAAATTTTGCCTGATGGACTAACTGTTATACCTTTAGAGTATTCACTATTTTTCTTAGATGGACAGTAGTGAATACTAATTACATTATTGGTTGTCAACATCCCATCGATGTTAAAAGTAATAGTCGAGGATGAAGCTTTAATAAAGTCTTTTGAATTAAGATTTTGTACCTTTTTCAGGACATCACCATTATCTTCAATAACAACAACATACCCATCAATCCAACTACCAGTGCAACCTGAATCGCTACCAGAGCAAATTGAAACCTTCCTACCATAACTAATGGCTTGACTTCTTGCAAATACAACAGCACTTTGTATATTACTAATGGCAGTAGAGCTTCGTGACATCTCATAGACTGAATTTAACGAGGGTACCGCTACAGCGAGCAAGATAGCCGCAACTGCAACAGTAACCATCAGTTCAACTAGCGTAAAACCATTTATATTTTTCATTACCAATCCTTATTCGAGCTCTTGTTCTTATTTTGGATCATTGGGGAGAAAATAGATATGGTCTATGGTTTTTACTCACGTAATTTAGAAAATAACACTCTATTATTTTGTATAATGCGATAATGTCATTGGTAAAAAGCCTAATCGCACTTTGAGTTAGTAAATTTAGCCTGACTTATTGTGATTTTATTTTTATCGAATCCAGCATGTAAACTATTTACAAATCACTTTTTTCCTTGAAAAGCGTACTCTTCCAGATTGATTGATGATTATCGCCTCAGAATAAGGGCTATCGATCACACGAGGGCAATACCTAAAAGTACCATTTGTACCTGATGCCAGACCATCAGCTTGAAACCTAACATATCTTCTATTGTAGTAAACAATATCGTTGACATTAAATGCCGGAACTTCAAGCAATATTTTGTCTGACGATGATAGTTCATTTAGTGTTAATCCATCTAGAAAGATTGTGTAGCCTTTATGCCATTGTCGCGTACATTTATTAGCTTTAAGATTACAAACTGTGACTTTTCTGCCATAACTAATGGCCATATTTCTAGCAAACTGCATAGATTGTTGTATCACTTTGATACTGCTCTGTGCTCTCACTTGCTCGTTCATCGCGGTAAAAGACGGAATGGCGATGAGCGACATTAGCATGACAATTAATGTAGTGACGATGAGCTCAATAAGGCCAAAGCCATTGTTTGATTGAATGTAAGGCATAACAGTTCATCCTTAATCTAGTTGCAGCATCCTGCTACGGGGTCAATTAGTATAGAAAATGAACAGCGTTTTTGCTGTGAAATATCTTTTTCTAAATACGTAAAATAGCAGCGACAATTAGCTGCAGATTCAAGTAAGATATTTGCAAGCAGTTTGGTTGCAATAAACGTCAACGACGACATATGTTTAACCAACAATTTAGCCGATGACAGGAGTATGTAATGAAAAAAGTCGAAGCCATTATTAAACCATTTAAATTGGATGATGTGCGTGAGTCACTCGCTGAGATTGGCATTACGGGTATGACAGTGTCAGAAGTAAAAGGTTTTGGTCGTCAAAAAGGCCACACTGAGCTATATCGTGGCGCAGAATATATGGTTGATTTTTTGCCTAAAGTTAAAATTGAACTAGTGATTCAAGATGAGCTGCTAGAGCGTGCCATCGATGTCATCGTTGATACTGCCAGAACAGGCAAAATTGGTGATGGTAAGATTTTTGTTACCGATGTAGAGCGAGTTATCCGTATTCGTACCGGTGAAGAAAACGAAGAAGCAGTATAAGGCCCACAGGGGCCTTTTTTTATGTTCGTTTATCTTGAGTCACATTGTTAAAATAAAGGTGTTTAGAGGTCATTTATGCAGCAAAGAATTGTTATTGTAGGCGGTGGAGCAGCAGGGTTAGCATTGGCTTCAAAATTAGGGCGTAAGTTCGGTAACAATTCTTTGATCGATATCAGTTTGATTGATAAAAACACCGTGCACATTTGGAAACCTAAATTACATGAAGTTGCCGTAGGGGTGATAGACCAATCCATCGAAGGATTACAATATCGCGATCATGGACTTAAAAATGGTTATCGCTATATTCGCGGAGCCATTGAACAATGTGACCCGCAAACCAAAACAATTCAACTCGCCCCAGTCTATAACGATGATGGTGAACAGATCATTGCCGCTCGCCAAATTGAGTACGACACATTGGTGTTAGCCTTAGGAGGCGTGTCTAATAGTTTTAATACGCCTGGCGCTGAGAAACATTGTATTTTCTTAGACAGCCTCGATAGCGCTAATTTATTTCACCACAAATTGATGGATGCCTTGCTTCAACTTAATGAAACCCAAGATCAGTTGGGGATTGGTATTGTTGGCGCGGGAGCGACTGGGGTTGAGCTATCGGCAGAGCTTCACCATGTTATTGAGTCAGTAAAAGAATACGGCTATCAAAACATCTCGAAAGATCATCTAGACATTAACCTGATTGAAGCATCGAATAAAATATTGCCACAATTGCCAGAGCAAGTGAGCGCAAGAGCACAAACGGTATTATCAAAGCTCGGTGTCAAACTCCATCTTGGCGTGCAAGTCAAAGAAGTCACTAAAGAAGGCTTTGTGACCGCAACGGGTGATGTCATTAAAGCCAATATTAAAGTATGGGCTGCTGGCGTTAAAGGGCCAAAAGTATTCGAGAACTTTACTCAACTCCCAGTGACGCCGCGTAATCAATTAGATGTTGATGACTGCATGCGAGTAAAAGGGGTCAACGATATCTATGCGTTAGGCGATTGCGCGCAATTGATATTACCATCAGGTAAACCGGTTCCACCTCGTGCCCAAGCTGCAGCGCAAATGGCAGACCGCCTATATGCTAATTTGTGCTTAAAAATGAAATTGCAGCCAGAAAAGCCATTTGAATATAAAGATTATGGTTCATTGGTTTCATTAAGCCGTTTTTCAGCGGTCGGTAATTTGATGGGGAGTTTACGCTCTGGTGATTTTTTCGTAGAAGGTCACGTAGCGCGCTTAATGTATATCTCGTTATATCAACGCCATTTAGCCAGCTTATATGGTTGGTTTTCTGCTTCTGTATATCGTATTGCACAAAAATTACTACGTTGGCAGCGTCCTAAACTTAAATTACATTAATGCCCGTTTAACCAGCTTAAGGGTTTTATGACTGCTAAAGCCCTTTTAATTGCACAATAAAGCAGCTTTTGATGATGATAAGCGCAATTTAATCTAAATGTACTTGAATTTAAGATTGATCTTGGTAGTTTCAGTTATTAACGAGTTGTTAACTCTTGTATCGCAATTACGCTATACGTTCGTCAAAGAAGATAATCAGTGCCTCAGGGAGCCAAGATGCAAAACCAAATTACGCTATTAGAACAAACAAAACATGGTGATTTAAAGCTGATCCCAAGTGACTTCTCACATGTGTCTGAGCAACATATTGTGCCAGTAACACTTCATGAAATCAGTCGCGCGGCTACGGAATACCCAATCGTATTTGTTAAAAATAGCGATACTAATGAATTTCAATCAGTTGCGATGTTAGGTTTAAAGCCTGGGCAAAACTTAAGTGTCAAAGATGGCAAGTGGCAAGGTCTATATATTCCTGCAGTAGTGCGCGATTACCCACTTGGATTAGTGCTTAATCCTGATGTGAAAGACAAAGTGTGGATAGGGATCCGTGAAGAAGCAAAAGAAGTCAGCAAAACTGATGGCGAAGCATTGTTTGAAGATGGCAAAGAAACACCGTTTTTAGAGGCGCGTAAGAAAGCATTGATTAGTCACTATGAGCAAGACCAAACCACTCGCGGCATTTTAGGCTTTTTAAATGAAAAGGGCTTATTGATTAATCAAACACTTACTGTAGATGTGGCTGGCGAAAAGCGCAATATCAATGGTTTGTATGTTATCGATGAAGTAAAACTTAACGCATTAACTGACGAAGAATTTTTAGACTTGAAAAAACGTGGCTTATTAGGTCCAATCTTTGGCCATTTAGGTTCGTTAAATCAAGTTAATCGTCTTGCAAGAGTTGAAATGCAAGGTAAATAATCTGGTAGCTTATTGATACCGTTATAACTAAGGCACTCTATTGAGTGTCTTTTTTATGGCTAGCTTTTAAGAAACTTAAGATGTTTAAGTGATTAAGTGAAATGGTGAGTAGTGCTAAGCATGACGTTTGTGACAATCACTAATCTATAATCGTTAGATGCAAAAAAGCCACTCATTGAGTGGCTTTTTTGTTTTTATGGTGCCGGCACCAAGAGTCGAACTCGGGACCTACTGATTACAAGTCAGTTGCTCTACCAACTGAGCTATGCCGGCTAATTATGGTGCCCGAACCCGGAATCGAACCAGGGACACGAGGATTTTCAATCCTCTGCTCTACCGACTGAGCTATTCGGGCAACTAAACTAAGCGTTAGTTTGCTACTTCAAACTAGGTTCTGACTTGGTAATCAGTGCCTGTGTCGTTTGGAGTGCGCACATAATATAGCGATGGTTTTTATCGTGCAAGTGCTTTTTAAATCTTTTTGTTTGTTCGGCTAGTTAATGTGCAAACTGATGCTATTTTATCTGCTTTTGTGGTTTTTTAGCATAAAAAGACTCATTGGGTTATGCAAAACCAAAGTAAACCTGAGCAAATACGGTATTTATAAATATTCATAACAGCTCCATTAATATTAAATATAAGCAGATTAGCCCATCAATGATGCTCAAAACACTGAATGTTCATCTTTACTGTTACCGATAGCAACTAATTCCGCCTATTGCGTCATTAAAAAGCAATTTATGAATTAACGAGCGATTTCACCTTTAACGGTGTAACCAATCCATTGAGCAATAATGTCAAAGCCATTGGAGAGGGTAAGGATTCTTGGATTGGCTATCGTACAGATTTACCGGCGTGACCACGTTTGCAATAAAAAATTATGGTGTAAAAATGGATTTATACCATTGCGCGTGAGTAAATGCTCTCTCAGCGAGAATTTAAAAGGGCTTAAACAAGGCGTATGACTGAATGAATAGGTTCTCTTTCGAAGTCATGCAACGCAGTAAGCTCTTTTAAAACTCGCCTGAAAGGAATGCCCCAGCCGCTTTTTGCTCTGCGTTCTCGCTATTTGAAAGGGAACACCCATTACTACATAGCGACGCCTTAATCAAAAACCGCTGGCTGCATTCTGAGTGGTCACTTATTAATGTGGAATGGTATTAGATGCGGCTTATATACCCAATCAACTTGAAGATACGTGTTTCAGAGCTTCACCGTGTTTTCAATACTAGGCGCGTTAATGCGGTAATGTAGGTACCTTATAAATTAACGTAACAACGTAGTGGAAGCACGGTGAAACTCCCAAAGGGCAAGTTTTACACGCGTTTATGCTGCGTTATTGATTTAGGAAAGGGAATAACCATTACCCGCAATCAATGCCTTGTCTAAACGCGTGTAAATTCTTGCTGAAATCGAGCATCTTCAGGTTGTTTGGGTATACAATGTTGAACTGACATTGGTTGTTAAGCAATAATCGTTTTATACACACAAAAAAGCCGCTGTATCAGCGGCTTCTTTTATATCGATTTGTTATTCGTCTTCAGCAGGAGGAACGTAACCTTCGATTTCAACGTCTTTACCTTCAAATAAAAAGCTCAGCATTTGCGCTTCTAAAAATTTGCGGTCATCGACATTCATCATGTTAAGTTTCTTTTCATTAATGAGCATTGTTTGCTTTTTTTGCCACAAGCCCCACGCTTCTTTACTGATATTGTCATAAATGCGCTTACCCAATTCGCCCGGGTAAAGCTGAAAATCTAAGCCGTCGGCAGATTTGTTAAGGTGTAAACACTGAACTGTGCGAGCCATGATGATTCCTTACTAACTTATTTACGATTAAAACTAATGTGTCGCGAAAAGTACGGCTAAATTAGACAAAATACGTTCTGTGGCTGCCGCTAACCCGACTTTCGCAGGTTGTTCTATGTTATACCAGAGCGCGCTGTTTTGTTCCATGATGCTGGTGGCCGACTGAGAGGTTAATTCGACTAAAACAGGGTGTATATCTAAATGAAAGTGACTAAAAGTGTGCCTAAATCCAGCAAGCCCTTGTATTGATACCTCTAACTTATGCATGGTTAAGTAATCTGTTAATTCATCTTGAGTATCAAATTGCGGAAAACACCACAAGCCACCCCAAATACCCGCAGGTGGGCGTTGGATTAATTGCACCTTGGTCGTATCGTTGCTGTTATCTACCATCACCAACATAAACGCCGATTTTTCTGGGGTCACTTTTTTAGGCTTTTTACCTGGATATAAGTTTTGATTGCCTTGTAATTGTGCAGTGCAATCTATGGCAACGGGGCATTGAGCACATAATGGTTTACTGCGAGTACATACGCTAGAGCCAATATCCATCATCGCCTGATTAAACTTCTCCACGCCAGCTTTTGGCGTAAGCGTTTCAGTTAATTGCCATAATTTATGCTCAACCGTTTTGACCCCAGGCCAACCTTCAATAGCACCGTGTCTTGCTAATACGCGTTTTACATTACCGTCTAAAATAGGATGATGTTGCCCTAACGATAACGAAAGCACTGCGCCAGCAGTTGATTTACCTATGCCAGATAATGCCACCACATCATCGAAGTGAGTTGGAAACACACCATCAAAAGCGTCTCGAATATGTTGAGCTGCTTTATGTAAGTTACGGGCTCGGGCGTAATAGCCTAAACCAGTCCATAGGTGCAGTACTTCATCTTGATGAGCATTTGCAAGGTCGACAACCGTTGGGAACCTTGCCATAAACTTTTCATAGTAGGGGATAACGGTAGCAACTTGGGTTTGTTGCAGCATAATTTCAGACACCCAAACTCGGTAGGGTGTTTTGTTAATTTGCCACGGCAATGTTTTACGACCATGAAGGTCGTACCAAGCGATTATACGCTCAGCAAATGGGGTCACTTTTTTCATGGTCGCAGTGTATCCATAGCGATTTTATTACACAAGAGGCGGTTGAATTTTCGTGTTTATAGCATGATGAAAATCTCGATGATAATTTAGCGTAAACATGTGCGGCGACTTTAGGTATAATGCGCCACTGAATTTTTAAATTGATCAAATATCGATAGCAATGACGTAATGTTGATGTAATAGCAGTGGATAAAGTCTGCTTACTACACATTAATATTAAGTCTGTAAGCAATGAGGCAATAATGAGCGACGTTACCACAGCTGAGTTTAACGAAGACGGTAAGTACATTCGTAAAATCAGAAGTTTTGTTTTACGCGAAGGCCGTTTAACCAAAGGGCAATCTCAAGCTATTGAGGCACATTGGCCTACAATGGGTTTAGATTACACGCCACAACCACTGGATTTAACGCAAGTGTTTGGCCGTGAAGCAGATACCGTTCTTGAAATTGGTTTTGGTATGGGTGCGTCATTAGTGCAAATGGCTAGCGCTGCTCCTGAGCAAAATTTTATTGGTATTGAAGTGCACAAGCCTGGTATTGGCGCTTGTTTAGGTGATGCCGGTGACGCCAAAGTGACTAACCTTCGCGTGTATCATCATGATGCGATGGAAGTGTTAGAGCACAGTATTGCTGATGGTTCATTAGCGCGTTTACAGCTATTCTTTCCAGATCCTTGGCACAAAAAACGTCATCATAAGCGCCGTATAGTGCAATCTGAATTTGTTCAGTTAGTGCGTCGTAAGCTTAAAGTCGGTGGCGTATTTCATATGGCAACTGACTGGGAAAACTACAGCGAGCATATGTTAGAAGTAATGAATGCCGCTGAAGGTTATAAAAACCAATCGACTACTGGTACAGTGGTTGAGCGTCCTGATCATCGTCCGTTAACCAAGTTTGAAGCGCGCGGTCACCGTTTAGGTCATGGCGTTTGGGATATCATGTTTGAGCGTACCGCTTAATTCTAGCAACAGGAGAGTACATCATGGCGCAAAATCGTAGCCGACGTTTACGTAAAAAATTACGAGTCGATGAATTTCAAGAGTTCGGGTTTGACATTAATTGGATATTTGATGAGTCAGTATCAGAAGCCGACATTGATGCATTAGTCGATCAATTCATCAATGAAGTTATCGAACCTCGTCAATTAGGTTTCCACGGTGGTGGGCATAAAGAGTGGGAAGGCATTATTGCTACTCAAGCTATTGGTAAATGTACTGATGAAGACGTTGCTGCCGCGAAAGCATTTTGGCAAAGCAAACCAGTGTCAGGTATCGAAGTCAGTGACTTATACGATATTTGGTGGGGATAAACCAAATTGCTTGAGCAATTATTACTTCAAGAAGCGGTAGACAAAGTCAGGCCGTTATTGGGTAAAGGTAAAGTGGCAGGGTATATTCCTGCCCTTGCCAATGTAGACCCCAATAAAATAGGTATTGCCATTACGACTATCGATGGTACTACCATTGGGGCCGGTGATTACCTCGAACCATTTTCTATTCAAAGTATTTCCAAAGTCTTTAGCCTCACGCTCGCGTTAAATTTATACACAGAAGATGAAATCTGGAACCGTGTCGGTAAAGAGCCGTCAGGGCATTCATTTAACTCTTTAGTACAGGTGGAGTTAGAGCGAGGTAAACCGCGTAATCCATTTATTAATGCGGGTGCTTTGATCATCGCCGACTTACTGCAAGCGCGTTTAGGTGCACCAAAGCATCGTATGTTAGAAGTGGTCAGACAATTAAGCCAAAACCCGATTGTGAGCTACGATAAAGTGGTTGCAGATTCTGAATATCAGTTCAGTGCCCGTAATGCCTCTATTGCGTATTTGATGAAATCATTTGGTAATTTTGACGGTGATGTTGATACTGTCCTCAAAAGCTATTTTCATTATTGTTCGTTAAAAATGAACTGCGCAGATTTATCTCGGGCGATGTTTTATTTAGCTAATCGAGGCAAAACCTTAAACGGTGATAATTTAGTGTCACCAGTGCAAACTCGGCAGCTTAATGCATTACTGGCTACATCGGGCTTATATGATGGTGCCGGGGAGTTTGCTTATCGTGTAGGTATGCCAGGTAAAAGTGGTGTGGGTGGCGGCATCATTGCGGTAATACCGGGTGATATGTCTATCTGCGTTTGGTCTCCCGAGCTTGATATGAATGGCAACTCGCTTGCCGGCACGGCAATGCTCGAGCACATCAGTCAACAACTAGGCCGTTCTATTTTTTAATAGCCCACCGTTAAATTAATTATTATTGAGATTCGCAAAATAGACTATTTTTTGGTTTATTTTGCGAATACACTGCCGTCATTGAATGTTTACTTGCCTACCTGAATACATCTAAATCGTTTTATCTTCTATAAATTAGTGAGTTACGGAATTGGCACAACTTGTGCTTAGTAATCACTATATCCAGACCAATTACTCATATTCTTATACTAAAAGGGTTTTTATCATGACCAAACAAAAGTTAATTTGTAGTTTAGCAGTAAGTAGTTTGCTGTTTACAGCAGGAGCATGGACACCCGCTATGGCTAAAATGTCACTAAATGATGAAAAGTGTAATGTCACGTTAAACTACGATGTCACCGTGGAACCGACAACTTTACAGGTCAGTGATAATGGCAATGAAAAATACCGTGTTGAATTAGGCCAACTGTATGTTGATGGCAAAAAAGTGACCTTAGATGATAAGCAGCAAAAACTGTTAACCCAATACTCAGAAGAGTTATCGCGCCAAGTGCCTGATGTTATCGATTTAGTCGGTGACGTGGTTTCTATCGCTACTCAGGCCGTTAATATGGCGCTGACGCCTGTTTTTGGCGACGCCGCGGGTATGCAAATAGACAAACTCATGGTCGGTATTCAAAAGCGAGTCGATACCATGGCCTATCAGCAAGGTGATAAGTTTTACCTTGGCTCAACAGAAGCCTCAATAGAGAAAACCTTCAATAAAGAGTTTGAGCAAGAAATTGAACAAATGGTAACGAGTTCAATGGGATCGCTAATGATGACCCTGGGCAGTCAAATTATGTCATCAGAAGGTGGTACGTTTGAAGAGAAAATGAATGCATTTTCGCAAAAAATGGACAATGTAGGCACCGATATTGAGAAGCAACTTGAGTCACAGTCTCAAGGGCTTGAAGCGCGAGCGACAACCGTATGCGACAACTTTGCAGCGTTATTAGTGCTTGAAAGCCAAGCGCGAGAAGCCATTCCTGAACTTGCGCCATACACGTTAGCTAAACTCGGTGAAACCACCAAGTAAGTTGTTTTATTTAGTCAACCCGTCTCCCTGATATGACACCTGACTTCCCCTGTGCTCTTTTTCAAGACACAGGGGCTTTTTTTATGTGCCTAAAGCCCTCATCTGCCTGTCGTAGCTTAATTTCTTTGTTCTGATAAAAAAATTGTCAATTATAAATATAGAGCCATATAGTGTTTTTTTGTTATACTCACCCAAATTATAAGAAAAAATATACTCTACTTTAGATGCGGTTATGTTTAACGATGACAAAAATGAGTGTCGGATAACAGCTTTTGCGTGTTCTGCCATTTTTTTCAATCTAATTCGATAAATATGACTGAGTTGATGTGAATGTTTAACTCAAATGTGGCAGTTGACTTGCTTATATTTGGGATTCAACAAGCACCTGAATTTTATTAATGTCGTAACCAGTTTAAGGCGACTTCCATGTTAGAACTGTTAGAACCTATCGCAATTTTTACTCACGTTGCACGAGCAGGAAGTTTTAGTGCTGCAGCCAGACGTCTTGGCATTTCTAAATCTAAAGTCAGTACTCAAGTCGCAGATCTTGAACACAAACTTGGTGTACAACTTATTCAACGTACTACACGTAGCTTAAGCCTGACCGAAGCCGGTAATTTACTGTACCTTCAAGGTGAAGAATTACTTCGCGATGCTGAACAAGCTGTTTCAAGTGTGCATAACTTAAATGATGCCACTCGTGGCGTGTTGAAAGTAGGTATTTCACAATCATTTGGTACCATGCATATTATTCCAGCATTGCCAGAATTTATGGCTCGTCACCCAGAGCTTGAATTGCAAGTCAGTCTGCTTGACCATAAAGTGGATGTTGTCAGTGAAGGGTTAGATTTATTGTTAACAATGTCTGAGCAACTACCTTTAGGTATGGTTGCTAGACCGCTAATGAAATGTCAGTTTTTGCTTGTTGCATCACCAGGTTATATTGCTCAACATGGAAATATTAGCCGCCCTGAACAGTTGGTTGAACACAATTGCTTGGTGTATCAAGGTGAGTGGCACGAGCACAGCATGTGGCAATTTAAAAAGGGTGAAGATTACTGCGAAATCGGTGTTTCGGGTAACTTCCGTGTTGATAACGCTCCTGCACTTAAATCGGCAGCAGTAAGTGGTTTAGGGATTGTGTATCTTGCCAGTTACTTAATGGAAGATGAAATTGCTCAAGGTACTTTAGTGCCGTTATTACCAGATTGGCAATTAACGCATAATTTACCCTTGCAGGCGGTTTATCCACGTCGTAAGCATTTGGCACCTAAAGTCAGTTCATTTATCGATTTCATTAAAACGCACATCAGTAGCCCACCATATTGGGATGCTAAATTCGAACATTTATACAAACTTCGTAAGTAAAAGTGGAAACATTGTTCACTAAATAAAACAAAGCCGCATATTACCTTGCGGCTTTATTTTTATCTTATATTTATCATATGCTTAAGTTTTTCGTTGTTTAGTTGTTTAGCGAATAACTAATCAATGACTTACTGAACATCGGCATGTTTGTTATTGCACTCTGTTCTTATTTAAATACAATGGGAGGTAGTTGATTCAAAATGATTTGAATATGCGTTTTCTGAGAAATGACCCCTTTTCAGTTGAGGCTCAAATCGGCAACCAAGCGAGTTTTGAATCAGTGCTGACAATTGTTTGTTCCAAACTAAAACCATGTCAGCTTTGAAACCATCATCCTAGTTTTTTGGTTACCCCAGGCATTGATCTGGGGTTATTTTTTTGTGTTTTTTCTCCGTTTAATTCAATTCAGTTCAATTCAGTTCAATAAAAAATGCAGCAACCTTAGGTTGCTGCATTTTTGTTATCGTAAATCAATTTTTGCTATCGTAAATCAAGATATGGAAGCTTGTTTTACTGGCATAATTTTTATGCCGCTTTTATGTGCTTAATCCATTTGTTGACTTGTTCTTCGAGTACATCGAGCGGTAGTGGACCATTTCGTAACACTACATTATGAAACTCGCGGATATCAAATTTATCCCCAAGCTGTTTTTTCGCCTGTTCGCGTAAGGACAAAATTTTCAGCATACCCACTTTATAAGCGGTCGCTTGAGATGGCATAACAATATGACGCTCTACCATTTTTATCGCATCAGACTCAGCATTTGGCGTGTTTTCAACGTAGTAAGCAATCGCTTGTTCGCGGGTCCATTTTTTAGTGTGGATACCTGTATCAACCACTAGGCGACAGGCGCGCCATAACTCCATTGATAATCGGCCGAAGTCTGAATATGGATCAGCATATAAGCCCATTTCTTTAGGGAAATACTCAGAATATAATCCCCAACCTTCAACATAGGCTGTGTAGCCGTTAAATTTACGAAACTGAGGGATGCCTTGCAGCTCTTGTGCTTTGGCTATTTGCATGTGATGGCCAGGAATACCTTCATGGTAAGCCAATGCTTCCATTTGGTATTTAGGCATGGCATCCATTTTATATAAGTTGGCGTAGTAAGTGCCCGGGCGTGAACCGTCTGGTGCAGGTTGGTCATAGAACGCTTTGCCGGCAGACTTTTCACGAAATGATTCAACTTGTTTAACCAATAAAGCTGCTTTGGGTTTAACTTTAAAGACCTCGTCTAAACGAGATTCCATATTATCGATTAACGCTTTTGCTTCTGTTAAATAGGCTTGTTGGCCTGCTTTGGTATCTGGGTAATAAAACTGTTTGTCATCACGCATAAAAGTGAAAAACTCAGACAAAGTGCCAGAGAAATTGACTTTTTTCATGATGATACGCATTTCATTATGAATACGCTTCACTTCAGACAATCCAAGGTCGTGGATCTCATTGGCTGTCATATTAGTGGTGGTAGTGCGGGCAAGCGCATTATTAAAAAATGCTTCACCGTTTGGTAACTTCCAGGCACCATCACGATCATCCGCGCGCGCTTCTAGGGTTTTGGTGTAACGGATTAAATGTTCATATGCGGGCTTAACTTTGGTGAGTAAAGCGTGTTTCACTTCTGCTAATAGGGCTTGTTTTTTATCGTCACTGATATCGAGCTTAGCAATTTTACGGTTGGCATCAGCCCAAAGTGCATTATCTTTGCCAGTGTCGGTAAACGGCACGCCTGAAATAATATTCTCACTGTCAGCCATCACATAAGCAAACACAAACTTAGGCGCAATAATTTGTTTTTCTGCACGCAGTTCTAATGCAGCTTCTAGCTGAGCTAACAACGTTTCAGTGGCATTCAGACGGCTAATATAAGCCTTAGCATCGCTTTCATCTGTAATTTGATGTTGATTAATAAGAATGGCTGCCACCATCGAATGAGCACCATACATTTGGTTCATTGGGTAGGTATGGTAACGCCATTTATCGTCAGCAATGGCTTGCTCTAGGCGTGCATGTAATAACTCAAAACTCAGTGATGTTTGCTCATCGAGTTGTTTTACATCTAAAGCATTAAGTTGCGCAAGTTGCTTTTTAGCGCGCTCAAGGTCGGCATCTGCCGCAGCTTCTGACAAGTCATTCCATTTGTCGTAGTCTTTTTTGATGCCCAGGTAGGTTTGATTAACAGGGCTGGACATGACATTTTCCATGAAGATGTCTTCAAACAATGCGTTGGCTTTTTCTGACTCGCTATTAAGAGCAACAGTTTTGGTTTCTTGTTGGTTTAATGGAGCTGTTGTGTGCGAGTGTGCAATAGCAGTTGTGCTTAATAAGCTTGATAGTGCCACGGCAATAATAGTCGTTTTGGTTTTGAGGGACATCGATATCTTCCTAAAGTACACAATTTATAGGCTGACATCCTAATCAAGCTTTCACTAAATGTGTTAATTGAAATGTTAGAAAGTGTGTATTTTGTTATTGTTATACCATTCCGCGTTAATAAGTGATGGCTCACCGAGAGTTTAGAAGGGCTTAAATAAGGCGTATGACTGACTTGTTAATTTTATTAGCAAGGCATGCGCAAAAGATGGGGGAAATGGGTGCCCAAGCGCTTGCTAATGGGCACGTTTTATAAGGTGTTGTATATGAGTTAAGTCGGGTTAAATAAACTGCGACAGTAAATCATTGACAAACATGTGCCCCTTTGGCGTGAGTTGCCAATGGGTGTCTGTTTCAGTGAGTAAGCCTCTGTTTATCGACTTTGTCATGCCAACCTTAACAACATCTGCAGATTGCCCTGTACGTTGCTCAAACTCTGTTTTAGCAATGGGTGTCATCAGCCTTAAGCGATTCATCAAATACTCTAAAGGACGATCGTCTTCAATCACATCAGATGTTTCAACGGTGTAGTTGTCTGCGGCGAGATAGCCTTTAGGATGCTTAATTTTAACGGTTCTGATAATCCGGTTTTGCTCAGGCAAGGTGACTTTACCGTGTGCGCCACAGCCTACGCCTAGGTAATCGCCAAATTGCCAGTAGTTCAAATTATGTCGGCATTGATATCCCGGTTTTGCATAAGCGGAAATTTCATATTGCTCGTAACCTAACGCCGCGAGCTTTTTTTGTCCTTGTTCGTATATTTGCCACAAGTTCTCATCGTCAGGGAGCTGTGGTGGTTTTGAATGGAACAAGGTGTTTGGTTCAATGGTGAGTTGATACCAAGATAAATGCGGTGGTGCTAGCGCTGTCGCCGTATCGATATCGTGCATGGCTTCATCAAAGCTTTGGTTCGGTAAGCCATGCATTAAGTCGAGGTTGAAACTTAAGTAGTTGGCTTTTTTTGCTTTTTGCGCTGCAATCTTAGCTTCATCTTCGTTATGGATACGACCCAGTAAATTAAGCTTTTCTTTAGAAAAACTTTGCACCCCAATTGATAACCTTGTTACCCCAGCGGCTCGATAAGCGCTAAAGTCATCATGTTCAAGCGTGCCAGGGTTTGCTTCCATCGTAATTTCAATATCATCTTCAAATGGAATTAATGCATTCGCGCCCTCAAGAAAACGTTGAATTTGACTGGCATCAAACAAGGAGGGGGTTCCACCACCGATAAAAATAGTGTGTATTTTACGGCCTTGTACATATGCTAAATCAGCTTGTAAATCTGCTAGTAATGCATTCACATATTCTTGCTGTGGTAGCTCGCCATTTTGGCCATGGGAGTTAAAGTCACAATAAGGACATTTTTGTACACACCATGGGATATGCACATACAAACTTAACGGTGGCAGTTGCAAGGTCATTTATTGGCCGCCGTCTACTGTTTGTGGGTCCTGTGACTGAATAACACCCTGTGCTTTCATGGCATTAATTAATAGTTCAAGCGCTTTACCGCGATGGCTGTGGGCATTTTTTTGCTCACTGGTAAGTTCTGCTGCGCTGCAATTAAAGCCGTGTGGAATAAACACTGGATCGTAACCATGGCCTTGCTCACCCTGTGGCGCTAAATTAATACTGCCTTCCCAGGATGCCTGGCAAATAATCGGTGTTGGATCTTTAGCGTGACGCATATACACCAATACGCATTGAAAACGAGCAGAGCGTTGGGTTTCACCTGTTAGTGCATCTAACAGCTTAAGGTAATTGCTGGTTTCTGTGGCGCCAGCGCCTGAATAGCGCGCTGAATAGATACCTGGTTGCCCTTGTAATGCGTCAACCTCGATGCCTGAATCATCTGCTATTGCAGGTTTTCCGGTTATTTCAGCCGCATGGCGCGCTTTAATAATGGCATTTTCAACAAATGTGGTACCGGTTTCTGCTACATCTGGCACGTTAAACAGATTTTGAGGCAGAACTTCGATGCCATAAGTGGTAAACATTTGCGCAAATTCGGCAAGTTTGCCTTTGTTGCCACTGGCAAGCACGATGTGTTGAATGGGAGATTGCATGAATAGGTCGACCTAAGGTAAAAATTTGCCACATTATACGCTAACAAAGCTGCGATGTACTATGGTTCTTCGGCCATGATTCTAGGTTCTAGGTTCTAGGTTCTAGGTTCTAGGTTCTAGGAACTCGCAGGCTCGCTAGAGGGCGTGACTTCGTCACTGCTAGGACAGCTGTGCTGCTAAGATTTAGTTAATAGATTTTCGCAGCGCTGCGTCCTTGAGACCGCAGGTCGTTCTAGCAGCGCAGCGTCCTCGAGACCGCAGGTCGTTCTAGCAGCGCAGCGTCCTCGAGACCGCAGGTCGTCCTAGCAGCGCAGCGTCCTTGAGTCCGTAGGTCGTCTAGCAGCGCAGCGTCCTCGAGACCGTAGGTCGTTCTAGCAGCGCAGCGTCCTCGAGACCGTAGGTCGTTCTAGCAGCGCAGCGTCCTTGAGACCGCAGGTCGTCCTAGCAGCGCAGCGTCCTCGAGACCGCAGGTCGTTCTAGCATCGCAGCGTCCTCGAGACCGTAGGTCGTTCTAGCAGCGTAGCGCTTTCTTATTCTACGTAGAACTTTTGCTTAAATTTTAGTGATGTATTGAGTTGATTTGCATATTTTATCGCGATATCAAAATTGACATATTGATCGTCTCTGAAAGGCACTTCGGCAATATAGTAAATAGCATCTCCTTCGCGGATCTCTTTAAAGTCGAGTGTCATGCGCGCATCAATGAGGTTGTTGGCGATGCCAGAGATTTCAACAGCGACAGGAGGATTGCCTTCCAGGTTAGTATTTAATACGGTGATATTCACCAAACCATTATAACCACTGCGTTCTATACCGTAAGTTTTGGCAATTTCTGGGGTGATAAAGGTGCTGTTAAGTGCCATGTAGTGAATATCAAAATTACCCACTTGCTGTTTTTGTTCGGCATAGGCAGCACTGGTAATGCAGGCTAGAGATAACAATAACGCACTAACGATACGACGCGAATTTAACAGTGATTTTAACATGGTAGAGTCCTGTATTGATCTTGTAACTTTAGAGATAAAAAGAGCAGCTATTAACACTTAGCTGCTCTTTTAAATTCAGTTTTAAATAGGCGATAGTGAAAAGCGTATCGCTTAAATCATTGCCCAAAATGGAATGTACTGTGCAAATAGCATGTTTAAGAAGTTCATCGCAATAAACACCACCAGTACCGATAAATCTAAGCCGCCAAGAGACGGTAAAATTTTACGCACAGGGGCTAAAATTGGCTCTGTTAACTGAGTCATAATCATCACCACTGGGTTATAGCCTTGATTAAACCAACTCAAAATTGCACGGATAAGTAGCATCCAAAACAGCAATACGCCCGCATTTTTAAGCACTGATACCACAGAAAATAACAAGATAGTTAAAATATCAACACCAGCACCTGCGATGAAAGTAAGCACTAACATTTTTACAATAACAACGATAAGTGCTAATAAAATTGATGAGGTATCGATACTGCCTATTGACGGCAGCACTCGGCGCATTGGCGCGACAATGGGTTGTGTCGCCTTGACTACAAATTGGCTGAACGGATTATAAAAGTCGGCTTTAGCCAGTTGTAACCAAAATCGAAGAATGACTACCATAAGGTATAAATCAAACACCGTGTTGATCAAGAAAACCATTGCATTCATGAATATTGCCTTACATTTATATCATTGAATTGGATAAGGCTCATTTGCCTATTTAACGTTAGCTTGTCTTACTACGTGCCATAATCTTATCACTAAGCATTTTACACTGAGATAAATAATCCTTCATCTGAACTCTATATCATTAAGCTTAGTGGTTCATTAAAACGTTTTAGCCATCTCTTCAGCACGAGCCACACAATTGCTCATGGCTTTATCGACTAAACCGCCTAGGTCGCCATCTTGGAATGTCTCTACCGCTCTAGCTGTTGTGCCGCCTTTTGACATCACATTTTGACGTAATTGTGCCACAGACAGTTGTTGGTTTTGAATCACCATTTGCGCAGCACCCAGTGCAGCTTGTTCTGCCAGTAATCTAGCTTTGTCTTCTGGCATGCCCATGTTGACGCCCGATGCAATCATCGATTCAATAAACAGGAAGAAGTACGCTGGTGAACTACCAGAAAGTGCAATAACTTGGTTTAAACCATCCTCGCTGTCTACCCACGCCACTTTACCACCGCTTTGCATTAAGGTTTCGCAAATGGCCTTATGCTCAGCAGAAATATCATCTCCAGCATAAATACCGGTCATGCCATAACCAATTTGAGTGGGTGTATTTGGCATAGTACGAATAAGTTTAATCGGTTGCTTTAGGTATTGCGAATAACGCGCTGCGGGGATGCCTGCAGCGATAGTGATGATTAACTTATTGGCTAAGTTAAGGTGGCTCAGTGCATCACAAACTGCTTCCATTAATTGTGGTTTAACACTCAGTACAATGACATCAGCAGCTTGTGCAGCTGCAGCATTGTCGTGTGACACTTCAATGGCAAAGTCTTGCTTCAATGCATCAAGCTTGCCTTTACTTGGATTGGTTGCGTGGATAAGGGCACTTGGATAACCATGTTTGACTAAGCCGCTAATAATACTGCGAGTCATGTTGCCCGCGCCGATAAAACATACTTTTGCTTGAGTCATTTCAATTACATCCAATAAATAGAGTGAATTTATGTCCTGTTGTTATATATGTTACCTAAAAGGACGCTTCGCTGCTAGGTTCTAGGGCGTGACTTTGTCACTGCTAGGATCGCTTCGCTGCTAGGGCATGACTTTGTCACTGCTAAGGTCGCTATGATACTAGGGCGTGACTTCGTCACTGCTAGGGTCGCTTCGCTACTAGGGCGTGACTTCGTCACTGCTAGGGTCGCTTCGCTACTAGGGCGTGACTTCGTCACTGCTAGGGTCGCTTCGCTACTAGGGCGTGACTTCGTCACTGCTAGGGCGTGACTTCGTCACTGCTAGGGCGTGACTTCGTCACTGCTAGGGTCGCTTCGCTACTAGGGCGTGACTTTGTCACTGCTAGGGCGTGACTTTGTCACTGCTAGGGCGTGACTTCGTCACTGCTAGGGTCGCTTTGCTGCTAGGGCGCATACGCTGCTAGAACCTAGAAGGACGAAGTCCACCCTCAGGCGAGCTTGCGAGCTCCTAGATTCTAAGAGTGGCGAGCTTGCGAGCTCCTAGTACCTAAAATTTATCGTTCACCAAATATGGCGCTACCGATACGCACCATTGTCGAACCATGAGCAATGGCAATGTCCATGTCGCCGCTCATGCCCATCGATAAGGTATCGATGCTCGGATATTGCTGCTGTAATTGGTCGTACAGTATTTTAAGGTTGGCAAACTCTTGTTGTTGTAATTGAGTGTCGGCTGTTGCCGTTGGAATAGCCATTAAGCCGCGCAGCCTTAAATTAGGCAATTTGCTGATAGTAAGTGCTAACGTGGCGACCTGATTCGCATCAACACCAGATTTACTGTCTTCCTGGCTAATGTTGACCTGAATACACACATTTAACGGCTTTTTATTATCAGGGCGTTGGTCGTTTAATCGTTGGGCAATTTTGTCGCGGTTGACGGTATGCATCCAATCAAAATGTTCGGCGACAATTTTGGTTTTGTTTGATTGTAATGGGCCAATAAAATGCCATTCGATGTCGGGATAATCGGCTGCTAGTGTGGTGATTTTAGTTTCACCTTCCTGGACATAATTTTCACCAAATTGGCGTTGTCCAGCCTCATACGCGGCGATAATGTCGTTGATTGGCTTGGTTTTACTTACGGCAAGCAAGCTTATGTCGCTGGGTAATCTCGAACAATTTTGCGCCGCTTGGTTAATTCTGCTCTGGGCGATTGATATTCTGTCTGCTATTGTTGTCATAATGTTGGCTAAATGGATGTCTCTACAATGGAAATCACTGAATTACTCGCTTTTAGTGTAAAACACAAAGCATCAGATCTACATCTTTCTGCGGGTGTTTCACCCATGATCCGAGTTGACGGCGAAGTACGTAAAATTAACTTACCCGCACTCGATCATCAAGGTGTTCATAGCCTTGTTTACGACATCATGAACGATAAGCAACGAAAAGACTATGAAGAACACCTTGAAATCGATTTTTCATTTGAGGTGCCTAATTTAGCGCGTTTTCGTGTTAACGCATTTAACCAATCTCGTGGTGCCGGTGCAGTATTTCGTACCATTCCATCGGATATTTTGTCATTAGAGCAGTTAGGTGCGCCGGAAATTTTTAAAAAAATCTCCAGCTATCCACGTGGTTTAGTCCTTGTTACCGGACCAACGGGTTCAGGTAAGTCAACCACATTAGCGGCCATGGTCGATTATATTAATGATAATCGTCACGAACATATTTTGACCATTGAAGATCCTATCGAATTCGTTCACCAAAATAAACAATGCCTGGTTAACCAACGTGAAGTGCATAAACACACCCACAGCTTTAATGCCGCATTACGAAGTGCGCTGCGTGAAGACCCCGACGTTATTCTTGTTGGTGAGATGCGTGACCTTGAAACTATCCGCTTAGCGATGACCGCCGCCGAAACCGGTCACTTAGTATTTGGTACTTTGCACACCACTTCAGCTGCAAAAACTATTGACCGTATTGTCGACGTATTCCCAGAAGGTGAGAAGGGCATGGTGAGAACCATGTTGTCTGAATCACTGCAGGCCGTTATTTCGCAAACCTTGATCAAAAAAATTGGTGGAGGCCGAGTTGCGGCGCACGAAATTATGATGGGTACTCCTGCAATTCGTAACCTTATTCGCGAAGATAAAGTGGCGCAAATGTATTCTGCCATTCAGACCGGTATGGCTCATGGTATGCAAACGCTAGATCAATGTTTACAAAACTTGGTTAATCGCGGGCTGATTACTCGTGAAGATGCAATGCATAAAAGCTCGAATAAACAAGCTAATTTTTAAGGATTAGGATCATGGATGTTCGTCCGTTTTTAAATATTATGGTCGAGAAAAAGGCCTCAGATTTATTTATCACAGCGGGTTTTCCGCCCAGTGCCAAAATAGACGGTGAATTACGTCAATTATCTGAAACTAAGTTAACGCCGCAACAGTCTTTAGAGTTTGTTGAATCGTTAATGAGCGATGTGCAAAAGAAAGAATTTCACGACAGCAGTGAATGTAACTTTGCCTTTGCCGCTAAAGATTTAGGGCGTTTTCGTGTTAGCGCTTTTTGGCAGCGCGAATCTGCTGGCTGCGTAATGCGCCGCATTGAAACCAATATTCCTGAAGTAGATGACTTGAAACTGCCAGCCATTCTTAAAGATTTGGTCATGAGTAAACGTGGCTTAATCATTATGGTCGGTGGTACTGGTACCGGTAAATCAACCTCGCTTGCAGCACTTGTAGGTTATCGCAATGCTCATTCTCGCGGTCATATTTTAACGATTGAAGACCCTGTCGAATTTGTACACAACCATCGTAAAAGTATTATTACTCAGCGAGAAGTGGGCATCGATACCGACTCGTTTGACGCAGCACTCAAAAGTTCATTACGCCAGGCGCCAGATGTTATCTTAATTGGTGAAATCCGAACGCAGGAAACCATGGAATTTGCGTTATCGTTTGCTGAAACAGGTCACTTATGTATGGCGACCTTACACGCCAACAACGCTAACCAAGCACTTGACCGTATTATGCATTTAGTGCCAGAAAGTAAACACAATCAATTACTGTTTGATTTGTCGTTAAACTTACGCGGTATTGTTGCGCAGCAACTGATCCCAAAATCAGACGGAACAGGGCGTCGAGCCGCCATTGAGGTGTTAATCAATACCCCTCGTGTGGCCAGCTTAATCGCCAAAAACGAGTTGCATCTTCTTAAAGAAACCATGGGCAAATCTCGTGAGCAGGGCATGCAAACGTTCGATCAGGCCTTGTTAGATTTATACCTCGAAGGCGAAATTAGCTATGCAGATGCATTGCACCACGCCGATTCTCCAAATGATTTACGCTTAATGATTAAACTGCAAGGTAACGAAGCTACCTCTGCAGGGTCAATGGAAGGCATCACGCTAGACATGGATTAGTCATTCCTCGCCACTATTTATCCTGATCTCTGGATAAGAGATCAGGATAGAGTTCAGAATAATGTTAAAGGTCCAAACGTTAATTATTATATCTTTCAAACGTGTCCTTTTTTTGCTAACAGCGCGAATTGATGAGTCTATTACAAGTCGATTCAGCGCCGTTAGCAGGGCAAAGGGCTGTTTAAGCGCTTTTTGTTGTCTCCGCTTCGGTTATTTAACTTTTTGAGAGGTTATTAGCAGCAACTTATGACCTTTATTGCTATGATCAGGACTAATTTACAACATCTATATTTTAAACCTCTCAAGGATGCCTCATGTTTTTATGGCAAAAGTTCGCACTTTCTACTTCACTGGTATTATTTTCGTGTTCAGCACTCGCAGTCAAAGTGACCGATGAAGTTGATATTGGTGGTGCGGTTCGTATTAACTACGGTTGGAAAGATTACGACGACAATGCAAAGTTAGAGTTTGAATTGTTCCGTGCCGACGTCAATTACAAAGCGAAAGATGGCTTATTTGCATCAGCTCAATACCGTTGGTATCAAGATATGGATGTTATCCATCATGCCTATATGGGTTATCAGTTTGATGATGCACAATCAGTTCAAGTAGGCGTAACCCAAGTGCCGTTTGGTTTTTTACCTTATGCCGCTCACTCATTTTGGTTTAGCGCTGCTTACTATCTTGGCTTCGAAGATGATTACGATGCAGGTGTGCATTATAAAAACGAACAAGATGGCTGGCGTTATGACTTAGCGTATTTTGCCAATGACGAATACGCTAATGGATCTCGTTATGACCGTTACTCGTTTGACGTAGCAACAACAGGTGATTCTCCATACGAAGAGTCTGGCCAAATCAATGCACGTATTGAACGTGAATTTACCACAGGTGAGGTGACTCACAAGTTAGGTGGTTCGCTGCAGTTTAGCCAGTTAGATTTTGTGGCAGATGCGGCAAACATCAACGGTGACGACACAGACAGCATCGCAGCAGCTGCACATTGGCAAGCTGACTGGCAAAAATGGCAATTACAAGTTCAATATATGCATTACGACTATGACGTAGACAGCAACCGTATTGCGATTGGTGCTTTCCAGTATCAATCTGATATAGCTGCTGAAGCTGATGTTGCAATCGTTAACGTTGCTAAGTCATTTGATGTTAACTGGGGACCGATTACTCAATTAACTTGTTATAACGATTACAGTCAGGTGATGGCGTCTGGTCAAGGCTTAGATGACTCAATTCAGAACGTAACCGGCTGTGCTATCACTGCGGGTAAACTGTATTCTTATGTGGATTGGATTGCCGGTAAAAACATGTACTTCGTTAACGGCCCTGGTGTTGGTATCGACAACGGTGACACGGCCTGGCATTCAAGATTAAACATCAATGTGGGTTTTTATTTCTAAACGCGAATGATCTTAACATTGCCGTAATACGTACTGTTATGTGAAATCTGCTAAGGTATTGATAAGTTGATTATCAATACCTTTTTTATTGGGTGTAATTTGAGTAAAGGACTGGCAAAATGATAAAGTACATTACAGCAATCGCGCTATTAACGGGAAGTGTTGGTGTGTCAGCGGCAAGCTGTCCTGAATACCTTAATGTCGATGCGCGTAAATTACATTCAAAAGAAAACGTCAATTTGTGCGAGCTGACTCAAGGTAAGCCAGTGTTAATTGTTAACACCGCATCAAACTGTGGTTTTACGCCGCAATTTGACGCATTAGAAGCACTGCACAAACAATACGCCGATAAAGGTTTAGTGGTGATTGGTTTCCCTTCTGACGATTTTTTCCAAGAAGAAAAAGATGAAGCGAAAACGGCAGATGTTTGTTTTATCAATTACGGTGTCAGCTTTACCATGGTCGCGACATCGCCGGTAAGAGGTGATAATGCCAATTCAGTGTTTAAATACCTTGGCGAGAAAAGTGATTCACCTAAATGGAACTTTTATAAATATTTAGTCTCTGGCGATGGGCAAAGCGTGCAACAATTTAATTCACGCGTAAAACCAGACAGCGAAGAAATGAAAAAAGCGATAGAGTCTGTATTATAAACAGCTGCACTATCGAAAGAGCGCTAAAGACGATCAAAATCGATAACTAGCGCTCTTTTTGTTTTTAAAGAATAAGATACAATTGATTGATAACCAATACCTAACTCAGCACCAAGCAGATATTGTATTGATAAGGTTGCATAAAACCTTACGCTATTTTGTGCTGTTGAAGTTACCTAGATTGAATACGGAGAAGATATTTTGGCTAGATTTTCAGGATTAGATAAAGACACCGGTCATAAAGCACGCGGTAAAACTGGCGTGTTGATCATGAATCTAGGCACACCAGATGCGCCAACCGCATCTGCCGTACGTATTTATTTAGCTGAGTTTTTGTCAGATCCACGTGTGGTTGAAATTCCAAAGTTAGTGTGGATGTTAATTCTCCATGGCATTATTTTACGTATTCGCCCGGCTAAATCGGCGGCGTTATATCAACAAGTGTGGACTGAAGCTGGCTCGCCATTGCTTGATATCAGCCAACGTCAACAAACCAAATTAGCAAACCAGCTGCAGGCACAAGGGCATGATGTGAGTGTGCACTTAGCCATGCGTTATGGTTCACCGTCTGTGGCGACCACTTTGCAAACTATGCACAAGCAAGGCATTGATAACCTAGTGGTACTGCCTTTGTATCCGCAATATGCAGCGCCGACAACAGGTTCCGCTTTTGATGCTCTAGCCAAAGAGATGATGAAGTGGCGTTATTTACCCGCGCTTCATTTCATTAATACTTATCATGATAACCCCGACTTTATCGATGCGATTGCCGCTTCAATTCAAAAAGACTTTGAATTAAATGGCAAACCACAAAAATTAGTGATGTCATACCATGGAATGCCAGAACGTAACTTACATCTTGGCGACCCATATTATTGCTTCTGCATGAAAACCACGCGTTTAGTTGTGGAAAAGCTTGGCTTAAGTGAAGACGATTATGTGGCTACCTTCCAATCACGTTTTGGTAAAGCTAAATGGCTACAACCCTATACCGATATGACTATCGGCAGCCTACCAGAAAAAGGCATTACCGATATTGCGGTGATTTGTCCTGCGTTTAGTGCTGATTGTTTAGAAACACTAGAAGAGATTAAAGGCGAGAATCGTCATGTCTTTGAAGATGCTGGTGGCAAAAACTTCCGTTACATCGAATGCCTAAATGACAATGACGATCATATCAATATGATGGCAAATTTGGTTAAACCTTTCATTTAGGTCCTAGGAACTCGCAAGCTCGCCAGAGGGCGGACTACGTCCTGCTAGGGTTGCTACTCTGCTAGATACTAGGGCGTGACGCGGCTGCTGTTGATTTTATAGCATCTAGCCGCGTAGCGTCCTAGCAGCGCAGCGCTCTAGGCTGTTGCGTACCCAGGCTTTTATTTTATATCCTCGCCTCAGCTTTTACGATTTGGTAAACTCAACTCATGGCCATTGAAAAGAAATGTTATGAGAATAGATCCTAATATCACCCTTGTTTATAGTACCGATAAAGGTCGCATCGACCAACCTAAAGCTCAGGCAGAAGTGCCAACGGGCGATGGCGTCGTTCGCATTCATAAAGACAGTAAAGGTAGAAAGGGTAAGGGGGTGAGTGTGATTAAAGGCCTTGCTCTAGACGAAAAAGCCTTAAAAGAATTAGCACAAAAACTCAAGAAACAGTGTGGTTGTGGTGGTACAGTGAAAGACTTTAACATTGAAGTACAAACAGACAATCGCGAACTGGTAAAATCCATATTAGAGAAATTGAATTTCACCGTGAAATTAGCGGGTGGATAAACGCTAACTACACGACTTGGGAGAGCATATGGATAGTTTAAAAGATCACTTTTTAATTGCGATGCCATCATTAGATGACACATTTTTTGAACGTTCAGTGATTTACATTTGCGAACACGACGACAAAGGCGCAATGGGCATTATGGTCAACCGACCAATTGGTGTTGATGTTGAAGAGTTACTCGATCAAATGGAGCTTCATCCCTCTGCAGAACAAATGTTTTCTATTAATGAAGAAGTGTTGGTCGGTGGACCCGTTTCTCCCGATCGCGGTTTTGTATTACATACGCCGCAGCAGAATTGGATTAATAGCGTTGAAATCAGTGAATATTCAATGCTGACATCTTCTCGCGACATTCTAAGTTCGATTGCAATTGGCAAATCTCCTGACAACTTTATCATTGCTTTGGGTTATGCCGGTTGGGGTAAAGATCAATTAGAACAAGAATTAGCCGACAATACCTGGTTAACCATTAAAGCCTCTCCTGAGTTACTGTTTAATGTTGACCATGAACAGCTTTGGCAAAACGCTACCCAAACATTGGGGTTCAATTTCTGGCAAATGTCGACCCAAGTAGGGCATGCTTAATAGTATCGCTACGCTGCTAGGTGCTAGGGCGTGACTTCGTCACTGCTAGGACGCTACGCTACTAGGTGCTAGGGCGTGACTTCGTCACTGCTAGGACGCTACGCTACTAGGTGCTAGGGCGTGACTTTGTCACTGCTAGGACGCTACGCTGCTAGAGCCTAGAGCCTAGAGCCTAGAGCCTAGAGCCTAGAGCCTAGAACCTAGAACCTAGAACCTAGAACCTAGAACCTAGAACCTAGAAGGACGAAGTCCGCCCTCAGGCTAGCTTGCGAGTTCCTAAAACGATTAAACAAAGAGAAATACATGCAACCACAAACGGTTTTAGGCTTTGACTATGGCACTAAAAGTATCGGTGTCGCGATTGGTCAAGCCATCACGGCAAGTGCAACTCCGTTATTATCAATTAAAGCGGTTGATGGTATTCCTAATTGGGACGACATCGAAAAACTGCTTAAAGAGTGGCAACCCGATTTAGTGGTAGTTGGTTTACCGCTCAATATGGATGGCACAGAACAAGAGATGACTCAACGAGCACGGAAATTTGCTAACCGTATCAATGGTCGCTTTGGGGTGAAAATTGCCACTCAAGATGAACGCCTCACAACTGCAGATGCTAAAGCGAGATTATTTGAGCTAGGCGGCTTTAAAGCGCTAACAAAAGGCCAGGTTGACGCCGTTTCAGCCGTATTGATTATCGAAAGCTACTTTGAAAACCAGTATTAATCTCAACACTAGATCGCTACTCGGGCTGTTAGAGTATTCAAACACCGCCCACAACTCCGTCTTTCCGGCAATGCTTTTAGCCGGAATCCAGGTGTTAGCTTTTATGTGTTAAATCTTAAAACCTAAAATCTAAGTCAAAAGAAACACCTGGGTCCCCGATAAAAGCATTCGAGGATGACGGGCGTGTAGAGTATTTCAGTGATAACTATGACGACATCATTTCAAAACACCTACACCGCCCACTACTCCGTCTTTCCGGCAATGCTGTTGAGCCGGAATCCAGGTGTTAGCTTTTATGTGTTAAATCTTAAAACCTAAAATCTAAGTCAACAGAAACACCTGGGCCCCCGATACAAGCATTCGAGGATGACGTGCGCTGGAGTAACACAATGATTGATCCCCGAAATAACGCCCACTACTCCGTCTTTCCGGCAATGCTGTTGAGCCGGAATCCAGGTGTTAGTCCTTACGTATTAAATCTTAAAATCTTAAATATTAAAATCTAAGTCAAAAGAAACACCTGGATCCCCGATAAAAGCATTCGAGGATTACGGGCGGTGAAGCAACACCTGGATCCCCGATAAAAGCACTCGAGGATGACATGCGGTAGAGCAGCACAATGATAGATCCCCGAAATAACGCCCACTACTCCGTCTTTCCGGCAATGCTGTTGAGCCGGAATCCAGGTGTTAGTTTTTACGTATTAAATCTTAAATCTTAAAATCTAAGTCAAAAGAAACACCTGGATCCCTGATAAAAGCACTCAAGGATGACATGGGTTAGATCAACACCAAGATCCCGATTAAAACATTCGAGGACGATGTGCAGTTTGAATAACACCCCTAGCACCCAGCACTTATTACTTACAAACCTAGTAGCACTTAGCGGCGAAGCCTAAGGTCTCGTTTCTTTAAGCGAAGCGTTCCGTAACCGGTTATCGTGATAAGCATTTATCGCACTTTATCATCTTGCCGCTTTTACACTTTTTTACTTACTAATTTGCACCAAAGTAGTGCGATAACTATTCATTGTTGCACAATTAACCGTCTTTACACCCAATCACCACTTTTACCTTATCGGGTTTAACCTTTTTAATATTCCTTTTATATCAGTAGTTAACATCTAATTGAACCATTTAGGTGCAATGGTTTTACGCTTGGCACATATCCTGAATCCTTCACTATAAGGTAATGACAGACAATCAAAGCAAAGTGACGAGCGACAATAGATTAACGATAGTGAATAAATAGTGAATAGACAGCGATTAAAGAATGTTAAACCGGTTAGTAATGGCTTTGAAGGCTATCGACGCTAGCTGCAAACGAATGAGCTTCTAAGCTTACTTTTTAGCCACCTGACATCGCTCGCTAACGCTTTTATAGCTTTGTTCACTCAGCACTCAATGATGATAAAGGGACATGATATGACAACTAAACCACTCATTTTCACTGATATTGACGGAACATTACTCGACCACTTCGATTACAGTTTTAATCATGCCATTGAAGTGATTGAAGCGCTCAATGATCGTCATATTCCTATTATTGCCAATACCAGTAAAACCTTTGCCGAAATGGAAAAGTTGCAACAAACCATTGGTATTAATTCACCGTTTATATCTGAAAATGGCGCGGTTATTTATATCCCCATTGGTTATTTCAATGAGCAACCTCAAGGCACCCTTGAGCAAGGTTATTACTGGGTTAAAGAGTTTTGTCCACCTCGAGAGCATTGGCTGGAGCTATTAGCGCAGCAAGCGGTTGAATTTGAAGATGAGTATGTTGGTTTTTCATCATTTAGTGTTGAAGAGCTATGTGAAGTCACAGATTTAGCGCCCGATAAGGCGCGTCTAGCATTGGTTCGACACTATTCGGAGCCAGTGTTGTGGCAAGGCGATGAAACGCGTAAACAAGAATTTATTAAACACATGACATCTTTAGGTGCGCATATGCTCCAAGGTGGGCGCTTTTTACACGTAGGCGGTGAAAGCGATAAGGGCAAAGCCATGAACTGGCTTGCACAAATATACGCGAAGCAATACCAAAGCGAGGTCACCACAATCGCCTTAGGTGACAGTGGTAACGACAGTGCCATGTTAGAGGCCGCTGATATCGCGATTCAAATCAAATCACCAACGCATGACTTCCCGGTATTAAGTAAAAAACACACCATAAAAAGCCTGGAATGCGGGCCCAAAGGTTGGGCTGAATGTATTACCGCAACCTTATTAACCCCGACACTGGCAACTCCCTCAACATCAATGTCTTTAGGAGGCGTTTAACATGGCCGATTTTTATCAAAATGGCATTGTTACCACAATGCACAACTTAACCCGCCGCACTCACGAAGAACTCGAACAAGACTTATTAAAATTTGCAAAAACGCGTCCACTAGGGCTTATTTTACCGTCATTATTTTCAGAGCTAGAAGGCGACGCCTTAAAAGGCATTGTAAGCAATCTTAAAGATGTACCTTACTTGTCAGAAATTGTGATTGGCTTAGATCGTGCTGATGAAGCGCAGTATAAACATGCGTTGAGTTTTTTTGGTGAATTACCGCAACATCACCGTATTTTATGGAACGATGGTCCGCGTTTACAAGCATTAGACGCCAAATTACAAAAGCTTGGGCTAGCCCCAACCGAATTGGGTAAAGGCCGCAATGTATGGTATTGCATGGGTTATATTTTAGCGTCGGGTAAATCTGAATCTGTCGCCTTGCACGACTGTGATATTGTCACCTACGAAAAGTCATTATTAGCCAGGTTGCTCTACCCGGTAGCCAACCCACAATTTAACTATGCATTTAGTAAAGGCTATTACGCCAGATTATCCGATGGCAAAATTAACGGTCGAGTCTCTCGTTTATTAGTCACCCCGCTTATTAAGGCGCTTAAAAAAGTGGTCGGCTACAACGAATACCTGGAATATATGGACAGTTTTCGGTATCCACTCGCAGGGGAGTTCTCTTTTAGACGCGATGTACTGACCGATTTACGCATCCCGAGTGATTGGGGCTTAGAAATAGGCGTGCTGTCTGAAATGCAGCGTAATTATGCCCATAATCGTATTTGTCAGGTCGATATTGCCGACAATTATGATCACAAACATCAAGACTTATCACTCGACAACGAAGAGGCGGGTTTATCCAAAATGTCGATTGATATTACCAAAGCGTTTTTCCGTAAATTAGCAACCCAGGGTGAAACCTTCAGCACAGAATCATTTCGCACATTAAAAGCCACTTACTACCGTGTCGCCCTTGATTATGTTGAGACATATCATAATGATGCGTTAATGAACGGCTTAACCACAGATATTCATTTAGAAGAAAAAGCCGTTGAAATGTTTGCGCAAAATATTGTAACCGCAGGGCAACGCTTTTTAGATAATCCTATGGAAACCCCGTTTATGCCAACCTGGAGCAGAGTAGTGAGTGCCATGCCAGATGTACTTGAGCAACTTAAAGCCGCAGTTGAAGCAGATAATGCAGAGTTTAGCTAAGGAATTCTTATGTCAGTAATGGATGGACTACAGCAAAAACTGCAACATCAACTTGAGTGTATTTATAAAGACATTGATCTCGATATATCGATTGTCACCTTGGCGCAAACACTCATAGAAATCATGCGTATCACCGAGTTTAGCCAGGTACCAGAACCTTTTGCCAATCACTGGTCTGAAAAAGACACCATCATGATCACTTACGGTGATAGTGTTTTACAGCAAGGTGAGCGGCCACTGACTACATTGTCACAATTTATCGACAGTTATGTTGGTTGTATCAATGGCGTGCATATTTTGCCATTTTTCCCCTACAGCTCAGACGATGGCTTTGCCGTTATCGATTACTCTAGTGTCAACGAGAGTTTAGGAGACTGGGCTGATATCAGTGCTATCGCGAGTAAACGTCGTTTAATGTCAGATTTAGTCATCAATCACTGCTCAAGCCGAAGCTTGTGGTTTGATAACTTCTGCAAAGGTGATGGACCTGGTCATGATTACTTTTTTACCGCGCAACCAAACGATGATTTATCTGATGTTGTTAGGCCGCGTACATCGGAACTGTTAAGACCGACAGAAACACCTAGCGGAACGCAATATGTGTGGTCTACCTTTAGCCACGACCAAGTCGATTTTGATTTTAGAAACCCAAAAGTATTAATCGAATTTGTGACGATTATTCGTCAGTATCTGGATGCGGGAGTGAGTATATTTAGGCTCGATGCGGTAGCATTTTTATGGAAAGTGGTAGGAACTAAATCGATCAATTTGCCTCAAACGCACGAGGTCATTCGTTTATTGCGTACCCTTATTGAACATGCGCAAAACGATGCAATGATCATCACCGAAACTAATATCCCCAATACACAAAATCTAACGTACTTTGGCAATGCCAACGAAGCCCACTGTATTTATAATTTTTCACTGCCTCCTTTGCTCATTAACACCTTAATCACTGGCAGTTGTTTATATTTAAAGCGTTGGTTAATGAGTATGCCGCCAGCACAAGATGGCACTACATATTTTAATTTTATCGCCTCGCATGACGGTATTGGTTTGCGTCCGGTTGAAGGCTTATTAGATGACGATGAAATTGAAACACTCGTCGATACCATGAAGCAATTTGGTGGCCAAATATCAGCACGAACCACCGAAACTGGCACCCAAAAACCGTATGAGATGAACATCGCACTTTACGATGCACTGCAAGGCACCACAAAAGGTAAAGATTTATGGGGCATGCAACGCTTTATGTGTGCTCATAGCATCATGCTAGGGCTAGAAGGCATACCTGGCATTTACATACACAGCTTACTGGGCACGCGTAATGATTATGAAAAGCTCGCCAATACCTCGCACAACCGAGCCATCAACCGTCATCGTTGGGAGCTAGACAATTTAAAGCAACAGTTAAGTGATGCGCAAAGTACTCACAGCCAGGTATTGTCTGCGATGACAAAGCTTATCAATATACGCACACAACAAATTGCATTTCACCCAAATGCCACGCAATTTACCTTACACCTCGGCCTGCAACTATTTGGCTTTTGGCGTCAAAGCCGCAACCGTAAACAAAGTATTTTTTGCATCAGTAACGTGTCAGACCAAGTAACCGACTTGCCCATTAATGAGCTCAATCTAGTGATTTCAGAATACTGGATCGATTTACTCAGCGGGATCCAAATTGAAGACATCACCAAAACAATACAACTGCAACCATATCAAACCGTATGGATCAGTAATAAAGGCTAAAGCTGCAAGAGAATCAAAAGTTGTGATAGAACTAAAAGCAATATCAGGATCTCAAATACAAACATTTTGGGGATGACGGGGGATTGGAGTATTCAAACACCTCCGACAACTCCGTCGTTCCGGCAATACTGTAGAGCCGGAATCCAGGTATTAGCTCTTACGTGTTTAATCTTAAAATCTGAAACCCTAAAGATAAGTCAACAGCAACACCTGGATCCCCGATAAAAGCACTCGAGGATGACGAACGGTTTAGCAACAGCTAGCCCCAATACAAGTACTGAGGGAAGACGGGAGGTTGGAGCAATAACTGGATTCCTAATACAAGTACTCAGGGAAGACGGACGATTGGAGTTATCCAAACACCGCCCAATATTCCGTCTTTCCGGCAATGCTGTAGAGCCGGAATCCAGGTATTAGCTCTTACGTGTTTAATCTTAAAATCTGAAACCCTAAAGATAAGTCAACAGCAACACCTGGATCCCCGATAAAAGCCCTCGAGGACGACAAGCGGTGGAACAACACAATGATTGAGCCTCGAAATAACGCCCACTACTCCGTCTTTCCGGCAATGCTGTTGAGCCGGAATCCAGGTGTTAGCTCTTATGTGTTTAACCTTAAAATCTAAAAGTCATAAATATAAGTCAACAGAAACACCTAGTTCCCTGATAAAAGCCCTCGAGGATGACGTGCGCTGGAGCAACACAATGATTGAGCCTCGAAATAGCGCCCACTACTCCGTCTTTCCGGCAATGCTGTTGAGCCGGAATCCAGGTGTTAGCTCCTACGTGTTTAACCTTAAAATCTAAAAGTATTAAATATAAATAAACAGAAACACCTGGATCCCCGATAAAAGCCCTCGAGGATGACGAGCGAGTAAAATTTAAAACCTACCTAGTACCTAGAAGGACTAAGTCCTTTCTGACGAGCTTGCGAGTTCCTAGAACCTATAACCTACATTTATAAATTCTAGTTAACTTGACAACATCTTTGTGCTCTATAAGCTTATATGCATTAACATATTGTTTTGGAGTCTGTAATGAAAAAACTGTTTATCGCCGCCGCGGTATTAGCGTTAAGCGCTTGTAGTACCTTAAAATCAAGTTCAGACTTTGACCCATCGGTAAACTTTAGCCAATACCAGTCTTACGCCTGGGTAGAAAAAAACAATACCGAAACTGAATACCATTTAGATGGCCTTATGGACCAACGCGTCCGAGCGGCAATTGAAACTCAATTAAGCCAAAAAGGCATCAGTAAAGTCGACAAACCTAACGCTGACTTATTAGTTAATTACATTACAAAAGTCGATAAAAAAATCAACGTAGACACCTTTAATAGCCATTTCGGATACAACCCATACTATGGTCCGCGCTGGGGACTCGCCGGTTCAATGCAAACAGAAACGATAGTGCGTGAATATGAAGTCGGTACATTAATGGTTGATTTAGTCGACAATAAAACCGGCAAGCTTATATGGCGCGGCACGATTGCTGACACGGTTAGAGAGCAAAGTACTCCACAAGAGCGAGTAGAAACAATTAATCAGGCTATCGGTTCTGTCATGATGAATTACCCACCTAAACCAGGCCAATAAGCGCTCGTTTTTTAATAGACATAATGGTTATGCTTACTCTAAACCTCGATATTCAATCGAGGTTTATTTTTTATTTTACTAAAAACAGATAAATTATAGTTAACTGTCACCCACACCATAAATCCCTAATGTATTTATCTGTCGAGGCAAATCAATATGTTAGATTCAGGTAAACCCATTCTTCCATTTTTATTGGTTGGTTATGTGCTAGAAGTGGCGTATTTATAGGCATTTAGAGCCTAAATGGTTTCAAAAGAATCGCTAAGTTTGTTATTATTGACTGCTGTGAATGGGACGTCACTTACTCAGACAGATGAGTAAATTAAACAAGCGAGTAACAATGAAATCTTGGTATCTACTGTATTGCAAATCACGTGAAGAATTACGTGCACAGCAAAATTTGGCTTTGCAAGAAGTCGAAAGCTATTTACCTATGATTAGCCAACAAAAAAAGGTTCGTAATAAAACCCAAATGGTTACGGCACCTCTTTTCCCAAGTTATCTGTTTATCTATTTCGATCCAGAAGTCACTAGCGTAAGCAAAATCCACAATACACGTGGTGCTAATCGCATAGTCGGCTGTCGAGAAGACATGACCCCCATTGACGACCGAATTATTTCAGCGCTGAAAAGGCGCGTTCAAGGGCATGTCCCTGACGTTGAAAAAACGATAACCAAAGGCGATAAAGTCACATTCGTAGACGGTCCCTTTAAAGACCTTGAGGCTATATTCGACGAAAACAACCCAGATAAACGCTGCCATGTACTGTTTACAATTATGGGGCAGCAAAAACGAATTTTAGTCGAATTGAGTAATCTTAAGTCTGCTTGATTTACGACAGAATATGATTGTCCTTTTTTGAAAGTACAGTGTTAAGCCTGTCCATTTGTAAGAGATTCGCCATAGGCTTACTTCAAAAACGACACTTAAACGATTAAAACTGTGCCGAAGTGTTCGAGATGTAAGCAATTAAGTGGTTTTTAAACGTTTGTTTAACATATTTAATGTTTATTAGAGTCTTAACTAAAGCATCTCAGTGCATTTTTAAGTATAATTCCGCGCTTGATTACGTATAAAACGTAAAAATAGCGCAAATATGTACATAAAAATTTAAAATTTCGCATAGCGAAGGGCAAGTTGGAAGCCGTAATCCATGGGCGGTAGCGTGTCCGAAGGACATCGAATGAAAAGTTTCATTCGTTAAGCAGACGCCGAAGGGCGTCTCGCCCGCCATGCGGGCACGCGGGTCGGTAGCGTGCCTGGACGCTACGCTGCTAGGACCTAGAAGGACGTAGTCCGCCCTCTGGCGAGCTTGCGAGTTCCTATACCCTATTACCTAACAACCTAATTTAAAATAATATTGGAGATACCTGGTGTTGCATAAAACCAAAAACATGTTAATTGCTGGCTTGTCAGCCATTATTATTTTCAGTACGCAAGTACAGGCTGTGACGCCATCGCCACAAATGATCGAGCAATTTAAACAACTGCCAAAATCAGAACAAGAGCGCATAGCAAAACAATATGGCATCGACCCTTCATTGCTATCGGCTTCAACAACTACAACTAAAATTGAAAACCCACAAGTAGTCGAACCTAGAGTCGTTCAAAATACTGATGTAAAAAACAATCAACAAGAATTAGAAGATCGAACAAATTTACAAAAAACAAAAACGACATTAAGTGTTGAAGAAAGAGAAACAGAACAAAAATCAGAACTAAAGCCATTTGGTTATGATTTATTTGCCGGTTCTCCTACAACGTTTGCGCCAGTTTCAGATGTTCCTGTACCTGCTGAATATATGGTTGGCCCTGGCGATACCATTAATGTTCAACTCTATGGTAAAGAAAACAATAATTACCAATTAATGGTTGGTCGCGATGGCGCAGTACAGTTTCCAGATTTAGGTCCAATATCATTAGTAGGGTTATCTTTTTCAGAAGCGAGAGACTTGCTCCAAGATAAAATCGCTCAAAGTATGATTGGCATTAATTCAAACATTACGATGGGGGAATTGCGCTCAATTCGTATTTTTGTTGCTGGCGATGCATACAAGCCTGGTTCTTATACAGTTTCTAGTTTATCTACGATTACCCAAGCATTGTTTATCTCTGGCGGTATTAACCAAATAGGTTCATTACGTAATATTCAATTAAAGCGCTCAGGTAAAACCGTCGGGTCATTAGACCTTTATGACTTATTAATGCGCGGCGATGCTTCAGGTGACAAACGTTTGCAATCTGGTGATGTGGTATTTATTCCATCGACTGGTGGAACTGTGAGCGTTATGGGGGAAGTTCGTCGTCCTGCCATCTATGAGCTTAAACACAGCGAAACAATGGCAGATGTGATCAAAATGGCCAGTGGTTTAAACCCTGGTGCATTTCCGAAAGCCAGTGTGGTTGAACGTTTTAGTGACAAAGCTGTTAAAACTGTAATTAACGTCGATTTAACGGCTAATAGCGGTTTATCAACCCAAGTTAAAAACGGCGATGTGCTAAACGTTAAATCAGCCTCTAACCGCATCGACAATGCCATTACTATCGCAGGCGCGGTCATCCGCCCTGGTAAATATCAATGGGTTAACCAAATTAAAGTGGCAGACTTACTGCCATCAATTTGGGGTAACTTAACGATTACGGCAGATTTAGATTATGCATTACTGGTACGTGAAGTAAATCAACGTGGTGATATTGAGGTGCAACGTATTGCACTAGGCCGTGCGATTGCAGAACCTTTTTCTGAATTCAACCTTGCATTACAACCACGAGATACCATTTTAGTATTCGATTATGAAGACCGCGAACAACTTCTAAAACCAGTTATCAGTCAACTTAAAAAGCAAAGTCGATTTGGTGATGCAGCTAAGCTGGTTAGTATTAACGGCAGTGTACGTTTCCCTGGTGAGTATCCTTTAACAACAAATGCAGATGTAAAAGAGTTATTAATTGCTGCTGGTGGCCTTGAAGAGGGCTCTTATACCATGTCTGCCGAATTAACGCGTCAGGTTATTTCACAAACAGATGGCGTAACAATCGAGCATCAACAATTAAATCTTAGTGAATTAATGCATGATTCATCAGCAAATATCGCATTACAAAGCAGAGATATTCTAACGGTTAGAATGCTTCCAGATTGGCAAGAAACCCGTTGGATAACCATCAAAGGTGAGGTTAAGTTCCCGGGTACTTACTCTATACAACGTGGTGAAACGCTTAAAGATGCGATTGCACGCGCCGGCAGTTATACCGAAGATGCATCATTAAAAAGCGCCGTGTTTTTACGCCAATCGGTTAAAGATAAAGAGCGTTTAGAACTCGCTAAACTATCAGATGAGTTACGCCGCGAAATAGCCGCTAAAGCATTAACCAAAGACACCCCAACAGTTGGCTATGCCGATGCGCAATTAATGCTTAAAGAGCTTGAAAACGTGCAAGTTGCAGGGCGTTTAATCGTTGATTTAAATGCTATAGCACTAAATATAGACGAAGCGAATCTTGATTTAGAAGACGGTGATGCATTATACGTCCCACCTAAAAATCAAACTGTATCAGTCATGGGTCAAGTACAGCATCCTAGTACCCACAGATTCAAAGACGGTGTCACATTCGACCAATATCTAGACTTGTCTGGCGGTTCACGAAAACGTGCTGATGATGATCGTATTTACATCATTAAAGCCGACGGTTCTGTTGCCATGCCAAACGAATCAACCTGGTTTACCAGCAGCAGTAAAATGGAACCAGGCGACACCATCATTGTACCGTTAGATACCGAATACAAAGACAGCCTAACCCTGTGGGGACAAGTCACTACCATTCTCTATAACAGCGCCATTGCAGTAGCCGCAGTCGCAACCTTGTAAATAAGCATACTCTAGGTCCTAGGGTTTAAAGCGATAACAAAATTAAGTAGAGCCAAGGATGGTTATATGAATGAATTTAGTTTTAAAAAATTAGAAGTATGGAAACGCTCAAGTAGATTGGCATGTAATACCTATTGTGAATTAAAGAGTTGCCGTGATTATGGCTTGAAAGATTAAATGACTCGAGCTGCAGTTTCTATTGCTTCAAATATTGCTGAGGGTGAAGAGCGAGAGTCACATGCTGAGTCTGCAAGGTTTTTATATTTTGCAAAAGGGTCATCCGGGGAACTAGCAACACAAATTTTTATAGCTATTGAAATAGGTGTTATAGAAAAATAGAACGGATTAAAGCTTATTAAAGAAGCCAGAGAAATTTCAGCAATGCTTGATGCGTTAATCAAAATAAGAAAAGGTTGCGTGAAAGAAGACGCTGCAAATTATGATGTTGACCTAGAACCTAGAACCTAGAACCTAGAACCTAGAACCCAAACAAAGAGACAAACGTTAAATGTCCAATGAATTAAACAAATACCAACAAGACTCTGAATTCGGCAATCGTCAAAACGACGAAATCGACCTTCGTGAGTTATTTTCTGTAATATGGCAAGGCAAGTGGCTAATTATTGCTATCACTATGGTGTTTGCTGTCGGAGCAGTTGTTTTTGCGATTAACCAACCAAACATATATAAGTCTGAAGCGTTATTATCTCCAGCAGACTCAGAGCAAGGCGGTGGTGGCTTAGCAGCACTTGCGGGCCAGTTTGGTGGTTTGGCAAGTATGGCGGGAATCAATTTAGGCGGCGGTGGTGGCGTTGATAAAACTCAAATGGCCATCGAAGTCATGAAATCACGCCAATTTGCCAGTGATTTTATTCAAAACCATGACATTTTGCCTGATTTAATGGCTGCAGAAAAATGGAACATGGCAGACAATACATTATCGTACGATGTAGATTTGTATGATGCAGCTCGAAAAAATTGGGTTCGCGATGTTAAGCCCCCCTTTAAACCTGAGCCTTCAATGCAAGAAGCATTTAAAGTGTTCTCTAAAATTATTGCAGTTAACTCTGCAAAAGAAACCGGTATGGTCACCGTATCGGTAGAGCATTTATCTCCAGCTGTTGCCCATCAGTGGGTTAACTGGTTAGTGCAAGACATTAACAACGTCATGAAAGAGCGTGACGTTGCAGAAGCGATTAAAAGTACTGCATTTTTAGAATCTAAAATTCAACAAACAAACGTAGCCGACATTCGCTCTATTTTATATAAACTCATTGAAGAACAAGCAAAAACAATCATGTTTGCAGAAGTTCGCGATGAGTATGTATTTAAAACAATTGACCCAGCATTAGTACCAGAAGAAAAGTCTAAACCTAAGCGAGCGCTAATCTGCGTGTTAGGCACAATGTTTGGTGGAATGCTGGGTGTCATGTTTGTATTAATTAGATATTTCGTTAGAAAAAATGATTAAAATTACTTCATAATCAATAATCAAAGTGTTATTTTTGTCAAAGTTTGTCAAACATGATAAGTCCGAGTTTTAGGTTCAGATGTAAAAAAGAAAATATTCAATTCACCTAACCTAACGTTATTAATATTTAGGTAGTTACAGTAAATTCGGAAGCATACAAATGAAAATTTTAGTCACAGGTGGCGCTGGTTTTATCGGCTCTGCAGTAGTACGCCATATCATCAATAATACCCAAGATAGCGTCATCAATGTCGATAAACTAACCTATGCTGGTAACCTTGAATCATTGGTGAGTGTTGAGTCAAGTGAACGTTATGTTTTCGAGCAAGTCGACATTTGCGATCGCTCTGAGTTAGATAGAGTCTTCAAACAACACCAGCCTGATGCTGTAATGCACCTCGCAGCAGAATCTCATGTTGATCGCTCTATTACCGGACCGTCAGACTTTATTCAAACCAATATCGTTGGTACATATACGTTACTTGAAGCAACTCGCGAGTATTGGAATGAATTATCAGCCGATGCCAAGCAAACATTTCGCTTTCATCATATATCCACAGACGAAGTTTACGGTGATTTACCTCATCCTGATGAGCAGGATGGTGAGCTTCCATTGTTTACAGAGTGCACACCTTATGCCCCAAGCAGCCCTTATTCTGCATCAAAAGCATCAAGTGACCATCTAGTCAGAGCATGGCTACGCACTTATGGTCTGCCAACAATCGCAACTAACTGCTCTAACAATTACGGGCCATATCATTTTCCTGAGAAGTTAATTCCATTAGTGATCCTCAATGCGTTAGAAGGGAAGTCACTTCCTATTTACGGCAAAGGTGATCAAATTCGTGATTGGCTCTTTGTTGAAGACCATGCTCGTGCACTCTATAAAGTAGTGACGAAAGGTAAAGTCGGTGAAACTTACAATATCGGTGGTCACAACGAGAAACAAAATATTGAAGTGGTTAAAACCATTTGCAGTATTTTAGATGCCCTAGTGCCTAAAGACACTCTTTACGCTGAGCAAATCACTTATGTGACCGACAGGCCAGGCCATGATCGTCGTTATGCAATTGATGCGACTAAAATGAGTCATGAGCTAAGCTGGGAACCGTTAGAAACATTTGAGACAGGTTTACGTAAAACCATCGAATGGTATCTAAGTAACCAAACATGGTGTCAACATGTGCAAGATGGTAGCTATCAACGTGAGCGTTTAGGCATAAATTCATGATTAAGACTTTATTTAACTTATTTTTGCTACATTCTAGAATGTAGAAAGGAAATTTATGAAAGGAATTATTTTAGCGGGTGGCTCTGGTACTCGTCTTTTCCCTATTACTAAGGGCGTATCGAAACAGTTACTACCTGTTTATGACAAGCCGATGATTTACTATCCTATTTCTGTCTTAATGCTTGCTGGTATTAAGGATATATTAATTATTACAACTCCTGAGGATCAATCTTCTTTCCTGCGACTATTAGGAGATGGGAGTGACTTTGGTATTAGTTTGAAATATGCCGTGCAACAAAGTCCAGACGGATTGGCGCAAGCATTTTTAATTGGTGAAGAGTTTATTGGTCAAGATAATGTTTGTTTAGCTCTTGGGGATAATATTTTCTGGGGGCAAGGTTTTTCACCGATACTCAAGAAAGCCGCGTCAAGATCTACAGGTGCAACTGTGTTTGGTTATCAAGTAAAAGATCCTGAACGTTTTGGCGTTGTTGATTTTGACCAAGCTCAGAGGGCAATAAGTATAGAAGAGAAGCCTGCTAAACCAAAATCAGACTTTGCTGTAACTGGGTTATATTTTTACGATAATAGAGTTGTTAATATTGCCAAAAATATAAAACCATCTGAACGCGGTGAGTTAGAAATAACAAGTATAAATCAAGTGTATCTTGAAATGGGCGAATTAAATGTTGAACTTTTAGGGCGTGGTTTTGCTTGGTTAGATACAGGAACCTATGAAAGTTTGCTAGAAGCGGCTTCATTTGTGGAAACTATTGAGAAAAGACAAGGTTATAAAATTGCTTGTTTAGAAGAAATTTCATTACGTAATAGCTGGCTAACCAAGGATGACGTTATTAAATCAGCTAAACAAATGGCAAAAAATAGTTATGGTCAATATTTGTTATCACTCTGTATAAATAAAGGTTTATAAAATATGGCTTTTTTGACAGAAAAACAGATAGAAAAATTAGGATTCAAATCCCTGGGTAAGAACGTAAAAATTAGTAATAGGTGTGTTATTTATAACCCAGAGTTAATTGAAATCGGAGATAACTCAAGAGTTGATGACTTTTGTGTTTTATCTGGACGTATAGTTATTGGTAAAAATGTTCATATTACGGTTTATTGTAATATTGCAGGTGGTGAACCTGGTGTAAATATAGATAGCTATTCAACAGTAGCTTATGGTTGTCATATTATGTCGCAAAGTGATGATTATACAGGCGAAACAATGACAAATTCGACTATTCCTAAAGAATATAAGTCTGAAACTTTCAAAGCTGTTTTTATTGGTAAACATGTGATCATTGGTGCTGGTTCAATAGTATTACCTGGATGTAATATTGAAGAAGGTTGTTCAGTTGGTGCTATGAGTTTGATTAATAAACCTACAATGCCATGGGGTGTATATTTCGGTGTACCAGCCAAACGTATTAAAGATCGTAATAAAAATCTACTAATTAAATTTACAGAGTATTTAGAAAATGATTCCATTTAACAAACCATATTTTCATGGAAGTGAATTAGTTCATATCACTGAAGCATTGACGTCAGGTAAAATTTCTGGCGATGGTTATTTTACTAAGAAATGTCATGATTTTTTTGAACATCGATATGGCTTTAAAAAAGTTTTGCTGACTACTTCGTGTACTGATGCACTAGAAATGGCAGCAATTTTAATCGATATTCAACCCTTTGATGAAGTTATTGCCCCATCTTATACTTTTGTTTCAACTGTGAATGCATTTGCTTTGCGTGGAGCAAAAATAGTTTTTGCAGATAGTTGTGATGATCATCCTAATATTGATCCGGCACAAATAGAGAAACTTATTACCCCTAATACGAAAGCCATTGTGGTAGTCCATTACGCAGGAGTTGCTTGTGATATGGATAGTATTATGGAGATAGCGAATCGATTTAATATCCCGGTTGTTGAAGACGCTGCTCAGGCAATAGATTCTTTTTACAATGGTGTACCACTCGGGAGTATTGGTACTTTTGGTACATTCTCCTTTCATGAGACTAAAAACATTATCGCCGGAGAAGGTGGGATGTTGGTTATTAATGATGATAGATATATCAATAGAGCTGAAATTATTCGTGAAAAAGGGACTAATAGAACGTCATTTTTTAGAGGAGAAGTTGCAAAATATGGTTGGGTTGATATAGGTTCCTCGTTCTTACCTTCAGATATTATTGCTGCCTTCCTATTTGCGCAACTACAAAATATAGAAAAAATTCAAACTAAGCGTAAAGCTATATGGCAGCGCTATTATGAAAGGCTTAGTACCGCATTAGTTGAATCAGATATATCCTTGCCGAATATGCCTGCCTATGCAACAAATAACGCACATATGTTCTACTTAGTATGTAAAACATTAGAACAGAGAACTTCTCTTATATCTTATTTAAAGGGATTATCTGTTAATGTAGTTTTTCATTATCTTTCATTACATAACAGTCAGTTTTATATAGATAACTATGATGGAGATGCTCTAATTTATTCAGATAATTATTCCGATTGTCTTGTTAGATTACCTATGTTTTATGAATTAGAGCTTGAACAAGTTGATTTTATATGTGATAAAATCATCGAATATATAGTTGATATTGATATCTAACTCATTAACTAATACCGCTACTAGTGAGTTTTAATATTAAGTTTAACTCACTTTTAAATTAGTATCATTGCCATGCTAGAATCGTATTTTTAACAAATCATAATTATGTATGAATAATAATAAATTATTGAGTTTTTCTGTTGGGCCGATTATTGCGGCCCTATTAACTTTAATTACACTGCCTTTAATTTCTTGGTTTTTTACACCAGAGGATATTGGGAGGTATAGTATCTTACAGGCTACAACAGCATGCGCTGCACTTTTTCTGACTATGGGTTTAGACCAAGCATATGTTAGATATTTCTATGCAGATATAGATAGGAGCATGCTCTTAAAATCTACATTTTTTCCAGGTATTTTTATTTTTTTATTATTTTTTTTCTTGTGGATGATTAGTGGACTTGAGTTTTCAAATATATTATTTAGTGTAAATGGGACTTCTTTTGATTTTTTACTCATTGTTTGTGTGTTTTTTGTTTTTGGGAATAGTGTATTAACTTTACTTCTACGAATGCATGGTTTGGGTTGGGCTTTCTCATTGTCACAAGTAATACCAAAATTAGTTTTGTTATTAATGTTAGTATTCATTTATTTGTTTCATATTGATTTTGATTTTCTTATTTTGATTACGTTGTACACAATTTCGATAGGAAGTGCATTTGTGTTTTTTGTTTTATTTAATAGAGAACATATAATTGATGCCTTTAAAGCTAAGTTAGATTTGGTACAGTTAATAGAATTGTACCGATTTGGATTCCCACTATTTGGTGCAACGCTTTCATATTGGATGTTAACTTCAATTGACCGTTTTTTTATAAAAAACTTATCTACTTTAGAAGAGTTAGCTATTTACTCTATAGCAACTAGTTTTGCTAGTGTAGTAGTTATTTTTATAGCAATTTTTGGTAATTTGTGGCATCCAACAGTTTATCGTTGGCATGCTGATAATGTATCTTTTGATTGGTTTAAATTAGTTATAGATTTTATTTCAATTCTAGTTGTTGTTATTTGGACATTGTTTGGGATTTCTTCTAGTTTATTAGTTAATTTTGTACCTGCGACATATAGTTCGATTGAATACATTATAATTGGGTGTGCTGCTGCCCCATTATTTTATTTATTGTCAGAATCAACAGTTATAGGTATTGGAATATCTAAAAAAACAGGTTATTCGTTTCTAGCAGGCTTTATTTCATTAATGATTAATTTGGTACTTAATTACATATTTGTACCTCAATTAGGAGCTGTTGGAGCTGCATTTTCCTCCATGATATCTTTTTATATCTTTTTCATTTTAAGAACTGAGTTCAGTGTAATGCTATGGAAAAGCTTTTCTAGATTGAAGTTGTATATAATAACTTCTGCTTATCTTTTGCTATCTATTGCCCATATCTTACTTTATAAGTTTAATTATACTACTAATGCCATATATTTAACTTTTTTTTGGATGTTATTAATGTGTATTTCACTTTTTACTTATAAAAGGTCAATCAAATCAATGTATGAACTTTATCGAGAATATAAGAGGGTTAAATAATAGATGCTTATCATACACAATTCTTTAGGTATGGGGGGGATAGAAACATTTATTGCTCGCTTGGTCAAACAAAGGTTTTATTCAGGATTGAAAACTAATGTGTTATTAATAGCAAATAAAAAGCTTAATAATAATAATATTTTAGATGAAGTCAATAAGTATGCTGGTATTTACTATATTAATGATTTAGCATCTGGCTTTCTGTTGCCGTATTTAAATTTGAGTGCTTTTTATAAGAAAAAAGAACTGGAATTACTATTGTTAGATTCTAAAAGTATACATGTTACTTTCGGAAATGCATTAATGGTTGCAGAGAAGATATGTACTGTTTCTGGTATTACTTTGCCTATATCCGTTGGTTTTTACCATTCAATGGAGTTTTGTTGGGGCAAGGATAGAAAACTACCATATTATGAATGCATTAATCGAAATGTTTTATTTGAGTGCATTCCTGTACAAAATCTCTTCTTGTTTAGTTCTAGTATTATAGATTTCTACAAAGAGTATGCATCTATAAGTTTAGATGGTGCTGCAACATTCAGAATAGGAACTGTTTCAATCCACAAGGATTATGAAAAAACAATCAGAAAGTATGATGGTTTTTGTCGTGATAGGCCGTTTAAAATATGCTCAGTTGGAAGGTTAGTAGATTTTAAAAAATATAATTTATGGATGATTGATGTTGTAAATGAATTAAGAGTTAAGGGTGTTAGTATTCAATATCATGTCTATGGAGATGGCCCTCTATATGATGAAATGCACGAGAAAATTAAAGCTTTAAATTTAGACGATTCAGTGTTTCAAGTTAGAAGTTTAGAGTACGCTAAGTTTGATGAGATCGTAGGTGATTTTGATCTTTTTGTTGGAAGTGGTACAGCCATTATACAAGCTGCATCTCTTGGTGTTTGTTCGATTGTTGGTGTTGAATCTCTAGACGAACCTCTCTCTTATGGATATTTTAATGAAGTCGCTAAACTTGATTATAACTTAAAATCAGTTAATCTACCTTTAATAGATGTGAAAGCTTTGATTCTAAAATTTATAATGATGAATGAACAAGAAAAACAAAATCTTGTAAGTAGTCACCTTTCATCGTGCCATGAATTTAGTATGGAATTATGTTCATCAAACTTCGAAAATGCTGACCTTAGGTTAGTGCAATTAAGAAAGAGAACTGCACTAGAATATGTTTTTTATGATTTTAGTCGATTATTTTCTGCTATTGCTAGACGCTTTTATAAAGGTCATCCATTAAACTCGTTATATGATAGAGTGTAATTTAGCAAATAAATTTAATAATGAGTGGTTTACAGTGTATTATTTACCTGTTTTTTTTGCATATCTGTCAGTCATTACTTGTGTTTTTACGTTCAAGTTTGAGAATGTTAATTCTAAAAAAATATCTTTTTTGTTGATATTTATTTCTTATTTTTTTCTGTTCCTTTTGGTAGCGTTTAAAGGACCTATTGAACCAGATTATTATAGTTATAGAGATATATTTTATCTTGCACCTGATTTTAATAGCATAAATCTTGAGTCTATAAAGAAATCTATTGAAGCATCATTTGGTATTGAGCCTGGGATTATCTTATTATCTAGTTTTTTACACTATTTAGGATTTGATTATCAAGTATTAATAATTTTCTTTTCAATTTTAAATGTTTTTTTGACTCTATGCATTTGTAAACGTTTCCCTCAATGTGTAAGATATACTTGTTTAGCTTTTATTTTATGTATTTTTTTTCAAAGTTATTTCGTACAAATAAGATTTGCCACTGGAGTTTTTTTTACAATATTAGCATGCCTTCATTTTATCGAAGGTAAATTAAAAAGATCTTTTTCATTGTTTTTCTTAGGTTTGTTGTTTCATAATGTAGCTTCACTTTATATTTTTATTATTCCAGCTTTTTTTGCATCTAGGAAAGTTATTGATAGGTATTATTTGATTTTGCCTTTGATATTTTTTATTGGGATGATAAATTTTACTGTTTTTCTTGAGTTTTTTATTGAGTCTTTTTTTTCAAGATATTTAATATATTTAAGCTTATCTGAAGGGTTTAGTGGGAATCCTATTCTGTTTTATTGGAGATGGATTTTATATTCATTTTTAATGTTGCTTTTGTATTTTAGAGAAAATGAATTATCTAAGTCTGATAGTATTTATGAGTCTTTTTTTAAGTTTTGTTTATATATGAATTTAGTAAGTTGGGCAGTAGGTTATAATTTTGCTATCTTTTATAGAGTTTCTTGGTTTTTTGATATAGGCTTGCTGTATTTTGTTTTTGCATATAAAAGAAGCTCTTTCTTTTATAAGAAAATCGTATGTTTTTCTCTTTTGCTTTTTTTGTTTGGGTACCGTTTGTTTTCATATATGGCAGATTTTGATACCTTTTACTTTGACTGGTATTATAACTGAGTTGGAGAGGATACATAGAAAGGACCTTTAGGCAAAGCGAGATTACTAACCTTCATTAACAGATTTAGTATGTTTTTAAACTACATTTTTCGGAATGTTATCACTTTATGGGTGATTGGAAGTGATTCTGTATTGAAATTATTCATAGTGAGCCAATAATGCATACTCATACCAGTTGCTCAGGTTATATTATAAGCGAAGTAAGCGCAACTTGCTTGTGATGTGTTGATAATAGCCATATAGCAAAGAAAACCTAAAGCACACTTGATAATATATTAAGAGCAAGATGTTAAGTTATGTGTCATCAATTTAGACGAATATAGAGAACACATGGATTTATAGATATTATGAGTAAATAAGTGTGTTGTTAACGTAGCAGAAAGCTTTTTTGCAGCTTTAAACTGGAATTGGTTCTATGGCGAAGTTATCGAACTCGCTATGCTGATCAGTTAGATGTAATAAATTACATCACCATGTTGTACAAATGGCAGCGAATACATTGATACAATGATTACAAAAGTTCCAATTAATTTTATCTTATGGATAAGTAGATAAAATAAGTCCTTTGAGGAACTTAACTAGGGTGACCGAATTCAGTTGACCTGGTCAGCTTGACTTAAACAACCGCAGTGAAAAACAGGAGTTTCGTGTTGCAAAGCGCTGTAATCATAAAAAGCCGTTTCTGCATTTACTTAACAAACTTGCTGTTAGAGACTTATTCTGTCGATGATATAATGGTGACTTATCGTCGCAGTTGACCAGAGGCTTATTATACATCCTTCTTAAAAACAAAGAATTAAAAATAGCTGATTGATCTCGCCAGTGTGATCAAATAGCACTCTTTTTCTTTGTCTTTATACTTAATATGCTTAAACATCTCGATAAGATTACTGATTGCCGTTCCCATATAAATCAAGAACATGATGTCATTGATATCTGCTTCCTCGTCCTAAGCGCAGTGATATCATGTGCGCAAAGTTGGGCCGATTGCCACGAGTTCGGGACATTAAAACCTATGTGGCTTCGTAAATATCGCCCCTTCGCTAATGGTATTCCCAGCCAGCAGAGTATTGGTCGCATCTTCAGAGGAGTATCAAAGCATTCCTTGTTAGATGCCTTGTTGAGTTGGGTCAACGAGCATCGGCTTAGCACAGGACTTTCTTCTATTGCGATTGATGGGAAAGTGCTTAAAGGTGCCAAAGCATCAGCATCAGCATCAGCATCAGCCTCAAGCGCAGCGTTACATACCGGCTCTGGTTTAGTCTTCAGCGCTAAATCAGTTGCGAGTAAAAAGAGTGAGCTCAAACTCGTTCAAGAATTGCTGACGTGTCTTGATTTGAAGTCTGAGTTACTGACATTTGATGCGCTGCATTGTCAGATGCAAACACTTGATTATATTGTCAAAGAAGGTGGGCATTGTATTTTGCAAGTCAAAGGTAATCAGCCCAACCTGTACGAGGCAATACAGGCACAATTTGCTGATTACATTACAAATACCCCTGATGCTGAATGCTTTACGCAAGACGATAAAGGCCATGGTCGAGTTGAAAAGCGGATAACATTTCAGTGTCCATTGAATTTACCCGCTGAGATAAAGATGAAATGGTCTCAATTAAAAACATTAATCGCAGTAGAGCGTCATCGAAAAGTGGGTAACAAAACCAGTATAGATACGCATTTTTATGTCAGCAATACAGTGCTGACATCAGAAGCCTTTGGTACAGCGATTAGGGCTCACTAGCAAACGGTAAATAGTCAGCATTGGCTTTTAGATACACTATTTCAAGAAGATAAGCAGAAAATGTATGATGAGGATGGTGCCAGTATTCTGGCTATTTTAAGGCGTTGGGCGTTAAATCTAGTGAAGCTACATCCCGCTAAAACTAGCCAGAATCAGAAATTTAATAGGGCTTGTTGGAGTGATGATTTCAGGGAAGAGATTATTTTTGGCGCAGGTCAAAAAGTGTAATCAGCCCCTGGCAGTTGACAGGTTGAGCTGCTGTTCAAAGAATTTAAATAACATACAGACAGGAAGATATTTGTAACCGCCCAGAAGGTCATAGTTGTTGTCTTAGTATGGGCCAGTCCGTTGGCCCCGATCATCAAACGTAGTACATTACTTCAGATAACGCCTTCCGTTTCGTTGTTTAAAGCAGCAATGAATGTGAATGTTTGGGCGCACCCCTGCCGACTGTTAAATTTGTCTGCCATCGATCCTAGTAAGAAATAATACAAAAGATAGACTGAGCAGTCTATGATATAACAAGAAACACACAAAAGTACCACAAAGATAATCTTGATAAAACATAACGTTAGATGGGATTTATGCAAACCTTAATGCTAAGGTCCAGTATATGAGAGAGGATAAAGATAATGGTGGGAAGTAAATACTTAATTAACGCAACTAATTTGCATGTTGGCGGCGGTGTTCAAGTGGCTACATCTTTAATTGGTGAGCTGTCTCGCTTTGATGTACTTCCGGACAACTTATTTATATGGGTTTCAAGTGCGGTTGACCATAATTTACGCGAGCTTGGCTACAATATAGATAGATTTGAAAATTATCAAACCGTAAATAGTTACGGCTTGAAATTCATTTTTTCAAAGATGCATAAAAAAATGAATGACTTTGATAAAGTTTTTACAGTATTTGGGCCTCTTTATACATTTAATAAAAATTTTTTTAGTATTGTTGGTTTTGCCCAACCTTGGATTATATATCCTGATAATGATGTTTTGCCTTTGTTATCTGTAAAACAGAAGGTTTATTTAAAACTAAAGTTTTTCTTTCAAAAGTTTTTTTTTAAATTATCAAATTTTATTTTTGTTGAGTTGGAACATGTAGCAACTGAACTAGAAAAACAAAATATAATAAAATCTGAAAATATACAAGTGGTCAGGAACTGTATTAGTTCTATCTATCTAGAACAAAATTGCTGGATGAAATTAAGTTTCGACATAAATAGTGATAATTTAAAGATTGGCTTTTTGGGCAGAAATTATACGCACAAGAATACGGGTATCTTACCTTTTGTGAAAACGATTTTGTATGATAAGTATGGAATTAATGTTGATTTTTTTGTAACATTCACTAATGATGAGTGGGATTTGTGCACAGAAAATTTTAAGAATAACATGACTAATGTGGGCTCGTTGAGTGTTGCGCAATGTCCTAGTTTCTATGAGGAAATGGATGCTATAATATTTCCAAGTTTACTAGAATGTTTTTCAGCAACGCCATTGGAGTCAATGGTAATGGGGAAACCTTTATTTGCATCTGATAGGGTTTTTAATCGTGATATTTGTTCAAGTTATTCTTTCTATTTTGATCCATTGTCACCAGAATCTGCAGCGAGTGTAATTGCAAAGTACTTTAGTGATGATTCTTTTAGAGAGAGTATATCTTTATCTGAAGCTAAAGAGTACGCATTGAGTTTTTCAAATGCTCATGAACGAGCAAGGCAATACCTAAATTGTCTTTTAGAACCTATTTAAAGTTGAGGCTAAGCTAATGTTTGTTGATAAAACGTTATTAATAACCGGTGGTACTGGTTCTTTTGGTAATGCTGTATTGAATCGTTTTCTAGATTCTGATATTAAAGAAATTCGGATATTCTCTAGAGACGAAAAAAAGCAAGACGACATGCGTAAAGCATTTAATTCTCCTAAATTAAAGTTTTATATTGGTGATGTTCGTGATTACCAAAGTGTTTCAAATGCAATGCGTGGTGTTGACTATATTTTTCATGCTGCAGCACTTAAGCAAGTTCCTTCGTGCGAATTCTATCCACTCGAAGCGGTTAAAACCAATGTAGTGGGTACTGAAAATTTGCTCGAAGCTGCTATAAATCATGGCGTTCAAAAAGTTGTTTGTTTAAGTACAGACAAAGCCGTTTACCCGATAAATGCAATGGGAATTTCTAAAGCTATGATGGAAAAGGTCATCGTAGCAAAGTCTCGTAACGTGCCAGAAGGTATGACTATTTGTACAACACGATACGGTAATGTCATGGCTTCTCGTGGTAGTGTTATACCTTTATTTTGTCGTCAAATTATAGAAGGCAAGGCATTAACCGTTACAGATCCTAATATGACACGCTTTATGATGACATTAGATGATGCTGTTGATTTAGTGCTGCATGCTTTTGAACATGGTACGAATGGAGATATATTTGTACAGAAAGCGCCTGGTGCAACTATTGATGTACTGACTAAAGCTATTTTTAATTTGATGGGTAAACCTGAACATCAAGTCAATGTAATAGGTACTCGCCATGGTGAAAAATTGTATGAAGCACTTTGTAGTCGTGAGGAAATGTTTGTCGCTCAAGACCAAGGTGATTATTACCGAATTCCTGCTGATAACCGTGATTTAAATTATGCACAGTTTACAGATGAAGGTGAGCAAGACCTTTCTAAAGTTGAAGATTACAACTCTCACAATACTGAAAACCTTGATGTTGCTGGAATGGAGAAACTTCTGCTTAAACTTGATTTTATGCGTGAGATTAAAGCGGGTAATTTAGTTGTTCCAGAGGGCGTATAAATGAATATTGTTGTAACTGGAGCAAATGGTTTTATTGGCAAGAACTTGCGGGTCTTTTTAGAAGAAGCAGGTTTCGACTCAATAACCACCATTACCAGCGCTGATAGTAAGGATGATATTTTATTAAAAGTCTCCACGGCAGATTTTATTTATCATTTAGCAGGTATAAATCGTCCTGTAAATGAAGAAGATTTCAAAACTGGCAATACGGATTTGACTGCATTAATAGTTAATCATCTGATAAAACTAGACAAAAAAACTCCTTTTGTTTTAACTTCATCAATTCAAGCTGAACGAGATAATCCCTATGGCATAAGTAAAGCTGCAGCTGAGAAGGTTGCTAATTCATATCAAAAGCTTACCGGTGCTCCAGTTTACATATATCGACTAGCGAATGTGTTTGGTAAATGGTGTAAGCCTAATTACAATTCTGCAATAGCCACATTTTGTCATAATACTATCAATGAATTACCAATAAATATTCATGATGCTAGCGCTCAACTTTCTCTTGTTTATATAGATGACGTTTGTGACGCGTTTATTAAATTATTGCCAAATGATAATTCTTTGCTACAAATTACTGGCTATAAGGAAGTACCAACTGTCTACCAAACTACTATAGGTGCAGTCGTTGATTTACTGCAAAAATTTAAAGTAAGTAGGGACTCTTTGGTCACTGAGGAAGTAGGTGTTGGACTTACCAGAGCTTTGTATTCAACTTACTTAAGTTACTTTCATCCAGAACACTTTGCCTATACTGTGCCTGGTTATACAGATCCTCGTGGCACTTTTGTGGAGATGTTGAAGACACATTCAGCTGGGCAGTTTTCTTTTTTTACCGCACATCCTGGTATTACCCGTGGTGGTCATTATCATCATACTAAAAATGAAAAATTTCTTGTGATTAAGGGTAAAGCTTGTTATAGATTTAAACATATCGGTACTGATGAACAGTATGAGCTTATAACAGATGCCAGTGATTATAAAATTGTAGAAACAGTACCTGGTTGGACACATGACATTACTAATATTGGTGAAGATGAACTTATTGTAATGTTGTGGGCAAATGAAATTTTTGATCGAAGTAAACCCGATACTATAGCGAGACCTTTGATATGACTCAGAATGCAATAGCTAAAATGAAAGTAATGACTGTCGTTGGTACTCGTCCTGAAATTATTCGTTTATCACGGGTTATAGCTAAATTAGACGAGCACTGTGAACATATTTTAGTTCACACAGGGCAGAATTATGATTTTGAACTGAATCAAGTCTTTTTTGATGATTTAGGCGTTAGAAAACCTGATTATTTCTTAAACGCTGCTGGTAAAAATGCAGCTGAAACTATTGGTCAAGTCATTATAAAAGTTGATCAAGTGTTAGAAGAAATTCAACCAGATGCTATGTTAGTGCTCGGCGATACAAACTCTTGTTTGTCTGCTATACCGGCAAAACGTCGTAAAGTGCCTATTTTCCATATGGAAGCGGGTAATCGTTGCTTTGACATGCGAGTCCCTGAAGAAATAAATAGAAGAATTGTTGACCATACATCTGATATTAACCTGACGTATAGCTCTATAGCACGTGATTATCTTTTATCCGAAGGCCTACCTGCAGATCGAGTGATTAAAACCGGTAGTCCAATGTTTGAGGTGTTATCTCATTACATGCCGCAAATAGAAGCATCTGATGTTCTAACTCGTTTAAACTTACAACAAGGTCAATTCTTTGTTGTTAGTGCTCACCGTGAAGAAAATGTTGATTCACCAAAACAATTAGCAAATCTTGCTGAAACGTTAAATACTGTTGCTGAGCATTATGGCTTACCGGTTATTGTTTCTACTCATCCAAGAACCCGCAATCGTATTGAAGCTCAGGGCTTAGAGTTTCACCCTAATATTCAATTATTAAAGCCTTTAGGTTTCCATGACTATAATCATCTACAGAAATACTCTAAAGCAGTGTTATCTGACAGTGGGACTATTAATGAAGAATCTTCAATCATGAACTTTCCGGCTTTGAACTTACGTGAAGCACATGAGCGTCCAGAAGGGATGGAGGAAGCATCAGTTATGATGGTTGGCCTTGGTGTTGAACGTGTTATGCAAGCATTACAGATATTAGAATCACAACCAAGTGGAAGTAATCGTATTCTTCGCCCAGTATACGATTACAGCATGCCAAATGTCTCTGATAAAATGGTGCGTATTATCCATTCTTACACTGATTATGTAAAACGCGTTGTTTGGAAGCAATATTGATGCTAAAACGTTTGGATTTAGCAATTATAAATCGAAGTTTCTGGCCCGCTTACCCTGTTATTGGTGAAGCGCTTATGCGTTTTGCCGAGCAGCAGTCATGCTCTCAATCTGTAGCAGTAATTTTGCAGGACCATGTGGGTATTAAAAATCATCTTGTGCGTGAAAAGCGTGGTCAGGGAGTTCAATTTTACCCCTGCCATGCACTTTCTGTTTCAGGTAGTAGTATTCTTCGACGTGCTGTTGATGCTGTTTTTTTTATGTTGTGGGTCTTATCCATCTTACTACTTAAACGACCCAAAAAAGTGTATATTTCTACAGATCCACCTGTGCTCGTTCCTTTTATCGTAATGATTTATTGTAAGTTATTCCGAGCTAACTACGTTTATCATTTACAGGATATACATCCTGAAGCTGCGAACGTTGTTATTCCTGTTCATCCATTGCTGTTTCGTATCTTAAAAGGTATGGACTCTATTACAATGCGACATGCTGATTTGTTGATTACAATCACTAAGGAAATGGCTACACAAATCACAAAACGTTCTTCAACAGTATCTCCTATAAAGCTCCTAGTTAATCCCTCTGTTTCCTTTGAGCATGTTGTTGTCCCCTCAATTAAAAAAACGGGCTTCACCTTTTGTGGTAACGCAGGGCGTTTGCAGCGTATGCCATTACTCATTCAAGCTATTAAGCAATATTGTGAAGCAGGCGGAACTTTGCAGTTTGTTTTTGCCGGTGCGGGTGTGTATGCCAACGAATTGCAACAATTAGCTGAAATATATGTGAATGTTAGCTATAAGGGCCTAGTTTCTGCATCTGAAGCGGCACAATTAAGTGCTGACTATGAATGGGCCCTATTGCCGATAGAAGATGAAGTTACCCGATTTGCTTTTCCCAGCAAATCTTCATCTTATGTTTTTTCTGGAGCAAAAATTTTGGCCTTATGTGGTGCTCGTACGAGTGTTGCAGAGTGGGTCACTAAAAATGACTTAGGGATTGTAATTGAGCCTAGCCTTGACTCTTTATGTCAAACTTTTTTTGCTATTGAAAGTGGTGAATATGATAAGTTTAAATTTGATATAGACCGAGAACAATTAAAAAAGTGTTTAGGATTTGATGTGTTTGTAACTGATTTGAAAGAATTAGTTTTAAGTAGCAGAGACTGAAGTTATGAATAAAGTTTTAATTACTGGAGCTACAGGCTTTGTTGGTTCAGCATTGATGGCTGAGCTGAAAAAGAGTTCTAACGTAAAAGTTATCTCTGCTGTCAGGAGAGTAAGCACATCTGTCGATGGCGGTACAATTTTAGTTGGTGATATTGATGGTTCTACAGATTACTCTACAGCAATTGACGGCGTCGATGTGGTTATTCATTGCGCGGCTCGTGCTCATATTATGGGGGATGAATCGACAGAGCCATTGGCTGAATATCGTAAGGTTAATTTAGAAGGTGCTTTAAATCTTGCGAAGCAAGCAATAAAAGCAGGTGTTAAACGTTTTGTCTTTATCAGTAGTGTCAAAGTTAACGGTGAATCCACATCATCAGACAAATCCTTTACAGCTGATGATGTTCATAAACCTCAAGATGCATATGGTATTTCAAAGTCTGAAGCTGAGACACAATTGTTGACCCTAGCGCAACAAACGGATATGGAGATTGTAATTATTCGACCCCCTCTGGTATATGGCCCTGGAGTCAAAGCTAATTTTGCGTCCTTGCTTAACCTAGCCTCAAAAGGTTTACCATTGCCTTTCGGTTGTATTACAGCTAACAAACGCAGTTTAGTTTCAGTTAAAAATCTTGTCGATCTAATTGTCACTTGTGTTGATCATCCAAAGGCTCTTAATCAAGTATTTTTAGTTTCTGATGACGATGATGTATCAACTGCATCAATGGTAAAGCATATGTCACAAGCTCTTGGGAAATCGAGTAGATTATTGCCTGTGCCTTTATGGTGTTATCGCGTAGCTGGCAAGTTAACAGGGAAGACTGATGTTGTTGATAGATTATTAGGCTCCCTGCAGGTTGATATTACGCATACTAAGAACACGTTAGGTTGGGCACCACCACAAACGCTTGAACAAGGTTTTAAAGAAACTGCAGAAGCGTTTCTTCTTAATAAAAATAAATAGAGTATTTACATGATCCGTCTAATCGATTTTTTAGCAGCCCTCTTTGGTTTGCTTTTACTTTGGCCTGTTTTAGTTATAGTCACTATCATTGGCATGTTTGATACTGGCTCACCAATTTTTGTTCAAACTCGTGTGGGTAAAAACAAGAAAGCCTTTAAGCTTATTAAGTTTCGTACTATGTCTGTAGAAACAAAATCAGTTGCCAGTCATTTAGCTAATAATGCATCTATAACTAAACTAGGTAATTTTTTACGAAAAACTAAAATTGATGAATTGCCGCAATTGATTAATGTCATTAAAGGTGAAATGAGTTTAGTTGGGCCGAGACCAAATCTTTTCAATCAAGAAGATCTAATCAAAGAACGTGATGCGTTAGGTGTTTACGATGTTCTGCCAGGTGTAACAGGTTTGGCTCAAGTACAAAATATTGATATGTCTACGCCAGCTTTATTAGCAAAAACTGACAAACAGTTGATTGATACTCTGAATATCAAAAACTACTTTAAGTACATTTTGATGACAGTTACCGGTAATGGTAGCGGTGATGCAGTAAAATAGGTTTATCTATTGGTGATCATTTGCTAAGCGATTGAACTCATTATTTTTCTTTAAAATTCTTGATGTCTCAATTCAAGATTGATGCAACAAAAACGTATCAATTGTTTTTTATGATTTTAATAAGTTGTTAAGTCGTGCTTTGAATATCGCTCAGCTAGCTTAGTCCTATCATTAATTTTACGCTGTATTGCATATAGGTAAAGGTTACTTGTGCTAGACTAGCCCACCTCATTTTTTTACAGCCTAGTCGTGTTGTAATATGTCATATATTGTGAATTTTATTATTTGGAGCGAAAAATGGAGTTTTTCCAAATCTTGTTTGGCTTAAAACGAGCTCATAAGCGCCTCGTGAGTCTCTCTGTTGATGCTGTATTCCTCTGTTTAGCATTTTGGGCAGCACTGCTGGTTCGTATCGATGATTTTGTCGTGTTATCGAATACTCACTATTGGCTGCTGTTGCTTGTTGTGGTGCCAGTAAGTTTAGTTGCGTTTGCCAAGTTAGGCCTATATCGCGCGGTTTTGCGTTATATGGGATTGCAGGCTTTAACCGCAATAGCTATAGGGGTACTTTTATCTACTGTTTCTTTAGTCCTTTTCGCTTTTTATCTCGACGCTCAACTGCCACGAACTGTACCGATTATCTATGCCGCGTTTTCACTGGTACTCATCGGTGGTTCAAGGGCGATTGTCCGCTCAATGGTCGGTTCTGGGATGACGCGTATTGGTGAGCCTGTCATTATTTATGGTGCTGGTGTAAGCGGTAGGCAGTTATTAACATCACTTGTGCAAAGCCATGAATATCATCCGTTTGCTTTTGTCGATGATGACATATCATTGCAAGGTAATGTTATTCAAGGTGTGCATGTGCATTCTCCTTCGATAATAAAAAAATTAATTACACAAAAATCGGTTAATAAAGTCTTATTGGCTATGCCGAGTGCTACTCGAGCAAAAAGACAAGAAATTTTAGCAAGGTTAGAGCCTTTAGCTGTTCAAGTTCTTACTATCCCGGCAATGTCTGATTTAGTTAATGGTACTAAGCTTTATAGTGACATTAAGGAAGTCGAAATTGATGACCTACTTGGTCGTGATGCAGTAAATCCTCGTGTAGATTTATTGTCTTCTAACATCAAAGATAAAGTGGTGATGGTAACGGGGGCTGGGGGATCTATTGGTTCGGAGTTATGTCGACAGATTTTAAAACAGTCGCCTAAGAAATTGGTTCTGTTTGAATTATCTGAATTTGCTTTATATGCTATTGACCGTGAATTAAATGCCATTGCAAAAGAACTCGGTTTAAACGTCAGAATTTTGCCTATGATGGGCTCTGTACAGCGTGAAAATCGAGTACAAGCCATTATGGAGTCTTTTGGCGTACAGACGGTTTACCATGCTGCAGCATATAAGCATGTGCCTTTAGTTGAACATAATGTCGTTGAAGGTGTGCGAAATAATGTGTTTGGTACCCTTTATACTGCACGAGCAGCCATAGCGGCAAAAGTGGACACCTTTGTGTTGGTTTCAACCGATAAAGCGGTGCGTCCTACCAATGTGATGGGTACGACTAAGCGCATGGCTGAATTAGTATTACAGGCTTTATCTCGCGAACAAAATAATACCCGTTTTTGTATGGTGCGTTTTGGTAATGTGCTTGGCTCATCGGGCTCTGTAGTGCCGTTGTTTAGAACTCAAATCGCTAATGGTGGCCCTGTTACTGTGACTCACCCAGAAATCACCCGTTTCTTCATGACTATTCCAGAGGCTTCACAACTTGTTATTCAGGCCGGTGCGATGGGTAAGGGTGGTGATGTATTTGTTCTCGATATGGGTAAGTCAGTAAAAATTGTTGATTTAGCGAAAAAGATGATCCGTTTAAGTGGATTTGAAGTCCGAAATGAAAAAAATCCTGAGGGTGATATTGCTATTGAGTTTAGCGGATTGCGCCCAGGTGAAAAACTTTATGAAGAATTGCTTATTGGCGATGATGTTACCGGTACTGACCATGAACGCATCATGACTGCAAATGAATTGTTTTTATCCTGGTCTGAATACTCATTAATTTTAGACCGCTTAGATCAAGCTTGCCATGCGTTTAACCATGAAGCTATTCGTGACATTTTGCTTAAAACACCTACCGGTTTTGCACCGACTGATGGAATTTGTGATTTAGTCTATCAGCAAAAAGCTAAAAACACTGATGCAGCTAAAAAAGTGATTAATTTGGTTTCTTAACTCTTGTTAACGTTTGTTATTTAACTTAGTACTTTATATTTTCCTTTTACATTAGTTGTTTACATTTGTTTATTAGATTTTTGCGAACTCATTTTAAGATAGAGCTAACATAAGATCAGGCTCATTTTTACAAGGATTTTAAATGAAAGTAGTTATTCCTGTTGCGGGGCTTGGTACCCGTATGTTGCCAGCGACTAAGGCCATTCCTAAAGAAATGTTGCCATTAGTGGACAAGCCTCTTATTCAATACATTGTTAATGAATGCGTTGCTGCCGGTGTCAAAGAGATTGTGTTGGTGACGCATGCAAGTAAGAATGCGATTGAAAACCACTTTGATAAATCATATGAACTTGAATCTACTTTAGAAAAGCGTGTAAAACGCCAGTTACTTGAAGAAGTTCAAGCTATTTGCCCTAAAGACGTGACTATTATGCATGTGCGTCAGGCTGAAGCGAAAGGCTTAGGTCACGCAGTATTGTGCGCCTATCCTTGTATTGGCAACAACCCTTTTGCGGTTGTATTACCAGATGTGATTTTAGATGCATATACAGCGGATCAAAAAACAGAAAATTTAGCTGCTATGATAGCGCGCTACAAGGCTACCTTGGCTAGCCAGATTATGGTCGCGCCAGTACCTGATAATGAAGTGAATAAATACGGTATTGCTGACTGTAATGGAGCTGAAATAGCACCTGGTGAATCTGCTCAAATTAACGCCATGGTTGAAAAACCTGAATTAGGTGAAGCGCCTTCGAATTTAGCGGTCGTGGGTCGTTATGTCTTATCAGAAAAAATCTGGAAGTTATTGGCTAAAACACCAGCAGGCGCAGGTGATGAAATTCAGCTAACCGATGCTATTGATATGCTCATTGAGCAAGACACTGTTGAAGCGTTTAACATGACCGGCAAGTCACATGATTGTGGTGACAAACTTGGTTACATGGCTGCTTTTGTTGAATATGGTATACGCGACCCTAAATTGGGTGAAGCATTTAAAGCACGATTAGCGAAGATCCTTTAACATTGATTTTTGCAGTAAATTTTAAAACCAACTTTTACCAGTTGGTTTTTTGCTTTGTGTTAGGGCGAAAAGCCTAGGGCGCTGCGCTGCTAGGGCGTGACTTCGTCTCTGCTAGGGCGACCTTCGGTCTTCGAGAACGCTTCGCGGCTAGATGCTAAGAATAGGGCGCCTGCGGCTGCTAGAACGCTACGCTGCTCGATTACGTCATTCCGGTGATGTTTTTAAAGCCGGAATCCAGGTGTTAGTACTTAATTGTTTAACAGAAGAACGCTTCGCTGCTAGGACCTAGACCTTAGGACCTAGAAGGACGAAGTCCGCTCTCTGGCGAGCCCGCGAGTTCCTAGAACCTGCGTATTCGCGTTTTTTTACATTGGAGTTTTTATGAGTCGTAAATATTTTGGCACCGATGGTGTGCGCGGTAAGGTGGGGACATTTCCTATTACGCCTGATTTTGCAATGAAGTTAGGTTGGGCGGCGGGTAAGGTTTTAGCATCAACCGGTACTCAAGAAGTCTTGATTGGTAAAGATACTCGCAGTAGCGGGTACATGCTTGAATCAGCCATCGAGGCAGGTTTGTCTGCAGCTGGCGTGAACGTGGCGTTAATTGGCCCGATGCCAACGCCTGCAGTGGCGTATTTAGCCTCTACTTTTAGAGCCGATGCGGGTGTGGTTATCAGTGCATCACATAATCCTTTTTATGATAACGGCATTAAGTTTTTCTCCAATTCGGGCACCAAGCTTAATGACGAGCAAGAGCTTGAAATCGAGGCGCTACTCGACCAGGCGTTAAACCACAACGCAATGCAGTGTGTGTCTTCTGAATTATTGGGTAAAGTACGCCGCATTAACGATGCCGCTGGGCGTTATATTGAGTTCTGTAAAGGCGTATTTGCCAAAGACTTAACCTTAGCGGGAATGAAGATTGTGGTAGACAGTGCTAATGGTGCGGCGTATCACATCGCACCCAATGTTTACCGTGAATTAGGTGCAGAAGTCATTAGCATTAATGATAAACCTAATGGCGTAAACATTAACGATCACTGCGGCGCAACTCATTTAGACAGCTTGCAAACCGCGGTGATGATCCATGAAGCCGATTTAGGTATCGCACTTGACGGTGATGCTGATCGCCTTATGTTTGTCGATCATAATGGTCACGTGGTGGATGGCGATCAAATTTTATATATTTTGGCTAAATCTGCTAAACAGCAAGGTACCATGAGCGGTGGTGTTGTTGGCACGCTAATGTCAAATCTTGGGCTTGAGATAGCCCTTAAAGAAATGGATATTCCCTTTAGACGCGCCAAAGTGGGTGATCGTTATGTGGTTGAGCAATTAAAAGAAACCGGTTGGAAATTAGGTGGAGAAGGCTCAGGTCATATTTTACATTTAGACCACGCTTCTACCGGTGATGGTGTTGTCGCATCGCTCTTAGTGCTGCAGGCTTTATTACAGTCGACCCAATCATTGGCAGAGTTTGCTTCTGGTATGAACAAGTTGCCACAAGTATTACTTAACGTACGCTTAACCGCTAACAATGCCGATGAAATTATCGCGTCAGAAGCAGTAAAACAGGCCGTGATAGAAGCGGAAGCTGTTTTAGGTAACAACGGCCGCGTATTACTGCGTAAGTCTGGTACAGAACCGCTCATCCGTGTGATGGTTGAATCAACGGATCCTGAAATGTCACAAGCTCAAGCTGAACACATTGCCAATGCTGTTCGTGGCGAATAATTAAAAATAATTACTTCGTCCTATAATACCTGTTGCAGGTGATGATAATTAGTATGCTGTTATGGCATTACCCCTAACAAGTATTCAGTTGTAATGTATTCTTAAAAAAAGCCCATAGAAATGTTTTCTATGGGCTTTTTTTATCGAATTTTCACGTAAAGCTGATGCGATAAATGACAGTCGTCCACTCAATTTAGCCTTTAAAATTTCCTCTCATATTGTTACGGTAGACATCATGCAATGTACTTGGCAACCTAAATTGAACATATGATACGAAATAAGCATTTAATTGTGTGAGACCTAGTTGCCTATATAAGTCGTAGCCTGTATAAATAGGGTTATTAAGTTATTGCGATAACTAATTTGAGTATCGTATAACTGTAGGCCGCATTGGCAAGAGTATTCATCACATCACTGGCAGACTAATGTTACAGGTTTGGACAATGGTGACCTCGAGAACTTTGGATTGGTTCGAGTTGAGTGTTGTTTGTTGTAAAAGGCTAATGTCTGACAAGTCATAGGGAAGCAGTTAGAAATGAATGGAATCATGATGACGCTCGAGAGCGCCGAAAAAGATCTGCTTGATCAATCTTTTCTCTGGAAATGGAATATTGATGAAAAGCTATTTTACAGTGAACAACTATTAAAGATTATATTTGGTCCTGAAAATCCTGGCGCAGTAAAGTTTCGGTTACTTGTCGACTTGTTGGATAAAAATCAAGCTATTTACTTCAAAAAAATTATTGAAGCGAGTATTTCTTCTAAAGATATTGTGACGAGTCATTTGGTCTTTACCATTGGCGGTGTTAAGTACCTAGTTGAAGTTGCCATTTATTCGAGTAATTTAAAACTTGTTACTGGTAGCCTATTTTTTAAACGTCTATTGCCATCGAAAAAAGAAGAAGCTTCTATTTTAAAAAACCTTTTTTATCAATCTTCTCGGTTACTGTTTGTATGCGATGATAAAAATCAAATATTACTGATTAACAAAATGCTTGTTGAGTATCTTGGTTATGAGGAATATGAAGTTATCGGTCAAGATATTAGCGCTTTTATCCATGATAAAAACAATGTATTTAAAGAGTATTTGTTCAATTGTGAAACCAATGGCACCTGGGATGGTGAGTTATTTTTTTACCATAAAGATGGCTCTCACGTAGTCTTTAAAGCTAACATTTTACATTACTCTGACTCTAACAACTGTAACCAGCTCAATATTTTTCAATTAAAGAAATTAGACTTTACTTTCTCGGAAATTGCTGAGTTTTCGCAACAAAAACCTAACTGGGATTGGACTCATAAAGTTGATTTTTTCAATTCATTAACCAACATGCGAGCGTTAAGGAGCAATCAAGAGAGTTTAGTCGTTTTAGTTTTGGATACTTACTTCCACTCATCAAAAAACTCAATTTCTCCTCGTTGGTTAATTGATCAATCTATTTCAAAGCTTAAAAATTTCAGGAGTATCGTTAAATTAGGCTTGTTAAACGATGAACAAATTTGTGGGACTTTTATTTCTTCAAAATTAATTAAGACTATTCACAGTGATTTAGCTGAAATATTCGGCATATTACTGGAAGAGGACCAATTACAATTAGACAACAAAATTCAATGTCATATTGGTGTTTCGATTGATGGTGTTGATGCGAAAGATAATGAACAGTTACTATCGAATGCACTACAGGCATTAAAGACATCTTCTGTCGGTTTTAGCTCGATTAATCAACATAACGTTAAGTATTTTAATCAAAAAATTAATATTCTTAATAATCGCAAGTTAAAGTTAGAATCGGCTTTGCGCAACTGTTTAGATAATAAGCTGATTTATGTAGCCTATCAACCCATCGTTAATGTAAAAACCTTAAAAATTGATAGGGTTGAAGCGCTGGCTCGTTTTAATCTAAACACGTCAATTAATCATAATGTGCAAGAGCTCATCGCGCTAGCAGAGGAAAATGATTGGATTAATATCATTGATAAACAAGTGTTACTCACCGCGATAAATGAGCTCCCGGCTTTGGCTGCTGTGTTAGGGAATGATAATTTGGGGTTGTCGATTAACCGGTCAATGATTCATAGTGCTAAAAACCGTTTTACGCTTGATGACACGCTAGAACTCATTCGTTCGACAGGTATTGACCCAGGCAGAATCACCATTGAATTAACTGAGTCTGCTGTGTTTACCGATAACCAAAGCGTTCTTGAAGATATTAAACATCTTACAGATAACGATATCGTGTTGGCTATTGATGACTTTGGCTCTGGTTATACCTCTTTTACTGATTTATCAGTGCTCCCTTTAACGTTAATTAAAATCAATAAGCTCATAACAGATGGGATCGTAAAAGATAAGCAAAAGCGCTTAATGGTGAAAATGTTTACCCAGTATATTCATTCAATGGGAGGTGAAATTGTCATTGAAGGGGTGGAAAGCTTAGATGTTTTTAAGGCTTTAGTGGAAATGGGCGTTAATTATGTACAGGGTTATATTTTTAGTAAACCACTGTCGTTAGTTGAACATGCTAATACCCTTAGTAATATGAATATTATTATAGAAAGGTTGCAGCTTAAACTTCTTGTCAGTGAGATGAAAAAAATACCCACGATTATTGATTTTTTGATGCCGACACCGCCACATGTTCAGCCAGACGATAGAATTGAGTTGTTTATTGATATGCATGACAACAGTGATGTTGTGATGGTGCTCAATAACAGTAAAAGTGTTGGTTATATTTCTCGTCACGACATTAATGCGGCAATTAGTCCTTATGTGAATACTAATGCTGAAACAAAGCATGATCGATTAACGTTAAGCAAAAGAGCACATCAAATCCTTACGCCGGTTGAACATACTTGTTTTACCGATTTTTCTGTTGAGTCGTTATTAAAACATTTTTGTTTATACCCAAAGTCATTGATGGTGGTTACGGGTAAAACAGGGATATTTTTAGGCGCTATCTCAATGGAACAAGTGAAAGGTCATTTGCTAAAGATGATACGTATCTGATTTACATGGTTTTTGGTGGCGACACTCATGAGTTGAGATGATAAGTATCGGGATGATAAGTGACTAAATGATGATTTTCGAGAAAATAAGCAATAAAAAGATAAGAACAAGCGAAAAATGAAGTCTCTAGCAGGATTTAATGATTATGCGCCTTTAAATATTATTGCTCATGGTTTTGCGAACCATGCCCGTAAATCAACGCTGTAAATAAGCGCCTGTAAATAATTTAGCTGTTTGATTTTATGTCAGCCCCTGGCGTTATGATGTGCATAGCTCGATTGTAATGATGGAGTGGTATTGCTTATTGACGTTGCAACTTTGGCCGCAGAAGGCTGTGACTGGAATTGTTTTGAGCGGCTTTATCGACAATATGCTGACTCTCTAAACCAAACACCTTTGAACAGCATTTACCATGTAAACATGTTATGAGTACGTTTTACCGATTTTTACTGCGAGCACAATTGAGACCTATTCGGAAAAATACAATAGAGAGTGATTTAATTGTAAACTTAATGCAACTGAATCAGCTAGTTAAGCAACGTCATTAAACTCTGATGCAACCCTGTCGCCTAACGCATTTAACAGCTCAACTTCACCTTTAAATACCGCCACGATGATTTTATCCACTTTATATTCCATTGGAATAATCACACGGCCGTTTACGCCAACCTCAAGGTCGTATAACACTTCTGCTATGGGTTTAATGGCCAGTTCAGCTGGGTAATAAAGTACCGTTATCGTTTGTGTTTTCATTGTTGTATCCATACATTTTCTGGGTATGCCCAGGTGATCCTTTATGATGCTAAAAAGTCTACAACGTCTCGATATTAATGCGATTTGACTCGTCTTAAATGAGCTCGTTAACAGAACAGTATACGTAACAGTTGATAAGGCTGAATCATAATCGTTTAGTCGCATGACGTAAAGGCGATAATGACTTATATCAATGCGCATTAATCAGTAACCACTCCTAATGCGTTTAGCGATTTTTGATTAAGGTGTTGCTATGTCGTCATGGTTGCTCCCTTTTACACCCTCGCAAGTCATTACTTAACGAATTGCAGTTGCTATAGAACGTGACATTACTCGCGGTATCGTGTTGATTATTAGCCCTTGCTAATGTTCGTAATACTTCCTAATGGCGATTATTGGCCAGCAATACTCACTAAAAATCTGACTTTAATCACTCCTTACCGATTTCAATCTCTGTATTTGGCAATAATTTTTGATATTCATTGGCTAAGGCTTGCTTGGCTTCAGTGTCGCCGTGAACGATGCGGATGTGTTTAGGTTTGTGATGCATGCGTTTAACAAAGTTGATGAGGTTGTGCTGATCAGCATGAGCAGAGTAGCCGCTAAAAGTATGAATTTTTGCTTTAATGTCTATGCGCTGTTCATCAATATACACATAGCCGCCTCGAGGTCCGTATTTTTGTATATCACGACCTGTGGTGCCCTGGGCTTGATAACCAACAAATAATACGTCGGTAGTGGCTTTGGCTAAAAAGCGGCTGAGGTAATGACTAATACGGCCACCCGTGCACATGCCAGATGCGGCAATGATAATAGCGGGTTTATTGACAGAATCTAAATAGTTGATCACCGCTAAGTGATCTTGATGGCTGTCGATGGTAGTGAGTTGTTCAAAGTCTAATGGATGACGGCCTTGTGAGAGTTTTTGTTTGGCCTCTTTGTCCCATAAATCCTTAAATGCACGATATTGTTGGGTAAAATTGGCTGCCATTGGTGAGTCGACAATGATGTCGATATTTTGCCACATTGGGTTGTGTTGGTTGCGATAAATAATGTGCTCAAATTCGTATAACAACTCTTGCGTACGTCCAATGCTAAAAGCAGGGATAAGCACGACGCCATTATCGTTTACCGCTTTTTCGATAATACCTTTTAGCTGTTTACTGCGATCTTTACGGCCTTGATGATTTTTATCGCCGTAGGTTGACTCAATGACTAAGGTATCTGCTCTGTACGGACTTTTTGGGCTCGCCAGCAATGGTGCATAGGTTGCGCCTAGATCACCTGAAAATACCACTCTATGCTTGTAGCTTGGTCCTTTAAGGTCAAGCTCAACATAGGCCGAGCCTAAAATATGCCCCGCAGGTTTAAACTTAAGCTTAATTTGCCTAACAGGTTGAGTCGCATTGTTGAGGTTTATCGGCAATGAAACCCATTGGTTGTAATCTATCGGCACAATGAGTTTGTTGAGCTGGTTTAAACACGCTTGAATCAGCTTTTTATCGCGAGTCACGCCCACTTTTAATGCATCTTCAATCACTAATGGCAATAACGCTGCGGTTGCCGTAGTGGCGTAAATCGGTTGGTTGAAACCAGCTGCGAGTAGATAGGGAATTCGGCCAACATGATCGATATGACAATGAGTGACGATTAAGGCTTTGATATTGTCGATGTTAAAGTCTATTTGCAATTGATCCGCTGAGTTTTGACCTGCTGTTTCCGCTCCTTGAAATAAGCCGCAATCGATAAGATAGCTACTCGGATGTTGTGGGTTAATGTCGAGTTGATGACAAGAACCGGTGACGCCGTTTACCGCTCCATGGTGAATGATCTGCATGTTAATCCTTGAATTGAATGAGCCCCTCGTTAACTTAGCAGTGGATACCGTATTTTGCGAGATAACCATTAACATGCGATGGCAAAGGGCCGTGCATTCACGAGTAATGCTACTGATAATAAGCGCTTACAAACTAGGCATGATATTTGGCATTAATTAACCTTGTGTTGTGGTCGTGAATATCCTGTTGTTGATATACTCAGTTCAATTTCTGGCTTATGTTCGATGGATTGCTGATGTTAGTGTTTAACTGTACCAAAGCGGCTGCAGAGTTTTTTAGTGTGACTCGTAAAGGCGAAGTGTTGTCTTGTTTAGAAGCCGCGCCGCATAAGACCATTGCTGAGTCAGTCGCTGCACCTGTTTTCCCCTTAGATGTTGAACCACAAGAACACGATGGCACTCAATGGCATTGGGTGGTGCACTGTGTGACGGTTAAACGCAAAAAATACTTATTAGTGATGGATTATGTTAGCCGCTATTGCATAACGTTTTTGGCGACAAAAAAGGGTGATGAAATCGATTTTCTCAATATGTTCGAGAAAATGATGGTGTCGAACTTTATGTTTTTAGCCAATAAAAAAGGCGTGGACAGTGTCGAGGCTGATTTAGCCTTAGCACGATATCACGATAAATTTACTACCTGTGCATTTCATCCTCGAGGCGATCGCAGCGTTCAAGGGCACTTAAACGAGGTTGCCTGGCACTTAGAGCAACAATGTTATGAAGATGGAATGCTATTAATGCCCAACGAATTTATTGATTTTAGCGCCTTTATGGGGAAATTCCCTCGAAATGCAAAAGGGCGCAGTAGCCACTTTTTTGCTAATGATGTGTTTATCGATAGCTGGTTACAAGATCTTGATGTTGAAGACGGCCCGATAGACACCACGAATGTGGTTTACCTTAGCGATTATCGAAAATAGATAGCGATGAATAATAAATAACTCACTAAAAATAATTAACTGGCCTATTAAAAACTGATTTATTACAAGCTGGTTTTTTACGCACTGGTTAATTACGCACTGGTTAATTAAAACAAAAGGACATGTAATGAAAGCTTTTTCTCTGGTGTTAACCAGTTTAGCGATGGCCATTTCGGGCATGGCTCACGGCGTCGAGATTGATGCTAAGCACATTGAGCGTATTGGCCCTGTGACACAAGCCTCTGCTACGACGTTATCTAAAAGCGCTCAAGCCGATGCTTTGCGTGCCAATGTAGTGGCAAAGCTCAGTCAAGCAAATAAGGCCAGTAAGGTTAGGGTATTTAATCAAGCGTTTTCCTGGCAAGCCGGTACATCGAAAGTAGAAGGAGAGGGCTGGTTAGCTTATCGTTTACCGGTTTCTACACAGCGCTTTACGCAAGGTACATTGACCGTTAAAGGCCTTGAAAACCCTCAGGTGTACCTTAATGGCCAGTTAGTGAAATCAGCCGATAAGGTCGAGCTTGAACTCGCTAACGGTGATTATCAACTCATATTGCTTGCAGATGGCTTACAAAAAGATGTGCCTTTTAGCCTGGATTGGCAAGGTAAAAGCGATGTTGATGAGCTCGATTTTAGCGCGCAACAAACACAACGCGTATCGGCAGAGCAGCTTTTTGACTCAAAAGTGATTAGCAATTTAACCTTATCGCCAAATGGTAAATATCTACTGCAATCAACCATTGAATACCAGGCCGCCCAGGGCGATAAACCTATTCAAATGACAGAACTGCACAAATTGGCAGACAACAGCGTGCTGTATCGCTGGCAGGAGAGTCGTCCTAGCAGCGCGGTATGGTCTGATGATTCAAAACAACTCGCGTTTGTGGCTAACAAACAAATTCAATTGTTAAATGTCGCTGATTTAACTATCGATATCGCCGCTACTGAGCTTGATAATGTGTCTGGCTTACAGTGGTTTGGCGACAGTTTACTGTTTAGTTGGGAAAAGCCGTTTAAAGCCGATGACAAAGCCACTTCAAAGCGCTTTCAAGCATTAGAAGATCGCTGGAGTTATTGGCGTAACAACAGTCAGCTTTATCAATTAGATGTGGCCTCGGGGTTTATTCGCCAACTTACCGACAGTAAAATCACCAGTTCACTGTTAGACAGTAATGCCGATAACGGCAGCTTGTTGCTCACTCGCTCACCTGTGGATTACAACGCCCCTGCTCATGGTATCACTCAGCTGATTGAACTTAAGGTAGCGGATTTAAGCGAAACTATAATTGGTGAATATCGCAGCTTCAGTGGCGCATTATACGCAGATGATGGCATGTACATCACGGCTGGCCCGCGCTTTATGAATGGCGTTGGCATGCAAGATCCCAATATTGAAGTCAATGACTATGACGGTCAGTTATATTGGCGTGATGCAAAGGGCAATGTTAGCGCATTAAGCAAAGACTTTGACCCTGCTATTGGCAGTATGACCAAGCTTGAAAATGATGATTTGTTGGTCACGGTTACCGAAGGCGATCGCTCACCGCTTTATTGGTTTGATAAGCGTAAAAGCCGTTTTAATCTTATCGACACCGGTGTTGATATGGTTGATGGTTTCAGTGTGGCGACCAAACAATCGACACCGACCTTAGTAGTAGCAGGCACCTCGGCCACTGCGCCGCAAAAAGCTTACAGCATGTCGCTTAATTCAAGCCGTAAACAAGTGTTATTTGACAGCCAAAAGCAAAACTATGCTGATACACGTTTAGGGAAAATCGAAGATTTTGATTTTACCAACAAACATGGCCACAACATTGATGGTCGCGTGTATCTTCCTGCCGATTTTGATGCCAATAAGAAGTATCCTGCATTGGTGTACTACTACGGCGGCACGTCACCGGTTGGGCGTCACTTTACCGGTCGCTGGCCATTTAATTTGTGGGCTGCGCAAGGGTATGTGGTGTATGTGTTGCAACCTAATGGCGCCACCGGTTACGGCCAGGCCTTTAGCGGACGTCATGTTAATGCATGGGGCAAGTACAGCGCAGATGATATTATTGAAGGCACTAAAGCATTCTTGAATACCCACAGCTATGTTGATGCAAAACGCGTCGGCAACATGGGCGCATCGTATGGCGGCTTTATGACCATGTATTTGGCCACACAAACCGATATTTTTGCCGCGTCGATGTCGCATGCGGGGATCAGTAATTTGTCATCGTACTGGGGACATGGCTGGTGGGGGTATGGGTATTCTGGTGTGGCGAGTCGCGGCAGTTTTCCGTGGAATAACCCTGAGCTTTATGTTGAGCAAAGCCCGCTTTATCATGCAGATAAAATCACTACGCCATTATTACTCATTCACGGTAATGCTGATACCAACGTGCCGGTGGGCGAAAGCCATTACATGTACACCGCACTTAAGTTGTTAGGTAAAGAGGTGGAGCTGGTGGAGTTTAATGATCAGGACCATCACATCAACACCCGTCAGGCGCGCTTTGATTGGTGGAACACCACCATGGCCTGGTTTGATATGAAACTCAAAGACGAACCGCAATGGTGGAACAGTCTTTACCCTGAAACTGCAGAGCAGTAATTGGATTGAGTAGATAGATTAGAAAGCCCCAATATTTTGGGGCTTTTTAATGTCAGTAAAATGAATTTTAGAGAAGATAAAAAGCTAACTGCAGCTTGCTGTAAGCCATATACCCAATCATATTTAAGGATGAACCCGATTTCTACCTAAGGTTTTAGCCTGATATAAACATTTATCGGCATTGTTGATCAACTTATTAAGCGACAATTACGGTGGCCGGTCTAGCGACAATTATCTTGGCCGGTTGATCTGATAAGGTTCGGTACAGCAGAACGGAGGAGTTCACTGTGCCGGGAACACGAATCACTGATCAGCAGGTCA
>NZ_JBOZPS010000019.1:0-90630 GCF_050849305.1 Shewanella sp. MF05960 | reverse complement strand
CCATAGAGCTGTGGCACCACCTGATCCCATTCCGAACTCAGAAGTGAAACACAGTATCGCCGATGGTAGTGTGGGGTCTCCCCATGCGAGAGTAGGTCATTTCCAGGCGCCTAATTTACTCGAAAGAGTAGTGATAAGCCCGTTGCTAACGCAACGGGCTTTTTTACGTCTTGAATTTGAGCAAATAGTATTGTGGTTGAAATATTCAGTGCTTGAATGCGTAGCAGAGAATGATCAAACTTTTGTACTTATTTTAAGTTATGTCCGCTTATTCACTCTAACTGTGAGGCAGATCAAGGTTTAACCTGTTTTATTGATACAAAATTTAATTGAGTTAATACACTAATTTATCGTTTGAATGGGGGGGAGCGTTGTGAATACCGTTTTCTACCTTGCTAAATATCATCATTTGCTGCACTTGTGCGTTAAATAAATACATCGACAAATGAAATCTAGATTTATCTGTGAGGATAGCGGTTTTTACAATCTGATATTGATTCGCTTTAGTTGTTATTGCAACTAGGTAACATATTACGAGCCGTTGTCTCTTCTCATTTTATGCATGTCTGGCTCTCTAGCCGATTAATACTGTTCAAGGTTGTGGTGCCGAGACAAGGTTTTTGACAGAGATTGAATAATGTCAGCTTGTTGCGTTAAAAAAGATTGCTGTCACTCATAGAAGGATTTTTAGACAATGAATAACATACTGAAGAGAGTTATATATATCGTTGTTTTTATAGTGCTTATTTTTTCTTTTTGGTGGGGGTGGCAATATTTACAAGTCGCTCCGCTAGCCGATGGTTTAGTGTCAGGTAACGGCAGAATTGAAGCTGTAGAAGTTGATGTATCAACTAAAATAGCGGGACGGGTCGATACCATTTTGGCTCAGGAAGGGGACCTTGTTAAAGAGCAACAAGTTGTCGCGCAAATTAATACCGATCAATTGCGTGCTCAACTGCTTGGTGCTGAAGCTAATGTGGCCAGTGCTGAAAGCCAAGTTGCTTCTGCTCTGGCAACCATCGAGCAGGCAAAGGCTGAGGAAGTGTTAACCGAACAAGAATTGTCTCGGGCTAGAGCACTGGTAAAAGATAACCATATTAGTAAAGAAACCTACGATACAAGAGTCAGTCAGGTTGCTGTAGCTAAAGCTGCGCTTCAAGCGGCTAAGGCAGGCCTTGTGTATCGTGAACGTATGGTGGATGCTGTTAGGGCCAGTACCAAAGAAATCCAAACTCAAATTGATGATTGTGTGCTGAAATCCCCAGTGACTGGTCGAGTGATATACCGACTTGCCGAACCAGGTGAGGTGCTTGGCAGTGGTGGCAAAGTGTTGACTATGATTAACCTTGCTGATGTCTATATGGAGATATTTGTACCTTCGGCACCAGCAAATCGTATTGCGATAGGTGCAGAGGCGAGAATTAAATTAGATGTTCTCGATTATACCATTCCTGCATCGGTGAGCTTTGTATCACCCGAATCACAATTTACCCCAAAGCAAGTTGAAACCCTCAGCGAACGTGAAAAACTGATGTTTCGTGTTAAGGTGCGGATCCCTCAATACCTAGTTCAAAAACACATAGAAGATGTTAAGACTGGCGTGCGTGGCGTGGCTTATATACGCCTGACACCTTTACCCGGAGAGCAGCTGACTCCGTGGCCTGATTTTCTTCAACAATTGTTGCCAGACTCTGAGCCTAATTCAGTCAATCAACATTAATGTGGGTACATAATCATGGACCAACAACACAATCCGATCGTCTGTATTAACAATGTTAGTCATAGATATAAAAAAGTCATGGCGATTGAAGATGTCACACTCAGTATTCCTTCAGGACAAATGGTGGGTTTGCTCGGCCCTGATGGGGTGGGTAAATCAACCTTGTTGGCACTGATTTCTGGGGTCAGAAAATTACAGAGTGGTAATCTTGAAGTGCTTGGCGGTGATATGGCCTCGGCTCGACATCGCTCAAATGTTGGCCCTCGTATTGCTTACATGCCTCAAGGACTTGGCAAGAATTTATACAGTGAGCTCAGTGTCGCCGAAAACCTCGACTTTTTTGGTAAATTATTTGGCCAGGGAGCCTCTGAACGTAAAACCCGCATTGACCGACTCACCCATGCAACGGGCCTTAATGCATTTTTATCACGGCCAGCAGGTAAGTTATCCGGCGGGATGAAACAAAAACTCGGTTTGTGTTGTTCGCTTATTCATGACCCGGATTTATTGATATTAGATGAGCCAACTACCGGGGTCGACCCTCTCTCTAGACGACAATTTTGGCAGTTAATTAACACAATACGCAGTGAACGGCCTAGCATGAGCGTGATAGTGTCTACCGCTTATATGGATGAAGCCGAAGGATTTGATTGGTTGGTGGCTATGGATGCAGGCCATGTGTTGGACTCGGGCACACCTGAAGCACTCAAACTCAAAACCCAATCTGAAAATATCGAACAAACTTTTACTCGGCTACTACCAAAAGAAAAGCGCGGCAGTGGTAATGAGCTTGTTATTCCTCCTTTTGAAAAAACCGATGCTTCACCTGCAATTACTGCCAAAGGGCTAACCCGGCGTTTTGGGGATTTTACTGCTGTCAGTAATGTGAGTTTTGACATTCAAGCCGGTGAGATTTTTGGCTTTTTGGGCTCAAATGGTTGCGGTAAAACAACCACCATGAAAATGTTGACCGGACTGTTACCTGCGTCAGAGGGTGAGGCGTTTTTATTTGGTAAGCCTGTCGATGCCAGCAATATCGACATGCGCAATCGAGTAGGGTTTATGTCGCAAGCTTTTTCCTTGTATGGTGAGCTGACGGTTAAACAGAACTTGACCTTGCATGCGCGTTTGTTCCATTTATCTGCGTCGAAAACCACAGAGCGAATTGATGTACTGGTTGATCGCTTTGGTTTGCGTAAGCAAATGGATGATTTGGCATCATCACTGCCACTTGGGATCCGCCAACGCTTGTCGCTTGCCGTTGCGGTGATCCACGAGCCTGAAATGCTGATCCTTGATGAGCCCACATCGGGTGTTGACCCTGTTGCACGTGACGAATTTTGGGAATTGCTTGTTGAGTTGTCACGTCGCGATAAAGTCACCATATTTATTTCAACCCACTTTATGAATGAAGCGTTACGGTGCGACCGTATTTCATTAATGCATGCAGGTGAAGTCTTAGTTTACGATGAGCCACAACACCTTGTTGAAGCCAAAGGGTCAACGTCGCTTGAAGAAGCTTTTATCAGTTATCTTGAAGATGCGATAGGCCAGCCCCCTCAAAAGCAAGCGCAATTTGAAATAGCCCCTACCTCAGAACCGACGGCATTAACCCAAAGCCAACCACAGCATGCAAAACGCTTTGGCTTTAATTTATCGCGGTTGCTAGCGTATAGTTATCTTGAAATGATGGCGGTAATGCGTGACAAAATTCGCCTCGCATTTGCGTTTTTTGGCAGTGTGATTTTGTTGATTGTGATTGCTTATGGGATCTCGTTAGATATTGAAGATCTGACTTTCGCGGTGCTCGATTATGACCAAACACCGCAAAGCCGAGAATACGTTAGTCACTTTCAAGGCTCTCATTATTTTATCGAAAGACCTGTATTACAAAGTAAAGACGAACTTGAGCGGCGTTTACAGTCTAACGATATCACCTTGGCGATAGAGATCCCGGCCGGTTTTGGTCGCGATATTAAAAAGGGTCAGACTGCACACGTTTCGGCATGGATAGATGGTGCTAATACCACCCGAGCCGGCACTATCGAAGGCTATGTCACTGGTGGCTATATTTGGTACCTGACACAATTAGCGACAGAATCCGGGGTTGATGCCAGTGCACTGTATAATGTCGATTTGCAGTCTCGTTATCGCTATAACCCTTCATTTGAAAGTATTTATTCCATTGGGCCTAAAACGCCAGCGTTATTGTTATTGTTCTTTCCGGCAATACTCATGGCTGTGAGTATCGCCCGTGAAAAGGAAGTCGGCACTATCACTAACTTTTTTGTTACGCCAACCAATAAGTTTGAATTTCTTATTGGTAAACAGCTGCCGTATATCGCTATTGGCATGATCAACTTTTTTATTTTGACATTTTTGGTGGTGTTTTTATTGCAGGTTCCATTAAAAGGCAGCCTATTGGGGCTCACCGTTGGGGCGTTTTTTTATGTGTGCGCTTCAACCGGCATTGGTTTAGTGGTGTCATCTGTCACTAAAACTCAAGTCACCGCGGTGTTTGCCACCACTATTGTATCGTTATTACCCACAGCGCTGTTTTCGGGGCTAGTGCAACCTACATCCACGTTAGAGGGGGGCGGGTACATTATCGGTATGGCGTGGCCGGCAACCTATTATATGCATTTGAGTGTGGCGGCATTTACTAAAGGTTTGCACTTTTTTGACCTGATAGGCGACATCATGATGTTGTCGATATATGGTCCTATTTTAGTGGTTTTTGCTGCGGCGTGTTTGAAAAAGCAGGAGGCATAACCGATGAAAATCTGGAGCAATATTTTCTGGCTTGGTACTAAGGAGCTTCGCAGTGTCATGGGTGACGTGACCATGATAATACTGATTGTGTTTTTATTCAGTGCGCAGATTTATTCGCGTTCAACCGCCATTAGTGAGTCGGTGAATAATGCATCCATTGCGATTGTCGACGAAGACCACTCAACGCTGTCGCGTAACATTGCCAATGCTTTCTATCCTCCTTATTTTAAGTTTGCAGAGCAAATATCTGCCAGTGAGGTAGACCAAGTAATGGATCAAGACCGCTTTATGTTTGTGGTGAGCATTCCACCACGTTTTGAGGCAGATGTGCGTGATGGACGCTTACCGAGTGTGCAAATCGATGTTGATGCAACCGCTGTGACTCAAGCAAGTTTAGGTAATAGTTATATTCAAAGTATCATCACCAAGGAGGTTAACTTTTTTGTTAATCGCTCTAATGTAACCATCGATTATCCCGTAGTATTAGTCCAGCGCCGTGCATTTAATCCTAATGGCACCATGAGCTGGTTTAGTTCAATGGGAGCGCTGCTCGATAATGTCACCTTGTTGGCTATTATTCTGACAGGCGCTGCACTGCTGCGTGAACGTGAGCATGGCACCATTGAGCATTTACTGGTTATGCCGCTGACGTCATTTCAAATCATTATGTCCAAGGTATGGGCAAACGGACTTATTGTGCTGGTTGCTTTTTCGTTGTCACTTTTCTTTATGGTCGAAACCTTGCTGGATGTCCCCATTGCTGGATCCCGTTGGTTATTAGTGGGTGGAACAACGATTTACTTATTTGCCGCAGCCTCGATTGGGATTTTTCTTGGCACCATAGCCCGCACCATGGCGCAGTTTGCCTTACTGTTAATGATTGTGATTATCCCCATGATGTTACTGTCTGGAGGGATTACGCCCATTGAGAGTCAACCTGCCATTGTTCAACCATTCACATGGATATTCCCTTCGCGGCACTTTATGGCATTTTCGCAGGCGGTGGTTTTTCGTGGTGCCGATTTTAGTATTGTGTGGCCAGAGTTGCTGAATATTATTGGGCTTGGGATGGTGTTTTTTGTGAGCAGTTTAGCGCTATTTAGGCGCTCAATTTCGGTCAATAAATAACCGTAAACAGTTAACTGGTTGTTTGTTTCGACATGCCGTTAAATCATTAAGCCACCGATAATGGTGGCTTTTTGGTGTTAACAACAATAAATACTCTGTTATGCGTTATTAATTTTTTGTTTTAAGTCATACGCGTCTTCAGTAATCACTCGTTCTAACACTTCAATACGTTGACGTAACGATCTGATTTCATCGTGCAGTGACTTATTGTTGTTTTCTTGTTGGTTTGCCGCCAGGCTTTGGCGCTCTTTAAGCTTCATAATACTCACAATAAAACTGCCTATAATGGCGATAATTGGGATTAATAGTGCCAGTGTTGCAGGGTTCATAACATATCCTTATTGATGTATTGCGTTGAGAGTTATTGTGACGTTTTCAAATATAATTACCAGTGACAAAAGTCATTTAAACAGGTTTGCAGGCGTAATTGATTATAATGGGTTGTATTTAAGCTATTGAAATATTGTTGTAATTTAATATTTTTATCTATTTTTTTAAATTTATTTATTCATTTGCCTTGATATCAAACACTGTGTCCATATATCTAATTTTGTAGCAGGATAGATAACGAAACGCTCGAATGAGGTTTTACTACTCTGACTATGACAGTGCCGTAAGGGCTGTTACTCACATTGCCACTGTTATGAAATAGTGGTCATTTTTTACATATTGCTTTAGACAAGGATATGAACATGCGAAACTTTAATCTTACACCAGATTTAACACCTCTTTACCGTAGTGCGATTGGTTTTGACCGTTTAGCCCAACTGGCTGAACATGCAGCTGCCAATAATGCTAACAGTGGTTACCCTCCCTATAATATTGAACTGCTTGGGGAAAATCGTTATCGGATCACTATGGCTGTAGCAGGCTTTGCAATGTCTGAGTTAGACATTATGAGCGAGGGTGAGAAACTGTTAGTTAAAGGTAATAAGACGACAAAAACCGATGACCGTAAGTACTTACATCAAGGCATAGCAGAACGTGGCTTTGAGCGGACATTCCAACTGGCCGATTACGTACGCGTTGTGGGTGCGGAATTAGAACATGGCTTATTAAATATTGATTTAGTACGTGAAATTCCTGAAGCAATGAAGCCTCGTAAAATTGATATTGTCAGTACAAACACACTCGGTTAACCCAGTGTAGTTCAGCATATGGGCAGGTAAAGTGGTGGCTTAAAACTTAATGCGACCACTTTATCGTTTATCTTCTTCCTATTGTTTATCACTCCCCAATTTAGCTTATTGCTTACGCCTAGTGTCTATTTGATACTAGGCTTTTTTGTTTAACAGTACAGGCCCCGGACCTTGTGGTTCGAGCAGGTCATCTGGGTTATACAAAGGGCAATGATTCATCGATAAACAGCCACAACCGATACAACCTTCAAGTGAATCTTTCATACTTTGTAATCGACTAATACGCTGAGTGAGTGTGTCTTTCCAATTAACTGATAATGCCGCCCAGTCTTGTTTGGTGGCTGTCCTGCCATTCGGCAGAGAGGCAAATGCGCTGCCAATTTCATCTAAAGATATGCCTAATTGTTGCGCCGCTTTGATAAGTGATATTCGTCTAATGACATCGCGTGAATAACGACGTTGATTACCTTGGTTACGCCAACTGCTAATCAGGCCTTTTTGCTCGTAAAAATGGATTGCAGAGATGTTAATTCCACAACGCTTTGCCACTTGGCCAACACTCAATACTGCTTCTTCTGACATATACACTCCAAATTTTTTATTATTTTGGCAAAATTAGCGCTTTACCTCAAGTTAACCTGAGGTATTAAGCTGTGTTGCATTAATCATAAGGAGATAAGTGATGCGATTAGAACATTTAAATTTGGTAGTGAATGATTTGGAAGAAACATTGGGTTTTTATCAGGCTGCGTTTCCACATTGGCGAGTACGTGGTGGCGGTGAGTCTATATGGCATGGCACCCCACGGAAATGGCTACATTTTGGTGATGATTACCATTATTTATCATTGAATGATTCTGGTACAGGAAATATGCGTGATGTTAAAAGTAACGCTTTGGGTTTAGCTCACTTTGCCTATGTGGTGGATAATATCGATGCGTTAGTGACACGGTTAGCGTTGGTGGGGTTTGGCGTTGCTATTATGGGCGCAGAAGATTTTGCTTATAAAAGTCGTTATTTTATTGACCCTAATGGATTTGAAATTGAATTTGTTGAGTATTTGACTGATATTCCCAGTGAGAGAAATCAATATGATTAATGATACAACCATGGGGCTTATGGCTTTATTTCATAAACCCCATAGAAATGATCTTAGTTATTTGAGGTATTCAGATAAGTCACTGTTGGCGTCAATTTCGACTTCTTGTTGCTTACCATGAAATAAATAGGCAGTTTGATCGCCAATTAACGTCAATTTATCTCCCTGACGCCATAATGCACTACCTTCTTGGATACCGATAACGGGGGTTAACGGGTCGACAATGGTAAACTCTAATAATCGTTGCGCACGAGTTTCGCCGTTATGTCCTGGCATTTGGTAATTAGTGTAATGCGGGTTTAACTGAAAGGGCAGAATACTTAATGCAGTAAAAGAAGGAGGCTCTACAATAGGCATATCATTGGTGGTACGAATACTGGTACCTGTGATGTTTGAGCCTGCACTCCAACCTACATACGGCATGCCATTTTGAACTTTTTCACGGATTAAATGCACTAAATCGTAGCGGTATAGCTCGTTTAACAGTTGGAATGTATTGCCTCCACCAACCAAAATCCCCGCAGAATCTTGAATGGCTTGTTTAGGGTCGGCAAATTGATGAATACTGCTAATGGTTATTGGCAGAGGGTCTAGTGCTGTTTGCACTTTTGTTAAATATTCATCATAACTGACACTCACGCCTGCATAAGGAATAAATAGCCATTGTTGCCCTGGTTGAGTGAGTGGGCGGATAAGCTCAACCGTGTGAGTTAAATAGGCTGAATCACCGACGCGCGAGGCGCTTAACATTAATGCATTAATGCTCATAAAAATTCCTTTTTTGTTCTTATTTTCGATAGTTTATCAAAGATTAACCATTGCATACACTGAGTTTATCATCGATTGATGTTTTTCAGTTTCAATTAATAATCTCTCCCTAGACTCTGCTCGCTAGATTTTTAAGTAGGGTTTTATCGATGTAAAAAGACTCATAAATCTTTTTTAATATAACTAAGCTTGAATTCTAAAATTATGGACATATTATGTCTGTAGTAACAATCGTAAATCGGCATTTTGCCATACAGGAGCTTAAATGAAGCGTATATTTTTGTTGATCGCAACCAACCTTGCCATATTACTGGTTGCCTCAATTGTTATGTCTATTCTAGGGGTTAATACCCAATCTATGGGTGGACTGTTAGTATTTGCTGCCATTTTCGGTTTTGGTGGCTCGTTTATCAGTTTAGCCATTTCAAAATGGATGGCTAAAAAGACAATGGGTTGTGAAGTCATTACCCATCCACGTGACAATACAGAGCGCTGGTTAGTTGAGACCGTGGCTCGCCAAGCAGAAAAGTCTGGCATTAAAATGCCTGAAGTTGCGATATATCAATCACCAGAAATGAATGCATTTGCCACTGGTCCAAGCAAAAACAACGCACTTGTCGCGGTTAGCTCGGGTTTACTTTACGGGATGACTCAAGATGAAATCGAAGGTGTACTTGCCCATGAAGTGAGCCACGTTGCTAACGGTGACATGGTGACATTAACCTTAATTCAAGGTGTGGTGAACACCTTTGTTATTTTTGCTGCTCGCGTGGTTGCTGGCATTATCAATAATGTTGTGTCTAGCAATGATGAAGAAGGTGAAGGCTTAGGCATGTTTGCCTACATGGCAGTGGTTTTTGTATTAGACATGCTGTTTGGTATTTTGGCCTCGATGATCGTGGCTTACTTCTCACGTATTCGCGAATTTAAAGCTGATGAAGGTGCAGCTCGTTTAGCGGGTAAAGGTAAAATGATTGCTGCGCTAGAGCGTTTACGCCAAGGCCCTGAATCAGGCGCGATGCCAGCACAAATGTCGGCCTTTGGCATTAACGGTAAACGGTCAATGGCAGATTTTATGATGAGCCACCCACCGTTAGAGAAACGCATTGCAGCATTAAAAAATCTTTAATCACTAATATTTACAGTTTGTTAGATGGTAAAGTTAAATAAGGAGCCTTAGGGTTCCTTATTTGTTTTAAAAACCTAACTTATGATTGAATATTGTGATTAATTTGTTCATCCATAGCGTGTTATCAATATTTATAGCTTATAGTTATCCATTGTTATGTTGTTTATACTGGGATTAAGATAGGCTGGTCTATTGCCTGTTATATGCTCAATGAAAGACTAGTGGCTTTGCTGGCGATAAGTAGGTCGCGATTATTAATGTATAGATTTAGGAAGGTGTTATGCTAACAAAAGCTATTTCTCAAGCTCAACTCAGAGAATGGCAGCAAGAAATAAATGATATTTCTGCCGAGTTTCGTCTCACCGTTACCTTTAGTCAAATAAACATTACTGATCATCGAGTGCAGGACATTTGCATTAGCCAAAGCGCAGATGAGCGTACTCGTCAGCAACACCAAATCAGCTTGTTACAACATCTTTGTCTTATCCCTACCGTCACAGCATCAGATGGTCAAAATGCAAAAGTGTACCACCAGTTAATCCGCGATCAGCATGGGTATGTATTAGCTGCACTCAGCTTTAGCTCAATCAATCATAATCTTAATAAACCAGAATTATTCCAAGAGCTCACCGCGATTCAAACACGCATTGCTGATATGTTGAGCAGTGCCATACGAGTCTATGTGCAAAATATCGATCTCGAGATTAAACATGATCAACAGGTGACACATGATGTTGATGTTCAGGCTTTTATTGATGCATTTGATGAACATGTGTGGATAAAAAATACTCAAAGTATTTATATCGCTTGCAATAAAAGTGTCGAACGCGCTTGGCGAAAATCAAAAGAGCAAATCGTAGGTAAAACCGATTTTGATTTATTTGACCAACGTACAGCAGAACAGTTTCTTGAAAGTGATAAATTGGCTATTGATACTGGCTCTACGGTAGTGGTGTCTGAATGTGAAGAAGTGGATGTTAATTTTAATAAAGTCTGGCTAGAAACCATTAAAGCGCCCGTGTTTAATGCCCAAGGTGAATTGACGGGTGTTATTGGCATGACCCGCAACATTGCCAAGCACAAAGAGGCACAAGACCAACTCATTCTGGCTGCTAATGTATTCCAAAATGCTGTTGAAGGAGTCGTTATAACAGATAGCGACGGCAATATTACTGAAATTAACCAAGCATTTACTGATATTACCGGATACAGCCGCGAAGAAGTGTTAGGCCAAAATCCACGAATGTTAAGATCAGGTCGTCATCCCAAAAGCTTTTTTGATAAGTTATGGAACACGCTATTGGTGCAGGGAAAATGGCATGGTGAGATATGGAATCGCCGTAAGCATGGCGCAATTTTTCCTCAAGCCATTACCATTAGTGCGGTATTTGATAAACAAAATATCATTCAATATTACGTCGCGGTATTTGCTGATATTTCGACACAAAAGCAAAATGAAGAAAAGCTGAAGAATTTAGCTTATTTTGACCCATTGACGCAGCTGCCTAATCGCATGCAATTTATGTCTTTGTTAGAACAAGAAGTTAACCACTCTCATAGAGCCAAAAAGCAACTTGCGGTTGTTTTTCTTGATATCGATTTTTTTAAGCATATTAACGACAGCCTTGGCCATGTTATGGGCGACGAAATATTAGTTGAATTAGGCAAGCGCTTGTCTTATGCATTATCAGATTTCGATGTGTTAGCCCGTCTAAGCGGTGATGAGTTTGTTGTAATGCTGCCCAATATTATGAGTACTGATTATGTTACATCAACTCTCGACCGTATTCGCAGTGTTTTTGAATTACCCTTTATCCTTGATAATGCACAGTCTGTAAGACTGACGGCCAGTATGGGGATCAGTATTTACCCCAGCGACGGTGATGATCATGACAGCTTATTGCGCAATGCGGACGCCGCAATGCACCGAGCCAAACATGACGGCCGCAATAACTATGCGTTTTATACTGAGTCGATGACCAAGCAAGCTATTGTGCAAATAAAGTTACAAACGGCGTTACATCAAGCTCTCATCAATGAAGACTTTTATTTAGTGTATCAACCTAAGCTGGCATTAAGTGATTTATCAACGTGCGGATTTGAAGCGTTAATACGCTGGCATGACTCCATTTTAGGGGATATATCTCCTGGTGAGTTTATCCCTATTGCTGAAAAAATTGGTTTAATTTGGGATATCGGCTTATGGGTGTTAAAAACGGCTTGTTTGCAAGGTGTTGCGTGGTTAACTCAAGGGAAATCTTTTGAGCGTATCTCGGTCAACGTCGCCAGTTTACAATTGCAGCGCAGTGACTTTGTTGAAAAAGTTAGGCTGATTTTATTGGAAACAGGCTTGCCGGCAAAACACTTAGAGTTAGAAGTGACAGAATCTTGCATGATGCACGATCCTGATGCCATTATTCGTGATTTAAAACTATTAGGTGCGATGGGTATTGCATTGAGTATTGATGACTTTGGTACTGGATATTCGTCATTAAATTATTTGAAGAAACTCCCCATTGATAAGCTTAAAATCGATCAATCTTTTGTGCGTGATATTCCGCACGACTCGAATAATACGGCCATTGCCAAGGCGGTAATTGCATTAGGCCACGCATTGAATTTACAAATTATTGCTGAAGGGGTCGAAACGCAAGCCCAGGCAGATTTTTTACGCATTAATGGTTGTGACTTTGCCCAAGGTTATTTATACAGTAAACCAAGATTACCAGATGCATTAGCCGATTTTTTACCACCAGTGGCTGGTGTTAGCCCTTAAATATTGGCATAACGAAAAAAGCCAGCAATGTTATGTGCTGGCTTTTTATTTACGCAGGAGTGTTATGCGTATACGTCTACATTCACGGTAGATGATTTACTGTTAGCGGTTTGTGTCTCGCCACTATTGTAAATACTGTTTAAAGCTTCATAAAAAATACTGCCGATATCATCATCTGATAATCCTTCAGTCATTGGCTTTAACTCATCTAAAACTGACTTTAATTCAATTTGCTGTTCTTCAGTTAATGATGCCAGCATCTCTGTCGTTGATTGCTGCTCTTCTTCTGTCAATGTCGACACTGCACTGTCTAATCCTGGTGGAACTCCACCTTTTGGTGGTGGCGGACCGTCAGGACGAGGTGGACGTTGTGTACTCTCTGTCGATGACATTTGCATCGAGGTACTGCCACTAGTTACTTGCATATTCCCTCCTTAATATTTTGCGTTAACTACTTTTTTTCGGTGGTTTATTCGAGTCATCTGGCGCATTGTCTGGCACAGCTACTAATTTACCGTCTATCATTTTGCAGGTCGCTTCAAGGGTATCACCACGTCGATTTTCAAAGCTGACTTGACTGTTTTCAGAACTGCTTGCACAGGCATCAATTGCCTCCTGTGGTGGTTTGCGACCGGGAGGATTGGCAAACACAGCTGCAGAGACAACTAAACTCAATGTAAGTAAAGTGATATTGATTGGGTTAAGGGTCATGATGGCATTCCTAAATGGGTTTCTTAAGGTAATATAAACCAACAATGTGGAGAAAATGTGCAGAATTTAAGGAGATTGTATTCAGATTTTACGCGTCACTAGTGCAGCGTTATATTGCTGGTTATACTGTATTTTATGCAAATATCCCAAAAACTATTTTTAGCCTTTGTTGGCTTAACCAGTATTGTGCTTATCGCCACGTTATCGTTAGCGCGGTGGAGCTTTGACCAAGGTTTTTTAGATTACATTAATAGCTTAGAGCAAGAGCGCCTGGCCAGCTTGTCTGAAGATATATTGACACTCTATGCAACCAGTTTACCTGCAGTAACAGAAGAAGCAGAGTCGGTACTTGGTTGGTACAAGCTTAGCCAAAACTCACTAAACCAAACTATTTTGACACACTCTCGTTTGCCGCGTATTCCCAGAGACAATAACGCCAATGGCTTTGATAAACCACCTCGTCCGGCTGGTCGATTAGCAGAACAACCACGTCAAGGCCCTCGTCAACCACCACCTAATATGCGTCCAGGCGCTTCGAGCCATCGCGGTGGCCCACCGACAGGGTTATATTCGGCTGACGATCAATATATTGCAGGTACTGTAATCGATAAGAAAGTCGATACCATTAGTTATCCGCTGATGTACAACCAACAAGTGATTGGCTACTTATACAGTAATCCCATGCGAGAAATTGTTTCGTCATCTGCAACGGCATTTGCCCAGCAACAGCGATGGACGAGCGTTGGCATTGGCCTTGTGTGTTTATTATTAGCCAGTGCAATTGCATGGTGGTTAGCACGCTTTTTATTGGTGCCGGTAAAACAAGTGATGTTAGGTGTGTCGTATTTGTCTAAGGGCGATTATGACCAGCGAGTCATGGACACTCAACGTGCCGATGAACTCGGGCAGTTAATGGCTAATATTGATCATTTAGCGATGACGTTATCGAAAAACCGCAGTGCTAAAAATCGTTGGTTGGCAGATATTTCCCATGAGTTACGCACACCGTTGAGTATTTTATGTGGCGAGATAGATTCAATTAAAGCAGGGATCAGAGCATTTGACTCAACACAGCTCATATCGATTGAACAAGAAGTATTAAGAATGAAGCATTTGGTCGACGATTTGTATGAATTGTCATTGTCAGATGTGGGTGGACTTCGTTATCACTTAACGACGGTAAATATTAGCGAGTCGTTAGACAGCACCTTGGTTAGTATTGCTTCATCTATGCATGAAAAAGGCTTAACGCTGAGTAAACAGATTGCGCCAATGCTATTTGTTTCTGCTGATGTTAGGCGTTTAGAACAGTTGTTTATTAATTTATTGATGAACGCGATGGCGTATACCGACAGCCCTGGCAATATAGACGTACAGTTAACATCGCAAGCAAGTACGGTTATTTTAACCATTAACGATACCAAACCCAGTGCGACAGAAGCGGAATGTGAACATTTGTTTGAACCTCTGTATCGCCAGGATACAGCAAGGACTCGCAGAGGCAGTGGTGCAGGTTTAGGGCTTACTATCTGTAAAAATATCGTCGAAGCGCATAACGGTAGTATTACCGCAACCCCATCATTAATGGGTGGATTATGCATTAGAGTCCAATTACCTTTGTTAAGGAAGTCAATATGAGTGGATTTGCTCATCAACAGCCAATGACCGTATTAGTGGTAGAAGACGAGCCAAAGATTGCACAGATATTGGTTGATTTTTTATCGCTAGAAGGCTTTAACACACAAGTGCAATATGACGGTAGGGATGTGATTGAAACGATTAAAACTCAGTCAATCGACTTTGTCATTTTAGATTTAATGTTGCCTTATAAAGACGGCCTAACGATTTGCCGTGAAATTCGTCAGTTTTCTATGATGCCAATATTAATGCTCACTGCTCGCGTTGACGAAATTGACCGATTGATGGGACTGGAACTCGGAGCCGATGATTATGTGTGTAAACCTTTTTCGGCAAGAGAAGTGGTTGCAAGAGTTAAAACCATTTTAAGACGGGTTGAAAATACCCAAGGCAGTCAAAATGAACAAATTATTCGATACAAACACATTGACTTAAATATTGAGCGATTTAAATGCCATGTTGATAAGCAAGAAGTTGAGTTAACACCGGTTGAATTTAGGTTGCTACAAACAATGCTCAAACGTCCCGGTGTCGTGCACTCTCGCGACAGCTTAATGCAAGTGTGTTATGTCGATGATCGTATTGTTAGCTCTCGTACTATCGACAGTCACGTCAAAAACTTACGGCATAAACTGGCTCAGGTGACTAAACAAAAAGAAGTATTACACTCTATTTACGGAGTGGGTTATAAGGTCGAGTAATCGATACCCTGTTTACATTAACTCCTTGAAGTCTGCACATTTTCTGCACGGTTATTTGTTATTGTACTGAAAAGGATTTCGTAGGGATAACCGCATGTCTTCATTGATGATTTATTTACTATTGTGTTGCCAGTGTGTGATTCTTATCAGCTTGCTGGTGGTCTTTTTTAACGCAGAACTAGACCCAAATTTAACCGATCCCGATTAACGTGGTTCATTTTACCGCTTTCATATCTCACCGTGACGCTTACCTGACACCATGTTCATATCAATGGATTAAATTACTCGTTAAACATTAGCGAGTTTTTTTAACTAATCGCTTATGTTTACTCGCTCCGTGGCTGGCTTTTGTTTAGAATGTCTGTGTTATTGGCATTAATTATGAGTTGGATGACTTTTTCGTCTAAGTATTAGACCAAGGAGTGATAGCTCATCGTATAAAGATGCCATAAGATACTTTTTCCACTGGCAAGCGCCATTCGGAATACATTTAAACTGAGGTGGACTGTTTTTCTGCCTAGGAGCATTAATGCAACTGTTTGTAAAAGATTTAACCGTTATCGATTTTTCATACCTTTGCCCCATTCGTGGCATGGTAGGAGAAAGCTGGATCGTCGATATATTGTTAGATGGTGGTTTAGATGACCAAAATATGGTGTTGGATTTTGCTAAAGTAAAACGCATCATTAAAAATACCATAGACGATGTTGCTGATCATCGCTTACTTATCCCTACCGCCTGCAGCGAAGTACGTTGGCAGCAAAAAGGCGATCGGGTATGGATGGATTTCTCAAGTCAAAAAGGTGACATTCACCTAGCGTGCCCGTCGCAAGCTTTTGCGCTTATTCCAACCGAAATTATTGATTACGAAAGCGTTAACGACTTTCTCAAAAAAGCCTTGCGTGAAGCATTACCCGAAAATGTTCAAGGTATTAGCATAACGTTACGTAGTGAAGTGCTTAATGCACCGTTTTACCATTACAGTCATGGTTTACGTAAACACGACGGTAACTGTCAGCGTATTGCACACGGCCATCGAAGCCCTGTTACCGTATTTGAAAACGGCATCGCAGAACCTAAGTGGGACCAATACTGGGCTGAACGTTGGCAAGATGTGTATCTCGGTACCGAAGAAGATCTTGTACCGGTTGATACCTTAGCATTGTCTAAACAAACCAATATTAGCGATAAAACCCATTTTGGTTTCCATTACATGGCGCCTCAAGGTGATTTTCAACTTGCGATGCCAAAAGAGTGCTGTGATTTGATCCCGCACGACACAACGGTCGAATTACTCGCAGATTACATGGCCAATACATTGGCGAATAAAGTGCCAGAAAGTCACTTTAAAGTGATTGCCTATGAAGGTATTGGCAAAGGGGCCATTGCGGTAAAAGGTTAATCGAGTAATATAAACGGGCTGCCAAAAGGTGGCCCTTTTTTTATTTATTTCACAAGGAATGCGCTTTAATGTTATTAAAAAAATCTCCTGGTAAAGTGATTTCTGTCGCCGCCATATTGATGGCGAGCTTATTGTGTTTTAGCACCTTTGCAGCAGCCGTGACATTTCAAGGCCAATTTGAGCAAGGGGCATTAGTCAGAGGTAGCGTGCCAGCTGGCAGTAAAATATTACTTAATGGTGAAGCGGTAAAAGTGACTCCTAATGGACAGTTTGCGATTGGTTTTGATCGTGATGCCGCCGTTGACCAACTCTTTAAAGTGACTTACCCAGACGGATTAACCGAAATTAAGCCGCTAAAAATTGCAACCAAACAATACAAAATTGACCGTGTGACTGGGATTAGTCAAAAAATCATGAAACCTGATCCTATCGCGCAGGCAAGGGCGGCGAAAGATGCGATACAAACCCGAGCAGCGCGAGATATCTTTAGTGAACAACAGGCTTTTATGCAATCGTTTATCTGGCCAGTAACTGGCAGGATTTCGGGCGTTTATGGTAGTCAGCGGGTTTACAACGATGTACCTGGCAATCCACACTTTGGTGTTGATGTCGCGCGTCCAACTGGCACCGTTGTCGTTGCACCTGCTGATGGTGTGATTACGTTAGCCGAGCCAGATATGTTTTATTCTGGTGGCACTGTGATTATCGACCACGGTTATGGCGTGAGCTCTACCTTCTTGCACTTGAGTAAACTGTATTTAAAGGTCGGTGATAAAGTTGTGCAGGGTGATAACGTCGCTGAAATCGGTGCCACCGGTCGAGTAACGGGTCCGCATTTAGATTGGCGTTTAAACTGGTTCCAAATGCGTTTAGATCCCGTCTCGATTGTACCGCCAATGGCGGCCGTGCTGGCAGCTAAAAAAGCGGCAAAATAGTATTAAGCCACATGTAGGGTTTAGGTATGGTTATTGAACCTGAACCTTCTATTGATGGGTCATGTTATTTGATAGTCATGTTATTGAATTGAACGTGGACTGCTTATTTTTTAATGCTTACTGCTTACTTCTTACTTCTTGAGCTATCAGAAGATTTCATCATGAGTAGCGGTAAGTTAGAGCGTTCGGGTTAAGTAGAATATTATTGTTGCGGTGAGCAAGCAGTAAACAGAGCATTCAATTATGATTGCTCTGTTTACTCAGGATGGATTTAACTGTTTGTCATTTCTTTAATCATGTCTAACGCAACGGCTTCTGCAATACTGATACCGTCAATACCCGCCGATAAAATCCCGCCAGCATAACCGGCACCTTCACCTGCAGGATATAAACCTTTGGTATTAATGCTTTGGAAATCAGCACCACGTTTAATCTGTACCGGTGACGAGGTACGAGTCTCAACGCCGGTTAACATGGCATCTTTACTGTCAAAACCACGAATTTTTTTACCAAATGCCGGGATGGCTTCACGAATAGCATCGATAGCAAATTGCGGTAATGCATCGCTTAAATCGGTCATTTTTACGTTAGGTTTATAAGAAGGCTCAACGTTTTCAAACGGTTTACCCACTCCCGCCGCTAAAAAATCGCCAACCATTTGTGCAGGAGCGTCGTAATTACTGCCGCCCATGATATAGGCGTGGCGTTCTAATTTACGTTGTAACGCAATACCTTGAAGTGGATCGTTATCAAAATCACTTGGATCAATGCCAACTACGATGGCACTGTTGGCATTACGTTCACTGCGCGAATATTGGCTCATGCCATTAGTCACTACCGCATGTTCTTCTGACGTAGCCGCCACAACCACACCGCCAGGACACATACAAAAGCTGTAAACACTGCGACCACTTTTACAATGGTGGACTAACTTATAATCAGCTGCCCCTAACATTGGGTGACCCGCGTTAATGCCAAAGCGATCTTTATCAATCATCTCTTGCTTGTGTTCAATACGAAAGCCAATCGAAAATGACTGCGCCTGCATATACACGCCTTTATCATGTAGCATTTGGAAAGTATCGCGGGCGCTGTGACCAATAGCAGCAATGACATGCTTAGAATGTAATACTTCGCCATTTCTCAGCGTCACACCCGTGACTTGGCGGTCAGTAATATTGATTTCATCAACACGGGTTTCAAAGCGAATCTCACCGCCTAATCGAATGATCTCACGGCGCATTTTTTCCACCATGGTGACCAACTTAAAGGTACCTATATGTGGTTTACTCACATAAATGATTTCAGCGGGTGCACCCGCAGCCACAAATTCTTGTTTAACTTTTAAGCCTTTAAATCCAGGGTCTTTAACTTGGCTATATAACTTACCATCAGAAAATGTACCCGCGCCACCTTCACCAAATTGTACGTTAGATTCTGTGTTTAACTCACTGGTACGCCAAAAGCGGAAGGTATCTTTAGCACGTTCGTGGACAGATTTTCCACGCTCTAAAATAATCGGTTTAAAGCCCATTTGTGCCAACATAAGCCCAACAAACAAGCCGCAGGGTCCCATGCCGATAACCAGTGGGCGTTCCGTTAAGCCTTCAGGTGCTGTTGCGACATATTTATAGTCGGTATCTGGCGATACGCGGATATTATGGTCGTCAGCAAGTGATGCCAATAACGCGGCTTCGTCTACGTTGGCTAATGTCACATCTAATGTGTAAATTAACGAAATTAAATTCTTTTTACGGGCATCATATCCACGCTTAAACACATGTATATCAACCAGTTGATCCGCTGAGATAGAAAGCCTTTGCAATACGAGCTCTTGCAGCGCATCTTCATTATGGTCGAGAGGCAATTTTATTTGGTTTAAACGGATCATGATTTACCTAAAAATAGACTTAAAAAAACAGCGCGTAGTTTACGTGATTTAACATTAAAATGAAATTATCTATTGATGGTACATGAGCTATGTCTTGCTGCATTCTTTATCATCATGATTAATGGGTAAAATAGCTCACTCAGTGTAGCCCATTCTAGTGGATGAGCTGAGCGTATGAGCTGAGTGTTTATAAGTGAGTAGGGGAATAGGAGATGCATATGTTGCGATGGATGATATTACTTTGTAGCGTAACCGTTTGTGTGAACGTGCAAGCTGCTATTAATGTGACTTTATTGAGTGATAACGGGATTGAGAGTTGGACTTCTAAAGTATTCTCTGGTGAATCAATTTACAGCGTTGAAGACTATAAAGGGCGCCTAGCATTAAAAGCACTCAGTCATCATTCTGCATCAGGACTGGTGCTAGAAAAGCAAATTGACCTCATTGCTACGCCTTATCTAAACTGGAGTTGGTTAGTTGAACAGACGTTGTCGCCGTTAGACGAGCGCAGTAAAGCGGGAGATGACTTTGTGGCGCGAGTTTATGTGGTTATGGATGGCGGTTTTATGGTGTGGAACACCAAATCATTAAACTATGTTTGGTCGAGTAATCAAGACAAAGGCTTGGTGTGGAACAACGCTTTTGCTGGCTCAAGTGTTAAAATGATGTCTGTGCGAGGACAGCAATCGCAACCCGGTCAGTGGTATGACGAAAAACGCAATGTGTACCAAGATTTGATTGACACATTTGGCGATAAAGGCAGTGAAAAAGCTAACCGCAAAGCGTATCAATACATCGATATGATTGCGATTATGACCGATACCGACAACAGCGGCAAAAATGCAGAATCGTATTATGGTGACATAATATTTACTGAAAAATAGTCACTGATCAACCGGAATTCACTGGGTACTAAGCGGCCTAACTAAGCCACATTGCTTGTTACTTTACCGTTAATTAAAGCGCTGATTAAACTTTATATCAATCGCTTGCATGTATCTCATACAAGCGATTTATCTGTAGAGGATATGTCTTTAATAGCTTTATTAATCAGAATAGTAGTGCATTATTTTTTGTTAAACATCGCCTGGCCGGTTTTATCTTTTTCAGACCAGAAATTAATATTGAACTGGGCATCAGGGCTTAATTCAATACGGTGCCAGTACTCCGGTGGGCTGGTAGCAAATTGGCCTGCATTAATCACGACTTTCACTTCAGGTTCAGTCGCTTCGCTGTTGGCAAAACCATAATACGTGACCACGCCTTCCATGACACAGAGCTGACCAAAAACACCTTCGGCGGTATTGTGGTGACTTAGCAATGCATCTGGCACATTGTCTTTAGTGAAAAATGGTGTAGAACGCTGAATAGTCCAATTTGCTGGGATACGTTGATGAGACATAATGTTCTCCTAAATAATCTGAACTTGGGATAATAAACGTCTTTCAATCAGTCCTTTGCCCTGCTAACTGCGTTGAATCGACTTACAATAGGCTAGGTATTGACACGTCAACTCGCCTTGTTAGCATAACAAATGACAAGCTTGAAAGTGAGGGGGTTTACATGCTGATGTTAAATAGCATGAGTTCATCCCTTATCCACAATTCAGGTTAAATTGATTGATGAGTAGGCTTTAAGGGTAAAGCCTACTCGATTAAATACTAAAGGCTTGCTGGTAAGGCTCTAAGTAATGGGAATGTATTGCTCATGTGTCCTTGGGTTACCACAAAGCCAATAATTTGTTTTTGCTCGTTGTAGGCTTTTACTGAGCAACCAGTGGCGTCAATATCAATTTGCCATGAAGCCACATCCTTAACGGTGCTGCCGCCTAATTGAATTGGCATGTGTGGCGTTTTAACTTTCACTAGCATAGGCGGTAGCTTCAAATCTGTTGGTTGACCGAGTAAGGTTTTTGCTAATGCATTGGCACTTAACAAGATAGGCTGTAAATAGGACATCACCTTACCGTTGATTTCGGCGCAATCACCTAAGGCGTAAATGTTATTCACAGAGGTTTGCAGCTGGTTATTAACCACTAAACCGTTATTCACTTTACATCCAGATTGACGGGCTAAACCAACATTAGCCTTCAATCCAGCAGCTGAAATGACGCAATCAATATCCACTGTTTTACCTGAGCTCAGCGTGGCGCATATTGCCGAGCAGTTGTGATCTAATGAGTTTATTGTTTGACCAAATTCAAACTCAACGCCAGCCTCAATTAACTTGTGTTGCAGTGCGGTCGCGACGAGCTCTGGCAACATATTCGCCATTAAGCCTTTGCTTGGCTCTACCATCACGATTTGTTTACCGCAGTGACTTAAATCCATGGCGATTTCGGTGCCTATAAGCCCAGCGCCAATAACCAATACTCTCTTTGCCTCGCGTAATTGCTGCTGTGCGCTTTCAAACTCTTGTAAGCTGTTTAAGGTAATGACTTTATTGGTTGCGTTACCTTGCATGGGAGGCACAAATGTTTTTGCTCCAGTAGCCAATACCAATTGTGAATAAGGGTAGGCAGTACCATTAACCAATACACTTTGTTGTTGGCTATCAATGCTGTCTACTCGAGTGAGTGCATGCAAGGTAATATTGTACTCTGAAGCAAACTCCTGAGCCGACTGACGAATTAAATCGGCGCTTGTCTGCTGGAGACTGAATGCATGGCTTAAATCTGGTTTATTGTAATCATGACCGTCATCAAGAGTAAAAACCGTTATGGGTATGTGCTTGTCTGTGCGCCTAATCGTTTTGATTAACTGATATGAGCCAAAGCCGCTACCGATAATGATGATAGGTGCATTCATGATGCTTTCCTCGCGTCAATAGGCACAAATACGTCTTTACCTAAACCACAATCAGGGCAAAGGAAAAAGTCAGGTACCTCACACCAAGGGGTTCCCGGCTGCACATCTTGATTTGGCTCACCTAATACCGGTTGATAAACCCAGTTACATACCGTACATAACATGTCTTGTTTATCGTCACTGCTGGTGGTTGATGCGCAAGATGTTTGAGCAGTAGGTGTTTTCACTTCTGGCATTTTTAAGGGTTTGTATTGGGTAAGGGAAGATGAAATGGAATCGACATTACTGAGATCATGTAACGCCCAGCTCTTGGCTATTTGGCGGCCATGCTCACGGCATTCGCGCATTGCTTTACCGTCTGGTTTCCATTTTGTTTTTAGGCCAACAGTGGTTTCAAACCCGGCGTCAGTCAGGCGGGTATGAATACGGTCAACAGCGCCGCCATTCCAACCGTAACTTCCAAAAGCACCGGCTTTTTTATCTTTAAAACGTAAACCGGTTATTTCTTCTAACATGCCCGCGACTTTTGGCATCATGACGTTGTTCATGGTTGATGAGCCGACTAAAATGCCTTTAGAGCGAAATACATTCGCAAGAATGTCATTTTTGTCGTGACGAGCCACATTAAACACTTTTACAGACACACCAGGATCGACATCATGGATCCCTTGAGCAATGGCATCGGCCATCAAACGGGTATTGTTAGACATTGAGTCGTAGAAGATTGTGATGCGATCCTCTTGATAATTATCAGCCCATTGTAAATACTGATGAATAATCTGAGTTGGGTTATCTCGCCACACGACACCGTGGGCAGTGGCAATCATATCAACGGGAAGGTTAAAGCCCAAAACTTCGTTAATTTTTGCGGTCACTAATGCGCTAAATGGAGTTAAAATATTGGAATAATAGCGCAAGCATTGATCCATTAATTCAATTTGATCAACTTCGTCATTAAACAGGCGTTCATCGCAATAATGCTGACCAAATGCATCGTTACTAAATAACACCGCATCTTCGGTTAAATAAGTCATCATGCTGTCTGGCCAATGTAGCATTGGGGTTTCAATAAAGACCAATTGCTTGCCATTTCCGATATCTAGGCTGTCGCCAGTTTTGACAATATTGAAGTTCCATTCAGGATGGTGATGTAATCCGGTAATGGAATCGATAGCATTTTCGGTACAATAAATTGGGGTATTAGGAATTTTTGCCATGAGTGCGGCTAATGCGCCAGAGTGATCTTCTTCAGCATGATTAATGACAATGTAATCAATTTTATCGAGATCAATTTCCATCTCAAGATTTTGAATAAATTGCAGGCTGAAGCGATGGTCAACTGTATCGATTAAGACATTTTTTTGTTCACGAATAAGGTAACTGTTGTAACTCGTGCCTTTAGTCGTTTTATATTCAGTGCCATGAAAGTCTAATATTTCCCAATCGCGTTGGCCAACCCAGTTGATGTTATTTTTAATGTGAATGGTCATAAGTACACCTGTAATAAAGTAGAAGTTAATGTTTAAAGATGAAGTTTCAAAAGTTAACTTCGTTATTGCAGATGGCATGCCAACTAGCTAAGTGATTGATAAGTATGTGACTGATGATATTTTTGTGGAATAAGCACTGTCATAATGACATTTATAATCAGTGTCTTTATGACTGCGAATTGTCATTTTGACTATATCGGAGTGATTGTATTGGGCGTGGCTTTACTCAAGTGGCGTTATTGATGAGACTTTATTCAAGTGATTCTATTCAAGTGATTCTAATCAAGTGATTCTATTCAAGTAGCTACCAGAACAAATTGTGATTGAGTTGATTGTCGTACTTTATAAAGGGTTAGTTGATTTGTATGGCAGAGCCATCACGGTAATGAATAAACCATTGTTGATGACTTGAACAGACCGTTATTACTTGGTTAACAGCTTTGCAAGGGTCAATATTCCTGACTCTAGCGGGCTATTTTTGTGGTAGACAATCGATAGCTGAACATGTTTTGGACCATGGCTCACAGGCGTCATAACCAGAGACTTTTCATAACGACTGCCAGCGACCATATTTTTGCCAATAATGGTATAACCTAACCCCGCAGCGATGCAGCCTAACACACCATCAGCACTACTCATTATCATTAGCTCATCACTGCCACGACCCGCTTGTTGTCGCCAGAGCATGGCATGTTGTCGATAACCACACCCTTCATCTCTAACCAATAATACTGGATCATATTCGCTGTCTCGCGGTGTTACCATGATCAACTCTTCTTTAACGATTGGGATCACTACCAGATTTTCATGCTGAGGAGCATTGCCTATTGCAGCGCAATCGACTTTATTATTGAGTACCGAAAACACTAGGCGTTCGCTAGTATCGGTATGGATTTTGGTTTTAATTTCAGCATGGTTGAGCTTAAGTTGTTTGAGCGCTAATGGCATGTGTACGGCAGCAAATGTTTCAGGCATGCCAACACGCAGTTCATAGGTGTTTTTATTGCGTGATATCGCTGAAATAGCTTGGTATTCCAGTTCTAATATTTGTTCTGCATATTCGTATAACAGCTGTCCGCTGGGCGTGAGTTGCAGTTTTCTGCCTGTTAGGGTAAACAGCTTGGTGTCTATTTCGGTTTCAAGCTTTTTAATCCTATTGGTAATATTGGACTGAACGGTATTGAGTTTATCGGCTGCGCCTTTAATACCTTGTTCGTCTACTACCGCTTTGAACGTTTTAAGCGTCAATATTTCCATATAGCTCCAATATAGTGCTCAGTATAGTTCTCAATACAAGAAGTTTAAGTTCTCAATAATTCAATTTTTTAGATTAACAGGTTGACGTATTGTCAGTGAATCATTTTTCGATTAGGCGACAATAAATGTTAATGGAACTGACAAAATTTCGGGTTTATTTGGCAGGGATCTGCAGTTTAATCGTCACCGTTGGCGTAGCACGGTTTTCCTACAGTTTGCTACTCCCCGTAATGCAGGACAGTGCTGGCCTAACCGAGTCTGGAGGTGGTTGGTTGGCAACCGCTAATTTTATGGGTTACATGAGTGGTGTTTTGCTTGCTGCGAGCCTGCATAATCTGCACTACAAATACCATTTACAGCGAGTGTATTTACTCTTGAGTGTGGTGACTTCTGTCGCCATGGTGATGACGACTGACATTGTTGCATGGGCTGTATTGCGTTTTATTGCAGGGATTTGTGCCTCTGGCGGCTTTATTATTGCATCTGGGCTTATTTTAAAATGGTTGGTAAGACACAATCATCGTGCAGAATTAGGTATTCATTTTGCAGGCGCTGGCCTGAGTATTATTATCACTTCACTCTTGTTCGAACTGATGCTTGGGTTGTCTGCTGATTGGCAACAACAATGGTTAGCGCTTGCGGTGTTGGCGCTAGTGGTTTCTGTTCCCGCCTGGTTATGGATGCCGCATCCCTCTGCGGGTGAACAACAAGGGGAGGTTGCGCAGGACAATCCACCAACAAACACATTTAAGTTACTGATGATGTCTGCCTATTTTTGTGCCGGCTATGGATATGTTGTGAGTTCAACCTTTATTGTCGATATTGTTGAGCGAACTGAAGGGCTGCAAGGCCAAGGTGGATTAACTTTTTTATTGATTGGACTCGCCGCCACTCCCGCCGCGTTAATATGGGACCGGATTGCGCGTAAAACAGGTTTCCTTAAAGCACTGTTAGCCGCGTATTGTTTGCAAGCTGTGGGGATTATTCTGCCTGTACTTAACGACAGCTTAGCCGTGGTCATTATTAGCGCATTGTTATTTGGTGGCACCTTTATAGCGTGTGTCAGCTTAGTGCTTACCATGGCAGGGAAGTTCTACCCCAGTAATCCCGCGAAGTTTATGGGTACCATGACATTAGCCTATGGCGCCGCGCAAATAATTGCACCAGTGCCAACGGGTTACCTCGCCGAATTTTTTGGCAACTATGACATTGGTTTATACGTTTCTGCCAGTGTGGTGATGATGGGAACGCTATTTTTACTCGGCTTACTTAGACTCGAAAGCCGCGCAGTGGTGAGTAAGCGTATAGGCAAAGAAAATCAGGTGGTTATTGGTTAAATACAGAAGTACATCATAATGTTAAAACCAAGCATTTAATTTCTAGCGGACAATAAAATAATCAGTTAATTTATTGTGTATTTTCCATAAGATTTTATGTCACGCGAGGGATGACGATATATGAAGTGTTTAGGACTAATTGCGTTATGTATATCACTAAGCGGTTGTGCGACTGGTTATCAAGCTTATACGTGGTCTGGTGGATATAAAGACAAAGTGTTGGCTGAAAATCATTACCTTGTAGAATATTATGGTAATGGCACAACCTCAATTGAAATGCTGAACATGTTTTGGAGTACTCGCGCCATTGAATTATGCCCAAATGGCTATGATGTTATCGATGAAAATAAAGGCAAAACGGATGGTGGGATTTTTTTAGGCGGGGTGACGTCTATTGATCATCCCTGGTTAAAAGCTGAAATTCAGTGTAAATAATAAGCAGTATTATACCAATTCCATTAATTATGTGACCAATCAGAGTCACTCAGATTGTTCAGTTTGAGGCGCATTGTTGAAATAATGGTTATTCCCTTCTAAGACAATGCAACAAAGAAATGAACGGTCTGAGTGCCTCCTGCAAGGCGGGTTTCTGTGCCTTCTATGCTGCTTAATAGCATTTTGACGTAGAACAACTATGCCTACAATTCTATTACTTGCCTAAAAGACACAGAACTCCCGCTGAATGACCAGATAATTAATAGAATTGGTATTATATCTGTGGTTGGACGCTTAATTAATAATCTCAACGCAAAAGGAATGTTAGTCGATGGATATTTTGGTGGATGATTTACAAGGTGCTGGTGTGATTGAATTATTACAAGCGCACTTGGCTGACATGTATGCGACTTCACCACCAGAGAGTGTGCATGCGTTAGATATCGATGCGCTAACTCATCCTAGTATTACGTTTTGGTGCGCGAAGCTTCAAGGCGAAGTGTTAGGTTGTGTGGCGATAAAAGAGCTCAATGAAGCCCATGACGAAATTAAGTCAATGCGCACATCCGCAGCGGCGAGAAACCAGGGTGTGGCGACAGCCTTGTTATTACATCTGCTCAATGAGGCTAAACGTCGAGGTTATCAGCAGTTGAGTTTAGAAACTGGCTCGATGGACTTTTTTGCCCCCGCAAGACGTTTGTATCAACGTCATGGTTTTGAATATTGCGGCCCATTTGCGAATTATCAGGCTGATCCTAATAGTCTATTTATGACCCGATTCATTGATTGAGTGAATAGATATCAGCGTTGATTAAGCTCGAGCCGAGTAATGTGGTTACTGTTCGCTGGCGATAATAGTTTGAATATCATGCGGATGCACTTTTAAACAAATGCCATTGGCTTTAAATGCGATGGTTGGGTTGGCTAAGCGTTCGTTATCACCTTTTGGTGAACTCTGTTTCACTTTAATCTTTCCAATCCCAGCTTGAGCATTCTCTATGATGCTGGCCAATTGTGGTGCTTGTTCAATTAGCTCGGCAACAAGGGCTTCACAGGTTTGTGCTTGAGAGGGAAACACCAATTCAATGTGTTCCCATCCTTCTACCGGATAGGTTTTATCTGATGGGAAGGGCAGCTCAACACAATTAATCTGCATTTTACCTATCACTAAGGGCTCAGTTAACTTGATGATTAAAATGGGTCTGCCATTAATCATGTTATTTGAAATAATCTCGCCATATTGGCTAAATTCATCAGCAAGTAACTGCGCTGTTTGGTTGTTATTAACCCGCAATGCGGCGTGATCAGCCTGTAAAGATAAACGGTCTAGCCCTAACTGCTCAATAAAGGCGGTTATCCGCACGCTAAAGTCAGCCCAGGTTTGTTGTAGATGTTGGTAGTTCATGTGCACACTCAAACAATTATTAACGTAAAACGGCAGTGGCTATGGCCAAATTTCAATTGGAGTGCCGGCATCAATCATTTGCCAAAGCTCGTCCATTTCTTTGTTGGTTACCGCAATACAACCGTTGGTCCAATTGTACTTTTGAGCTTCTTCTGGCGGTAAAGGTGAGCGTGGGTTTTCACCGTGGATCATAATCATGCCACCGGCGCGAATGCCTAATGCATCAGCACGTAATTTATCTTCTTCATTAGGGTATGAAATATGAATCGATTTATAAAAAGCGCTGTCAGATTTTTTATAATCTAAGGTGTAACGACCTTGTGGGGTGCGCTGATCACCTTCTTTGAGTTTGTGTCCTTGCGGTACATCGCCCATGGCTATCAGGTAACTCTTAACTACTTTACCGTCGCGCATCACAGACAAGCGAGATTCTGATTTGTTCACCACCACGAGGTCAACTTTGGCTTTTAATGATTGAGATGAAGAAGCATTTGCCAACAGTGGGCAAAAAAACATAACCATAAATAATATAGACAACGCGCGCATGAAATCTCCGTAAACCAATGACCATTTTAATTTTTATTGTAAAATGACTAATTCCGAATGTTAAAACTCGGCAGTCAATGTTAGATTTTAACGACATCAAGGGTTAATTGATATTAGTTAACCGAGTTTATTTGCAAGTTTTTTGCAAGTTCGTCTAAAAGATTGCCTAATATAGCGAAACCTGAAATGAATGCCGAAGAAAAGTCCGACAGTCCGCTAAAGCAAAAACTCCGAAATGTTATTTTTGGCACTGAAACGCCAGAAGGTAAACGTTTCGATATCATTTTGATGATATGCATTGTGCTGAGTGTGGTGTTGATTTTTATTGACACTATTGAGCACATCAATGAGCAATATGGTCAGCTTATTAGTATCGCTGAATGGAGCTTTACGGTATTGTTTACCGTTGAGTACATATTACGCTTATATTGCTCGCTCAATCGCTTACATTATGCTCGCAGCTTTTTTGGCCTGGTCGATTTAGTGTCGATTTTGCCCAGTTATTTAGGCTTGATTTTCCCAGGGGCAAACGTGGCCTTAGCACTACGAGTGCTGCGTTTATTCCGGGTATTTAGAGTGTTAAAGCTATTGCGCTATTTAAGCGATGGCCACTTGTTATTAAAAGCCATGGTGCAGTCTAGCCGTAAAGTGTTTATGTTTTTCTTTTCGGTCAGCCTCATCATCATGGTGCTCAGTGTGATTATGTATGTCGTCGAAGGGCCTAATAATGGCTTTACCTCGATCCCTAAATCCATGTATTGGACCGTAGTCACGATTACCACCGTAGGGTATGGCGACATTACGCCACAAACGCCACTAGGTCAGGGTATTGCCGCATTAACCATGTTAATTGGTTATTCGATTATTGCCATACCCACGGGGATTTTAACCGCGGAGATTTCTCATGAGATGGTGAGAACCCGTGATTTACGTAAGTGCAGTAATTGTGGCAAAAAAGGTCACGACAACGATGCTGATTACTGTAATCACTGTGGCAGCGAGTTAGAAAAACTCTGATGTGCATCATTAATGTTGCCATTTTATAGACCCAGCGCTTTATCATCGAGATTGGTTTTGCTGGGTGATTTTTATTAAAGGATACGCATGACCACAGCTAAGTTTGTCGAAGGTCCTATTTTACGTCACATATTGGTGATGAGTTCGACCGCGGCGGTCGGCATTTCGGCGTTATTCGTTGTTGATTTACTCGATATTTTCTTTTTAAGTTTATTGGGTGAAATTGAGCTTGCAGCCGCAGCGGGTTATGCCAGTACGATTTCATTTTTCACCACCTCGATTGGCATAGGTTTATCGATTGCGCTTGGCGCTTTGGTGTCCAAAGCCATCGGTTCAAAAAATATCAAGTTAGCCAAACGGTTATTTTTAAACAGTGCCATAGTGACGCTGTTAACCAGCGTGCTGGTGGCCATTGTTGTATACCTCTTTATTCCAGAATTACTGGCACTTGTTGGCGCTACTGGGCGAACTGCTGAACTGGCTGAAAGCTACTTAACAATATTAGTGCCTTCGTTACCGTTTATTTGTTTAGCCATGGCGTTAGGCGGCGCACTGCGTGCGGTGGGTGATGCTAAATTGTCGATGATGTCGACACTCGCGGGTGGTGGCGTTAATGCCGTGCTCGATCCGATCTTTATTTTTACCTTGTCTATGGGCATAGAAGGCGCTGCTGCTGCGTCGGTATTGGCGCGTATCGCGGTATTTATTATCTCTGCTCGCGGGGTTGTCGTTAAGCATAAGTTATTAGGTCAATTTTCCTGGGTTGAGTTTAAACAAGATTTAGGGGTTATTTTTGCGATTGCAGCGCCAGCCATGCTGACGAATGTGGCGACTCCTATTGGTAACGCTGTAGTAACGCGAGCGATTGCAGATTTTGGCGACAGTTATGTGGCCGGCTGGGCGGTGCTAGGTCGGTTAATTCCGGTGACCTTTGGGATGATTTTTGCTTTATCGGGTGCCGTTGGCCCAATCGTGGGTCAGAATTTTGGTGCGAATGAGTTTGAGCGAGTAAGGCTAAGCTTGACCAAGGCTATTCAATTTTGTGTTGTGTATGTATTAGCTATGTCGTTGCTGCTGTTTTTACTAAAAGATGTGATTATCAGTAGTTTTGATATGAAAGGCGATGCTGCCGAATTGATTTTGTTTTTCTGTCAATATATCGCTGTGTTCTTCATTTTCTCGGGGATATTATTTATTGCCAATGCCTCATTTAATAACTTAGGCAAAGCGAAGTATTCGACGATGTTTAATGTTGGCAAAGCCACGATTGGCACGATCCCTTTTGTGTATTTTGGTGCGCAGTGGGGCGGGGTGTACGGCGTGTTAATTGGCCAGGTGATTGGCGCGATTATCTTTGGCGTTATCGGTATTGTATGTGCTTATCGATTAGTGGATAAAATCAGCCAGCAAGGCTTGGTATCAGCCGGTGCCAACAAGCAATTACTGGAAGATGATGCCATCAATATTGATATGGTTGCCGCGCCATCGCCTATGCCAGGACGAACTCAGATGGCGCAGTTAGACGAAGAGCCCTTGTGCAAGCAATTAGCTGAGCAAGAGACACGTAATACCAATCGGCATTAATAAAGAACCACTCAGAATACGTTCAGCTGTTTTTGATTAAAGCGTCGCTATAGCGTCATGGTTGTTCTTGTTCGAATGGCGAGTGCGCAGAGCAAAAACGGCTAGGACATTCCTTTTAGGCGAGTGTTTAATACCAATTCCACTAATTATCTGGTCATTCAGCGGGAGTTCTGTGTCTTCTAGGCAAGTAATAGAATTGTAGGCATAGTTGTTCTACGTCAAAATGCTATTAAGCAGCATGGAAGGCACAGAAACCCGCCTTACAGGAGACACTCAGACCGTTCATTTCTTTGTTGCATTGCCTTAAAAGGGAATAACCATTATTTCAACAATGCGCCTCAAACTGAACAATCTGAGTGGCTCTGATTGGTCACATAATTAATAGAATTGGTATAAAGGGCTTACACTGCGTTGCATGACTTTGACAGAGAACCACTATACATTCAGTCATACGCCATTAAAAAAGCCCTTATTGCATGCAATAAGGGCTTTTTAGTCATTAACGTCTAAGGTATTAATGAGCTTATTTGTTGTCTGAATCTTCTGTCGCAGTGTCAACAACGGTCGTTTCAGTTGTTTCACTCGTATCAGCAGCTTGCTCAGCCGCCTGTGCTAAGGCGATTTTTTCGCGATCAGCTTTAGAAATATAACGTTCAACCGTTTTAGTGCTTGGGTTCGATGGCACCACTTTGTTGGCACGTGCTTTGGCACGTTTGGCCAACTTTTTGATCATCTCTTGCTTTCTATTCATCTGACTTCTTACTGTGTAAACGACAAACTATTCATATCATTTCAGAAGATAAATGGCTTATCAAAGCGTGAAGGCGCTGGTCTAACGGCCGTCGGCAACTTCACGAGAAAATTGGAGGCTAATTCTAGCTCAATTGCGGTGCTGGATACAGCAATTTATAACAAGCACAACAAAGCGCCGCTCAAGAAGCTGTTGCTGTGACATTAGCGACCGAATTTTTTAATGTCTTCTTCAGTCGCGCCGTCATTACACTCACCGCGCACTTCTGCACGATCGGGTTCCACATAACGACTTAACTCGACAAAACTCGTTTTGCAGTAACCACTCATTTCGATGGTTTTTTGTAGGCCCAAATCAACTTGTTGATGCCACAACTCAAGGCGTTCTTCGGCGTTGCGTTGTTCAATTAAATAACTTTGCATGTCTTGCTTACGGCGGTTTATACGTTGGTCGTGAGGTTGTTCGCCAGGCAGAGGGCGATCTGTTGCCGTGGCCAATTTTGCTCTATAGGTGAATAGCTTAATGCCGTCACCTTTTATTTGCGTGCTAAAGGTGTCGCGAAATTGTCCGGCAAAATCCATTGGGTCGGGTGGGCTTGAACTGCATGCACTCAATAACACCACGCTACATATTACCAGACTATTTTTAAACACAGATAAACCCCTAAAGCAAAATAATGGCGTAAATCATAACCTAAGCGGTTGGAAGGATGATAGCCCACAGCAAGGTAAATTAACTTAAAGAGAGGGTTTACACTGTTAAACAGCCAAAAATAAGCCGCAACAAGTGCGGCTTATTTATTAATGCTCAGGGCATCTAGGCAAAACGTTCGTTCAAATAGCTCGTAATGGCTTTAGACTCGTACAACCATTGTGTTTGGCCATCTTGCTCGATACGTAAGCAAGGTACTTGTAACTTACCACCTTCTGCTGTGAGTAAGGCTTTGTTGTGTTCTTGTTTGGCATCAACAATATTGATGTTCAAGTTTTGACGGCGCATTTCACGACGTACTTTTACACAAAACGGACACGCAGCATATTGATAGAGCGCCAGTGCCTGAGTTTGTTGGTCGACAACGGCTTGTTGTTCTTGCGGGCGTTGACGTTTTTTAGGCGCAAATACAAAATTTAATAATAAAATAATTCGACCTAAAATCCAGCGAACAATGAACATATCTATCCTCAAGTATCATCATGTGAAGACCAAAACCTTGTGGTGGCATGGCCTTAATTAAATTAGCCGCAGTCTACTCCAACTTAAGCGCAGATAACAAGCTCGGGTTATTTTGCTTGTAGCTCTAACAACGCCGATGCCGCAGTTTGATTGGTGTTTATACGGCTTTCGAGTACAAAAACTTTTCCAGCATCAATTTGGCCCTGTTCGACTAAATAGGCTTTCACTGCTCTGGCGCGTGCTTGAGCAAGTAGACCTAAATCATCAATGCTGACGTCTTGATTGTTTTTTAACATATTGTAAAGCGCGATGTGCCAGCGCGTAGTGAGCTCTTGTGGGCTAAGCTCTGGGGCTTCTGTTAATAAAGCCTGCTTAATGTCGTCTGGCAATTGTCCTAACTCTTGTTCCACTAATGTATAAAGCGCATCGGTTAGCGGGCCTGACACTGGGAACTGGCTTGCCGATAAATGTTTAGGCAGCGCACGCAGCTTAATAGAAGCCGTTTTAGCCAGTTTTTTATGTAATTTCAGTTCTGCCAGCGCAGGTTTGTCGTTAGCCACATCAACACTACCCTTAATATTAAGATTCAATAACGGTCTTTCGATTAAGGCGCTGGCCAATTTATCCAGGGTGACTTGTTGTTGATGCTCAATGGCGCTGACACCATAATCAAAGCCGACTTTATCGATGGCTTCTTCACCGCCAACTAGCCCTGCAATAAATGAGAATGGTGAGGTTACCGCCTTGGTGATTAAGTTACCGATGGCATTTATAATAATACTGCCAAAACTAAAACTGGGTGAGTTAATGTCGCCAGACACATCTACCCCTAAATCAATCACTCCGTGACGGTCTTGCAGCAATGCCACTGCCAAGCTAACCGGTAAACTGGTTGCTAAGTCGCTATTACTGCGTTTACCCAGTTTGAGCTGGTCGATAACCAGATGATTGCTGCCAACAAGCACGTTGTCTTTTAATTTATAGTTTAAATCAAGCGACAGCTGGCCTTTATCGATGTAATAGCCAGCGTAAGTGCCCGAATAAGGGTTAACCGATGTGAGCTCTACTTTTTTGAAGTTGAGGTTTAAGTCTAAATACGGTTGTTCTAACAGAGGATTGACATCACCCTTTAAAGTCACTGGTGCATATTTATCTATTTTACCGGCTAAGTCGACTGATGCAGTGGTTTGCGGGTTAGACGATAAATTAGTGATTTCGCCATTGAGCATTTCGATGCCGGAAGCAAAATTGGGCGTTAACGAGTTATCTGCGAAAAAGGCTGAACTGTCTTTAACGCCAATTTTGTTAATGTTGAGCTGCATTTCAGGCGTATCTGTTGTGGTTTCTTGTTTGGCGTTTTCATTTGCAGCCGCTAACTTTGGCTCCGTCGAACTATCCTTTGCAGTCGCGTCTGCTTGGTCAGGGCCATTGTCATGGATCAATTGGCTAATGTTTGTGCTTCGGTCAGCTGAAATAATTAAACGCGCGAAGAGGGCGTCGAAGTTAATCTCGTCTATGTCTATTTTGGCTTGTTTACGGTCATAAGACAGTTGGTTTATCGCCATGGTTTCCCAATTTAATAAAGGCCGCTTAAGCATATTATCTGTAATGTCGAGTTGTTCAATTTTGGCACTGCCTTGATAAATTAAGGTTTCGTTAGCGTCTGCAATGAGTTTTCCTTGCGTTGAAAATACCCCATCTTCTAACGTGACGTTAATATAAGGAGCGATATACGGCTGCAAGCGCGTCAACATCATGTTGCTAAAATCTATGTCAGCAACAATACTTTGCGCCAATACATCGACTTGGCCAGTGGAACTCAATTGGCTCTGCTCGTTAATCACGGTTGAGAATTGATAATCTATCGGGCTAGAAAAGTCTGATATAACTTTGCCGGTACTGACATTAATCGGGCCGAGTTGCCATATGATAATGTTGTCGCTAGCAATGCCTTCACCTAATGTTACCTGGTACTGTTCAAGCTTGAATTTGTTGAGCGTAACGAGCCATGGCTTGCCTTGACTGTCTGTGCCCGAGGATTCAATTTGCACCGCAGTGTCTGGCGTTTCTGTAGCTATCGTTTCAGTCGCTGTCGTATCAATAGCTATCGTTTCAGTAGCTGCAGTTTCAATAGTTGTAGTATCAATAGCGGCGGTTTTTGTTTCTGGGTTTTCAATCTCAGAAGTTGCAGTTGCTGTGGTTTCCGTTTCGGCAGTTTTTGTATTTGTGTTTGTTGTTGCAATCGCTGCATCGTCACTGCTAACCACAAGCTCAGTGTTTTTTGGGAGTAACAAGGCAACGAGATCTGCACCTGTGGGAGTAATATTCAGGTTGATTTTGCCATTTTCGCTGTAAAACTCATCAATGGTGACCTGTTGTTTTGGGGTATCAACATTGATGTTATTTAACGCCAGAACGCCAATCGAGATTTTTTCATCTTGTAGGTGTACCGCTTTTACGTTTTCAATCACCACGCGTGCTTTGGCAATGTGAATGTCGCTTATTGGCTCAAATTCGGCATTTTGCAGCGCAACACGAAAGTGTCCATTCACGCTGAGTTGGCCTTGGGCTAAATTGATGGCAAACAATTGGTCGATAAAAGACCAGTAACGCGATAAATCGATTTTGGCAACGTTGATATCACCCTGGAGCATGAGCGGTGCCAGCTGTAGCTGACCTTGAAGGCTTAATGCCCCTTGGAATTGATCTTCAATGGCGATATTAAATTGATTAACCAAGTTTTGCTGATCATCAATAGCCGCCATAATGCTGTCAAATTGGCTTAGTTTTAGTTGAATATTCGGGTAGCTGATTTTAGTGTCAGTGACCTTATCGTTTAACGTAAATGTCCCGTCAATGAGTTGAATGTTTGCCATGCGCATCGACAACATTTCTGCCGATTGAGGTTGTTGCTCTGCTTGCTGCGCGCTGCTATTACTGGCAATACGTTCAATGATATCAGTGAAGTTAAACACATCATGTTGCTGGCTATCTTGGCTGCGGCTAACTTGAATTTTAGGTTGTTCAAGCACGACATCTTCGAGGACCAGGCCCATTAACCGTATAGATTGCCACACTTGTAAGTTGGCATATAAGCGCTCAAAACTGACAAACTGAGTGTCTTGTTTTTGTTCGTTTATCGCAAAGCCTGTGACGGTGAGTTCTGTCGTAAACGGATTAATTTCAACGTTTTGCAATGTCACCTGACGACCCAATATATCGCTTAATTGCTGTGGCAGTTGTTGTTTAGCAACCGCAGGAATTAATCCGCCTAAAATGGCACACAAGAGTAGATACACGCTTACGAGCCAAAATAGCCATTTTTGATAGCGAGGACGGCGTTTAAAACTTGTGCGAAGTTGAGCAAAAAAGGATTTCATAGGAGATTTCTTGATAAATGCAGGGTCACAGTGAGTTATAGTAACAAATAAATTTCGTTACTAGGGATTATTTTACAGTAGAAACAGATTAATTTACTTTGGTCTTTATTGATGCTAGATTGTTAAATATCTAAATTAAGTTTATGTAATTAATAGGTTTTATATTCGTATTGTGATGATGTTTTGTTCGCTTAGCAAACTAATGCTTTGTTAACATTTAGATTCACAATCACAATCACAATCATGATCACATTCATTGTCTGTTTGCGCATAAAACCACTGGGTTGTTAACGGCGCGTAGCATAATGACTCATTAACTTAATCAATAGCGACTCATCTCGCTGTGATGACTATTTTCAAGGATGATAAATGCAAATTCGTCTTGCTTCGAGCATCGATTTAGAACCACTGAGCGCCTTATTTGATTTGTATCGCCAACAATTTCATCAACCTAAGGATTATGCTGCTTGCCATGCCTTTTTAAAGCATCGTCTTGCTGAAAATGACACCATGATTTTTGTGTGTATTAAAGACGATCATATGGTGGGCTTTACGCAATTATACCCATCATTTTCATCTTTATTACTCGCCCCCGTTTGGTATTTAGAAGACGTGTTTGTGTTAGCGGAATATCAACAACAAGATGTTGTTGATAAAATGCACCAAAAGGCTGAACAGTTGGCACAAAGCACTGGGGTGTTATTGATCAACCGTTATGAGCAACAGGTGTTAAAGGAACAATGTACTGCTTAAGCTTTATTAGTTTGCAGTTTATTGACGGCCACTCATAACAAGCTATAAACCTCGGTTCCATTTTCTGATAAAATGACCGAGGTTTTTTTGTGTCCTCTATATAGTTACTGCATTCAAGGTGTGGCCGATTATCGGGACGGGATAATGTTAAGGAACAGAGATTGAACAAGAGCGTAGCGACAAATTTAATAGCCGCCATTTTTGTATTGGTCGGTTACGGCTTAGAGCAGCAAATCGTATTAACCATAGGCTTATTTGCATTATCTGGCGCAATCACTAACTGGTTAGCGATCCATATGCTGTTTGAAAAAGTCCCAGGGTTATATGGTTCTGGCGTCGTGCCATCACGTTTTGAAGAATTTAAAGCCGGTATTCAACATTTAATGATGCAGCAGTTTTTTACCCAAGAAAACATTGACCGTTTTTTAACGAGCAGCAGTGCCAGTCATATTGATTTAACGCCCGTGATTGAAAAAATTGATTTAGCGCCGTCTTTTGATGCGTTGGTTGATACGATTGAGAAGTCATCGTTTGGTGGCATGTTAGCAATGTTTGGCGGCACTGAAGCGCTTATCCCATTAAAAGAGCCCTTTATTGAAAAAATGAAGCTATCTTTGGTCGAATTAGCGCAAAGTGATCAATTTAACGCTATTTTAGTTAGTGAGCTTGAACAACCGAGTGTCATGGCAGATATGCAAGCTAAGGTCGCCAATATTGTTGAGCAACGCTTAAACGAGCTAACCCCAGAGTTAGTCAAGCAGATAATACAAGATATGATTAAAACCCACCTCGGTTGGTTAGTGGTATGGGGCGGGGTGTTTGGTGGCATTATTGGTGCTGCAGCGGCACTGATACAGTAAGACGTCACTTAAGGCATTTTGCTCACATTAATCATCGACTCGTTTTATGCTCATCATCTAATAGCCAGTGTGTTTAACACCTTTAATTGAGGTCAATATGAGCCAGCACAACAAAATTAATTATTTAGAAATACCGGTAAAAGATGTGTTGGCCACTAAAGCCTTTTTTAAGCAAGTGTTTGGTTGGCAGTTTCAGGATTACGGTCCTGATTACAGTTGCTTTTTACAAGTGGGTATTGACGGCGGTTTTTACCAGTCGTCTACCCAGTTTACATTAGCAACAGGCAGCCCATTGATTGTACTTTACAGTCAAGATTTACTGGCGACACAAACTGCAATTACTCAAGCGGGCGGTGCTATCAGCCGTGATGTTTTTACTTTCCCCGGAGGTAGACGTTTTCACTTCACCGACGTAAATGGTAACGAATATGCCGTATGGTCAGAATAATCGCTCGACAGTTGAAACACCTTGTGTCCGCCATTGTTGCTTAGACAGCAACGATGTGTGTTTAGGTTGCCATCGCTCGTTAGATGAAATCCTAGCGTGGCATTCGATGAACGATCAACAAAAAACTGCCTTGTTCGGCATTATGCAGCAACGCGCAATTGCGAGTAAACATCGCTAATCTGTGGTTTCACCAGCCTATTTTTCCTATTTTTCCTGTATTGCCTAATTTGTTTGCGGTTCAATATCGGTTCTAAAGAGCGTAAACCCACGCGCTTGATAGTTATGTAATGCACTGGGGTGATCTAACGAACACGTATGCACCCAAACACGTTGAGTATTGGGTAATGCCCACGCATGTTCGATGGCTTGTGTGAGTAAATCGCCACCAAAGCCCTTACCAATAAACCGCTCTCCTAGGCCAAAATACATTATTTCTACATTGCCAGCTTCTTGTTGCTGTAATTCAAAATAACCAGCTGGTGCCCCCTCAACATAAGCAACATACAAGTGCAGGTTTTCCGCTTCGCTATAGGCTTGCCATTGGTTGTCTGTCCACGCCAGTTTATCGGTCCATTCCCATGCCGCGCCGACAAACTGATACAGAAATCGATTGAATTCAAATTGTTTAACCTTGGTCTGGATTAACGTTAAACCGTTAGATTGCGGCTTAGCGTTAAGTTGACTGCGGTCGGTCATTTCTAAATTAAAAATACTGATTTCTGGCATCTATCGGATTCTCTTTTTGTGCTTTTGAGTGGTTAGTATAAACAAAAACACCACCTAGGTAGGTGGTGTTTGCTATGCGACTTGCAATTAATAAGCGCTGGCGTGAACGTTTTTCACTGCACGGCCCGATGGGTCGTTAATGCCTTGTAAGCTTGCATCCCACAATAGCGCTTCTGGTGTAGAGCAGGCCACTGTTTTGCCACCTGGTACCGTTTCTGCTGCACTGGTTAGTGGGAAGAACTCTTCAAAGAAGCTGCGATAGAAGTACGCTTCTTTTGACTCTGGCGTGTTGTACGGGAAACGGAATTTAGCGTTAGCAAATTGCACGTCATCAACGTTGGCTGCCGCGTGAGCTTTTAAGCCGTCAATCCACGAATATCCCACACCATCACTGAATTGCTCTTTTTGACGCCACACCACTTCTTTAGGCAATTTGTGCTCAAATGCCTGGCGTAAAATGTGCTTCTCGATGCGACCGTCTTTAGACATCTTCGCTTCAGGGTTAATGCGCATTGCTACATCAATAAACTCTTTATCTAAGAAAGGTACGCGTGCTTCTAGTCCCCATGCTGCCATGGCTTTGTTAGCACGCAGGCAATCAAATAAGTGTAACTTATCAAGTTTGCGCACTAATTCTTCATGAAACGCTTGGGCGTTAGGCGCTTTATGGAAATACAAGTAGCCACCAAATAGTTCGTCAGCACCTTCGCCAGACAACACCATTTTAATGCCCATAGCTTTAATTTTACGTGCCATTAAGTACATTGGCGTAGCGGCACGAATAGTGGTGACGTCGTATGTTTCTAGGTGATAAATCACTTCTTTAATCGCATCTAAGCCTTCTTGGAAGGTGTACACAATTGGGTGATGAATAGTGCCAATAGCATCGGCCACTTTTTGCGCCGCAACCAAATCAGGAGATTCTGCTAACCCTACTGCAAATGAATGCAGTTGTGGCCACCATGCGCCTGTTTCTCCATCGTTTTCAATACGGTGTTTTGCATATGTTTGGGTAATGGCTGAAATCACTGATGAATCTAGGCCACCAGACAATAATACTCCGTAAGGAACATCCGACATTAATTGGCGTTTCACCGCCGCTTCTAATGCGTCACGTAATTCTTCAATGCTAGCTGGGTTATCTTTAACGGCGTCAAAATCGCGCCAGTCACGATGATAATACTGAGTTGGTTTACCGTCGGCAGAATATAGATACTGTCCTGGATAAAACTCAGCAACAGTTTTACATACTGGCATTAATGCTTTCATTTCAGAGGCAACGTAGAAGTTACCAGACGCATCAAGACCGGTGTAAAGTGGGATAATACCCATGTGGTCGCGACCGATTAAGTAAGTGCCTTTGGCTTTGTCATACAGTACGAATGCGAAGATACCGTTCAGTTTGTCTAAAAAGTCACAACCGTATTCTTGGTAAAGTGACAAAATCACTTCGCAATCTGAGTTGGTTTGATACTGGTATTTGTCACCTAGCTGAGCTTTTAACTGCTTGTGGTTATAAATTTCACCGTTTACGGCTAATACTATGTTGCCATCAAGACTGATAAGCGGTTGCGCTCCGTGGTCAACGTCAACAATCGATAAACGTTCATGCGCTAAAATGGCTTTGTCATCAGCATAGATGCCAGACCAATCTGGACCGCGGTGACGCAGTAGCTTTGACATTTCTAACGCCACCTGGCGAAGTTTACTTGCATCAGTTTTGATGTCTAAAATTGAAAATATTGAACACATAATACGGCTCCAGCAGCGTTAGCTAATCTTTATCTGTTTTCTACTTTGCCAGTATTTTTGTTAACTGCCAAGTCAATTTTTTGAGATAACATCATAAATATGGTGTTTTTAATGGTTTTATCTCTTTTAAATATCTTTTTGTTTGAGTAATGTTTTGTGAAATTGCTATTTATCTGCAGTATCTTTATTTTTATCGCGATAATGGCTATTTTTTTTAAGATTTCATAATCAAATCCCACTAAAAGCCATAATTGCACTAATGCTGTGCGCTTGATGTTTATTTGAGCAAAAGTGGGGCTTAATGGTCATTTTACGGCATTAACATGGCCATAATAGCGCCTACGGGACATGCAGATGCGCGATAATGGGGCTTCTATTCACTCACAGGTAGCCAATCATATCTAACGAGTGATGTGTTTTAATACTCGATATGATCACTTTTTTTGCTCACTCAGCCGAACCTGATGAATAACATCATTTTATAACGAAAACTTATTGAAGGAGAAAGAATGGTAGGTGAAACAAATTTAACGACATTACTCTCATCAATGTCACCGGTATTGTTAGATGATGAATACGTTTTTTGCTCAGTGCCGGGCGGCCAATATGGTGATTATCAACGCTTATCGCCACTGGCGACCTTTCGCGAATCAGAAGGGTTGACGTTAGTATTAACCAAAACGGCAGCGCTAGAGGGTGGCTTGTCTTTTGAGTCAGTGTTTAAAGGCATTACCTTAACGGTACACTCTAGTCTTGATGCCGTTGGTTTAACGGCAGCTGTGGCTAATAAACTCACCGAAAAAGGCATCAGTGCCAATGTCATTGCCGCTTATTATCATGACCATATTTTTGTGCAAACCGAAAAGGCGGCTTTAGCCATCGAAGCCCTAAATGAATTTAGCAACCTGTAGTCACGTTTATCCAGCGGCTTGGCTCACACAACGCTTACATGACACAAAGATTAATGGCACAGATGGTTACTAGCAAAATAATAGCCAAATACTAGCCAAATACTAGCCAAATACTAGCCAAATACTAGCCAAATACGAATAAAAAAAGCCCATCAAATACATGATGGGCCAATCCTTGCTGGGGGGAAGGAATTCGGTGGTGCTGCGCTAATCTGCAGGACGTAATTGATTAAATTCAGAACCGGCAAAGTAGCCAGGCCAATCTTGATTGTTACCTAACTCAGCAGCTGCTTGGTAGTACACGCCCAAATCTTGCAATGCACCAGATAAATCCCAATCTGCATGGTAATGATCGCATACGTTGTGATAACAGCCTTTCATTTGCTCACTCATTAGCGCTTTATATTTCGCGGTTGCTTCATCAAGCGGCTCTGCGCCGCCACCGGCAAATACGGCTGGAACGCCTAACTTGGCAAAACTGAAATGATCTGAGCGGAAAAAACCGCCAGAGGCTGGATTGCTTTCACCAGTGGTGACCCGGTTTTGACTTGCCGCAGCCTTATCTAAATACACTTCTAACTCGGACTGGCCTTTGCCGACAATGGTGTAATCTTTGGTTTTGCCATACACATTGGTACTGTCGAGGTTAAACACTGCAACCGTTTTATCGATAGGATAAAGCGGATTGGCTGCGTAGTAGCGAGAACCGAGTAAGCCTTGCTCTTCACCCGTGGTAGCAATAAAGGTTAATGAGCGTTTAAGGCCATTCCCCGCTTTAGCTTGCTCGGCAAATTGACGCGCTATTTCTAATATGCCCGCTGTGCCTGAGGCATTATCTAGGGCGCCATTGTAGATTTTGTCGCCTTCTTTACTGTCATCGGTACCAATATGATCCCAGTGGGCGGTAAACAGAATATGCTCATTAACCTGGCTAGTACCAGGTAAGGTAGCCACGACATTATAACTGTCGGCATAGTCCGCTTTATTGGTAAATTCGATAGAGGCATTTTGGGCTAAATCAACGTTTAATGCGCTGTCTGCCGCGCGGTCCATTAACGAGGGTAATGATAAACCCGCTTTGTTAAACAAGTTGTTGGCACTGTCTAAGGTTATCCAACCTTCAACTTGTACTCGTTTGTCTTGTTCAGTTTTGTTCAGCACTAAATCTTGTTGCGCACCTGTCCAGCTATTTTCAACCACCGACCAAGGGTAGGATGCGGGTTTGGTGTCGTGGATAATAATCGCGCCCAGCGCACCTTGACGGCTGGCTTCTTCAAATTTGTAGCTCCAACGGCCGTAATACGTCATGGCATTGCCGTTAAACTTTTTATCATTAGGATGCGCAAAACCGGGATCATTAACCAATATAATGGCTATTTTTCCTTGCATATCGATGTCTTGATAATCGTTCCACTCGTACTCAGGTGCATTAATGCCATAACCCACAAACACCAATGGGGCATCCTTGATACTGACTTGTTGGTTGTCGTGGCGACTGCCCAGCACAATATCTTGGCGATATTGCATTGCTATACCCGCTAAATTAACCTTTTGTTGTTCGCTCGCGGTGTAACTCACCATCGGCACAGGCTGTAAAAAGCTGCCATTATTTGCACAGGTAAGACCCATTTTAGTAAAAGCGGCAGACAGATAGTCAAGGGTGAGTTTTTCACCGTGGGTCGTGGGCGCACGGCCTTCAAATTTGTCTGATGATAAGGTTTCGATATCGGTTCTAAAGCGCTGCTCGTCAAAGCTCACTTGAGTTGTTTTTGTTGGGGTATCTTGTGGTGGGGTGGTTGACTCACCACCATTACATGCACTGAGCAGCGCTACGGCGCAAAGAGGAAACAGTCGTTTCATGCTCTATCCTGATTATCGTTTTTATTATTTCGGACCAGCATAATGAATCAAGCCAGCGCGCTATGACAAGGGCTCTGGCTTGATAATGTGTTACCTAATGTAAATGTAATGGCTTAATGTAATCGTTAAATGTGTGGCCTTACACCACGTCAATATCACCGGCGCAGGCAAACACATGGTTTGGTCTAAACGGTTCTTTATCGATGTCGCTCATTTGGCTCACGCCACTGGTGACTAAAATAGTTTCAAGCCCTGCTTGAAAGCCCGCTAAAATATCGGTGCGCATATTGTCACCAATAATAATGGTATTTTCAGAATGGCCTTGAATGTGGTTCAGTGCGGAGCGAATAATCCATGAGCTTGGCTTGCCCACGTAAAAGGGCATTTTGCCTGTTATACGTTCAATAGCAGCACACAATGCGCCACACGCGGGGCTAAATGCTGGGCCATGTGTATCTGGATTGGTGGCAATAAATCGTGCACCGCCCGCCACAAAACGTGACGCTTTATGGATCATTTCCCAGTTGTATGAGCGCGTTTCGCCCACAATAACAAAATCAGGGTTAATGTCGGTAATCGTAAAGCCTGCGTTGTACAACTCGTGGGTGAGGGCGCCTTCACCAATCACATAGGCCTTGGTGCCGGTTTGGTGTTTAAGAAAATCCGCCGTTGCCATTGCCGAGGTATAAAAGCAGGTTTCGGGTACATTAATGCCCGCCGCACCCAGACGGTTTTGTAAATCTTTACCGGTTTGTACAGGATAATTGGTGAGAATAACCAGCGGATTGCCTTGCTCTAAGATGCGGTGAATAAATTTATCACTACCAGGGATTAACTTGTTGTCGTGCAGTAACACACCATCAATATCACATATAATATTTTTCATTCTTTCATTTCTTCCTTCAAATACAACCTACTTACATCTAATGCTAATTCAGACTAGAAAACAACGATTAAATGCAAAAAATGCAGGTATTGAATTAACAGCACTATTCGTTAAATGAAGGTTATTTGAAGGGATAAATAAGAGTGATGGTTATGTTAATTATTACTTTCATTGTGCTAACACATATACCTCCTGTCGTGCAGTCACACCTTTAGCTAGATCGTTAGGTTACCTTTTTCATTTCGGACCTCCTTCCTAAAGCGTTCCTAGCACACTCAGTGGGTCTTTCAAGCGACAAAATAACGCAAAAAACAGCAAAGCCATTTCTATGTGCTTCAGGCTAAAGTATGATGATGTTATAAATTTGTGAGGGATTATAGGTTTTTAAGGGTTTTGGACTGTCTGTATAATGCATTTTCTATGTTTATAAGATGTAGTGCATATAATTGATTTACACTTAATGACAGTCAATATACCGAGCGTTATCCTATAAACAGGATCTACTTATTCCGATACAGGTGCCTCAATAATGTTTGATTTATCTATCAAAAAAATGCTCCAAATCACAATCACGCTTTCCTTGTTGGCTTTAGTGATTTTGATTTCGGTCAGTAATATTCAACAAACCCATATTCATGAAGGTGTCGTGCACGAAGAGGCGCAGGTTAATGCTATTTTCGCGCTTAAAGACACGCGTTATTTTGTGGTGCAAATTCAGCAATTTTTAACCGATGTTGGCGCCACCAAGAGCGATGAAGCTAAAGCGGAAGCATTAGAAAGCCTAAACGGCGCACTCGAAAAGCTTGATTTATTGATTGCTGTTGCGCCAGAGGTGAGTCAAAGAGCGCAAGAGATTAAACGCAAGGTCAATGATTTGCATGCCTCTGGCGTTAATATGGCTGATGCTTATTTAACTCAAGGTACTGAAGCGGGTAATCAGCTTATGAAAGGGGCGGGTGGATTTGATGAAGTGTCATCGAACCTTGCTGATGATTTAGATTTATTGGCTGATGAAATTGATGGTAAATTTGATGCCGCGGTGAAAGAGACCTTATTCGCCACGCAATCTGCTGCCAGCGTGCAATTGTGGGGTAATATTGGCCTCGGCGTGTTTCTGACCATTATTTTATTGCTGCTTTACCGCGCGATTGTTAACCCTTTGAGAATATTAGATGATTCGATGCGCAATATCGCCTCTGGTGCAAAAGATTTAACGGTCAAATTGGATGACAGCGGCAATACTGAAATTGCCAAAGTGGCACGTAGCTTTAACCTGTTTGTACGCCAAATACGCGAGTTAATTACTGACTTTAATGACAATAGTCAACAATTGGGCACGGCAAGCGTGCAGTTAACCTCTTCAAGCAATGAAACCTTAGCCGGTATGCAGCGTCTACAAAGTGAGACCGAGCAAGTAGCAACAGCGATGAATCAAATGCAAGCCACCGTGATAGAAGTGGCGAACAATGCCGAATTAGCCGCCCAAGCAGCCAAGGACTCTGATACCCAAGCGGTGCAGGGTGATAAAGTGGTTCAGCTTACGATTACCTCAATTGAAGCATTAGCCAATGGCGTTGAGCACGCAGCCACCGCGTTACATCAGCTTGAAAAAGATACCGATAATATTGGCAGTATTTTAGATGTTATCCGCAGTATTTCTGACCAAACCAACTTACTGGCTCTTAACGCCGCGATTGAAGCTGCACGTGCGGGTGAGCATGGCCGAGGCTTTGCGGTAGTGGCGGATGAAGTACGAACATTGTCAAAACGCACGCAAGATTCGACCAATCAAATTCAGCAAATGATTGGTCAGTTACAAAACGGTGTGAAAGATGCGGTGACCGTAATGGATTCAAGTCGTCAGCAAGCATTTAAGAGCACAGAACAAGCCGCGCAAGCGGGTGAGGCACTCAGTAAAATTACTGAATCGGTTGCGACTATATCGAATATGGCGACTCAAATTGCTACTGCCGCTGAAGAACAAACCGCAGTGACGGATGAGATTAATCGTAATATTGTTAATATCAGCGACGAAGCAGGATTAACGGCGAACAACGCGCAGCAATCTTACAGTGCCAGCGTGCAAGTAGATGAGTTATCGCAGCAACTGCGTGGACAAATTGGTCAATTTAAAACGCATTAGTTAATGGTTTAATCCACCATACGATCACTATATGTGGTTATTGATTTGATTGATAAAATGATACAAAAATGCCTGTTAGCGATAACAGGCATTTTTTATTGTGTTGATGTGGTTAATGGTTAATGGTAAGTAATTAACCGCTAATCAGGCTTAACATTCAACGATGTTAACCGCTAAACCACCTTTGGCAGTTTCTTTGTATTTGCTGCGCATATCTTTACCGGTGTCCATCATGGTTTTGATGACTTTGTCTAACGACACCTTGTGATTACCGTCGCCGCGCAGTGCCATGCGTGAGGCATTAATGGCTTTCACCGCGCCCATCGCATTACGTTCAATACACGGCACTTGTACGAGGCCGCCAACAGGATCGCAAGTTAACCCAAGGTTATGTTCCATGCCGATTTCGGCGGCGTTTTCGACGTGCTCAACCGTACCGCCCATAATTTCGGTTAATGCACCTGCTGCCATCGAGCAAGCTACGCCTACTTCACCCTGACAGCCTACTTCAGCGCCAGAGATAGAGGCATTTTTCTTGTATAAAATACCAATTGCAGCTGCCGTGAGTAAGTAACGGCTACAGACATCAATGTCGACTTCTTGCACAAACATATCGTAGTAACACAATACCGCAGGGATAATGCCCGCAGCACCGTTTGTTGGTGCGGTAACAACGCGGTCGCCCGCGGCATTTTGCTCGTTAACCGACAAGGCAAATAAATCAACCCAATCCATTGCGGTTAGCGGATCAGTATTATTACGACCTTCGGCTTTTAGGCGGCGATAAAGTGCAGGGGCACGACGACGTAGCTTTAAGCCGCCAGGCAAAATACCTTCTTTTTGATAACCGCGCTCTACGCAGCTTTTCATGGTTTGCCAAATTTTCCACAAACCTTGTTTAATGTCTTCTTCGCTGGCGATGCTCATTTCGTTAGACATCATTAACGATGAAATGCTTAAACCGTTATCGCAGCACAGTTGCAATAAATGCAAAGCACTGTTGAAGTCGTAGGGGGCTTGTTCAATCGGTGTGGCAGGTGAGGCATTACGTTGGGTAATTTCATCTTCATCAAGAATAAAGCCGCCGCCTACAGAGTAATAGGTGCGCTTATAAATGCATTCGCCTTTTGATAGCGCGTATAACGTCATGGCGTTTGCATGCGCAGGTAAGGTTTTACGTCTGTGGTAAGTGACGCCATCATCACGGGTAAACTTAACTAAACGACCATCGGCCAGAGTGAGTTGTTGGTTTTTTGAGACCGCGTCTAAAATGGCATCAACCCCATCGGTGTCAACGGTTTCAGGATCTTCACCCATTAAGCCTAAAATGACCGCTTTACCGGTACCGTGGCCTTTGCCTGTTTGACCTAAAGAACCAAACAATTCGGCTTGTAATTCATCGGTTTGATCCAATAAATTGTTGTCTGCTACATGTTGAATAAAAATTTTACCAGCCTTCATCGGGCCCATCGTGTGGGAGCTTGAAGGACCAATACCAATTTTGAACATGTCAAATACACTAATCATCTTGTGTAACCCTTGCTGAGTCGTTTATTGTTTTCGTTATTAGTGAGTATAATCGCCTTATATCAACTTGGCGGTTTATCTCTTTTGTGAGCAGAGTATCCCACAGTTTGATGAATGACAGTTCATTAGATTTTTTTATGCATAATTTTCACATTAGCTTGTCTTATCATGCACAATAACCGCAATATTTAGACGTTGACGATACGATTAGGGGAACAGTTTGAGCTATTTAATGATGGATTTAGCCGGTTTAACAGTATCAAATCTGGAAACCGAGCAGTTACAACACCCAAAAGTGGGTGGGATAATTTTATTTACACGCAATTTTGAAAATAAAAACCAGCTAATTGAGCTAGTTAAGCAAGTTCGCCGCATTCGGCCAGAATTGTTAATTGCCGTAGACCACGAAGGTGGCCGGGTACAGCGTTTTCGTGAAGGTTTTAGTTTAATTCCTGCGATGGGTGATATTTTACCCGCTGCGAACATGGATTTAACATTAGCAAAACAATGGGCGAAAGAATGTGGCTTTTTAATGGCGATAGAGCTACTTGCGTGCGATATTGATTTAAGTTTTGCACCGGTCTTAGATGTAAACGGTATAAGTGAAGTGATTGGTAAACGCAGTTTTAGTCCTAACCCTGCACACGTCAGTGCGCTAGCTGAGCAGTTTATTATCGGCATGAACGAAGCGGGTATGGCAGCAGTAGGTAAGCATTTTCCTGGACACGGCAGTGTTGCTGCCGATTCGCACATTGCAATGCCAGTAGACCCTCGCACTAAAGATGTGATTGACGCATTTGATATGGTGCCATTTAAGCAACTGATTGGCCAAAAACAGTTGCAAGGAGTGATGCCCGCGCACGTAGTGTATTCAGCTATTGACCCTAATCCTGCTGGGTTTTCAGCATACTGGTTACAAACGGTATTACGTCAACAATTGGCGTTTGACGGGGTGATATTTTCTGATGATTTAGGCATGAAGGGCGCGAGCTTTGCGGGTAACTATCAAGGACGTGCTAAAGCGGCTTTAGAGGCGGGATGTGACATGATTTTAGTGTGTAACGACCCGACAGGCGTTAATGCATTACTGACTGATTTTGTTTGGCCAGCAGATGAGCCGCTGCATACGGCATTGGCGCTTAAAAGTCAGCCTGCGCAAGTGTGCCATGCTCTAGAGCAGCAATCCCGCATTCAAGCGGCGCAAGTGCTCATGTTGGAAATAAATAATTTCATAAAATCGCTAATGTAATTATTAGGGTATTCAAGTATTTGTCATTGCGGCCATGGTGATCATTTATTTTGAATTATTCGGCATTCAATACAGGGTAAAATCGCGCTTCGATACGACCCTGTTTTGCTTTAGCTAGTTTAAACCGAAAAGCGGTTTTCAGTGTCTCTGAAAATGCTTTTCTACTGTGTTATGTCTGTTGCTTTAATTACTTTTAGGGGCAAAAAGTAATCTCGACCTTGCTTACTAATGTGATCTGCAATGTTAACTTGGTAACCCGTAACATTGATTGAAATAAAAGCACCTTCGATGTTCAGAAGTTTTATTCAAGCTAGGTGGTAGTGATTCCATTAGACTTTTCAGAGGTTTTTATTTGGTAAGAACAACGTCGTTTTATTAAGAAAGCATATTCATCACATGCATGTAAACGTCTAACGAAGTAAACCTAATACTGATGTTATGTTTCTCTAATAATACCTGCTCAATGAGCAATTTGGAGCTGGTGATGAAAACTTACAGAACCACTACTCAGTGGCAGATGCTACTTCAGCAACGTAGCTTGTTTAGTGGCACTACTATCGAATTTTGCCAACTACATAAAATCTCTATCATCACTTACTATAATTAGCGTGCTTTACTGGTTGAGTACAAGCCTAATTCAACTTTGCCAATGCTGTGCCTGGCTGCGTGGTTGATTATCTTTAATGATATTAAGATCATACCAAAAAAGAGACAAGCTTAATTGACTGTTCTGCTTAGCCGTCTGAGTTGGTCTACCTTCATGCTGTCATGGGCTCATACTCGTCGTAAATTTATCGACGAGAAAAAACTACAAAGGAAAAATATAACCGGTAGAGTTGATGTGATACTAAGCCTTATCCAAAAGTTGTACGGTGTTGAGCCACGGGTAAAAGTGTAAAGCAGTGATGAAAGTACGTCGCTAGACAAGAGGTTAGTCTGCCTATTCTAAGCAAGCTTAAACATCACTTACCTTGATGAACAGTGTCAACTCAAGCCGGACATTGGCAGCCTGTTACATCTGACTTTAAACAATCGGTGCAGTTAGCTAGTCGATTACACTAGAAAGTATATTTTAACGAAAAAAATAAAGAACGGGGTTCTCCGATAAAATACGAGTATTGATTAAAACTAAAATCCGCTCTTTCTGCATAGTTTTGATTAGTTAAATTTAATATACGTGCACTAAATGTTAAATTCCTATGGATGTCAGTATTCATTCTCAAGTTCAATAAATTATGACCTTCATATTCAGAGGTATTCTCAGGGTTCAAGAAATAATTACCTAAGTGAATCCATTCAAGTTCAACTCTTGACCCTTGATCACTGTTCCATCCTAACTGCACACTCCCCATGTGCTGTGGTGCAGTGTCTATTTCATTTCCTTTGATATCATTATGACTTAGATTCAGTGTTGAATTATATTTGTGGTTTGCCAAAGTACCATTAGCATTTAGGTATAATCTATACGGTAATTGATAATTAAGACTTAATTCAAAGCCATTGTGTGACGTTTTGCCATCACTGATATTCTGTCGATTAGTATCTTGAAATATAAAATTATCTTTTTGCATCGTAAACGCGGTTATATCGTAGTAAATATCTGAATATTGCCCTCGTAATCCAATTTCAAAGGAGCTGATTTGCTCAGGTTCTAAGTCCGCGATTTGTTGCCCTGCTTGCAACCGAAATAACTCTGTAGCTTGAGGTGCTCTATAACCTATTGAATAAGTGGAGTAAATACTATGTTTATCACCAAGTAAATATTGGCTGCTTAACTGATATGCTGGTTCAGCAAATGTAACATTTTGATCTTTAGGTCGAGTGAATCTACATTTAGTGACATTAACATTGCAAATATCACCATCGGATAAATGATTTTTATAATTATACTTAGTTTGTTCTAATCGAACCCCTGCAGAGAGTGAGCCTTTCGATGACCAAGCCCAATTAAGTTGGCTGTATAAGGCTAAAATCTTTGCATCTACGGTGTAATTATAATGAACTCCAGTGGGGGTTGTAGGTGAAAAGTCTGCAGCTTGGGTTTCTGTTAAGTCGCCTGCTGTAAGATCTATATCTGCACCTAAATGCCATTGCGCATCGCCAAATTTTTTTACCATATTTGTTTTTAACCCAAGTCCCAGTTGATCATTTTCTTCTAATGGTTTCCAAGGCAAATAATGTTGCAAAAAGGCCATATCGGTCCAACGAACATATGGAGTAATACTGTAGTTTGTATTTTGATCAACCTGTATATCTACTTTGCTATATGCTCGCACCGATTTACTGTCTCGAAACGCTTCTGGATTTGGATTAACTTGTCTTAAACTGTGATCTTTATAAGCTTCAAATCCGGCAACTAATCCTGCCGTTTCTTGATTTAAATTTGTAACAGCGATAACGCTTTTAACATCGAGTTTATGTGTTCGATATTGATGTATTGCCGTCGCTTTTTGTTGTTCATAACCACTGTCATTTTTATAACCACCATCTTGGCTAGTATTGCCAAAAAACATGATGGCGTGGTCATCCATTAAACGTGTTACGCTTATATGATTATTCAAATAATCGTGGGGACCAATGCCAATTCCTATGGAGTTTGTTGCTTGATCTATTGGATTAGGAGTAATGATGTTAATAACACCATGAACAGCATTTGTGCCAAATAAAGTACTTGATGGCCCTCGGAGTACCTCAATGCGTGCAGCTTGTTCACTATTCACATCAAATAACTGATTTGCATTACAAAAGCCTGGAGCTCGAACTGAAATACCATCTTGTGCTATGACAAATGCCCCACAGCCTCCTGCTCCCGTTAATACGGGGGAGCGGATCGCCGTTAAATGCTCTTGTCCATTTCCGCGGCTAATCCAACCGCCAGCTACGCGTGAAAAAGCTTGATTAATGTGTTCATGTTCAATAAAACCTAATTCTTCGGCATTGATTACCGCCAAATTACTTGCAACAGAGAGTAACGGACTCTCTGTTGCAGTAGCTGTTACTGTTATTTGTTCAATAGATTCATTTGAGGTGTTTGCTAATACAGCGCCATTAGCAAGTAGAAGCGAAAATGTAATTATTTTTAGTTTCACAGGTATTCCTAATCTTCATTTGCTCAAGGTTTTAAAATGATACTTATTGCGTACTAATAAATTGCCCAATATAATCAATAACTTGGTTTGTGTGATCTAAAAAGGGTGTATGACTGCTTGTATTGATTACTTTTATCTGTAGATTATCGACAAAACGAGGTATTTCTCGAAATGTGTCGTTAGAAAACGCTTTGTCATCTTTCGACCAAATTAATAAACTGGGAACAGTGACCCGAGCAGCTTTACTCGGCCAATAACTCTTTTCATTAATATCATCAAAATTAGGAATATTGGCTTTATACCAATTAATCGCTGCTTCTGCAGCACCTGCCTGACTCCATGCCGATAAGAATGCACGCTTAAATTCATCACTTAACACACCTTGTTCATGCAGTTTAGCCAGTGCCTCGCCCCACATTAATTCAGGTCCTTTAATATAAAAGTAGAGTTTTCCAACCCAACTTGTCATTTTACTGATATATCCAGATGCAGCCCTTTGTGAATCACTGTTTGACAGCATATTTAACATGACATTATATGGTGGTGCATTAATAACGATAAGTTTATCGACGAGTGCAGGATGTTGCTGAGCCACTGACCAAGCTAAAACGCCTCCCCAATCATGACCAATGATAATAACGGGTCTATCATCTGCTACATATTTAATTAATTCAACAACATCGCTCACTAAACACTCGATTTTATAATCATTTATTTCGGGTGGTTTTTCAGTAAAACCATAGCCTCGATTGTCTGGTGCAACTACATGAAATCGTTTGCTTAATGGTTTTAGTAATGGATCCCACGTTTCACCGAAATATGGAAAACCATGCAAGAGTATTATTACAGGGCCTGAACCTGACTCAACATAATGAAACCTAAGTCCATTTATCATTACAGTGTTTGATGAATAACCCAAATAGCTCTTTGGCTCGTTAACTTGTTGTAATGTCAGTGTGCCCTGATTGTTATCACAACCAGAAATACTCACAAAACCTGCTATCGAGATCAAAAAAGACAACATAATTGTTATTTTCATATTTCCTCTATGTATTAATTAAGTTCGAACAAATCAAATTACTAGTGAACACTTCGACATTAAAATGAAAAACAAAATTAAAAACAGGTTTAACACCTTTAAAACAATGACTAATCCACATTTATCGTGTTTTTAAATAGATGTTGAATCATATTTATAGCGCCAAACCATAAGTTTATCAAATAAAAATATTGACTACTGAACAATATGTCAATAAGTTATCAGTCATTAGTGACACATTGCGTAATAGCGCTGCTGGTTTGTCAATTAACGCCGTATCTTGATTAAATAAACATTACAACAAGGGATGCACTTACGTATGACTACATATATAAAAAAAATAAAAATCATTGGTACAGTGATGGCTATACCATTTGCGTTATCGTCTATTGCGCAAGCAATTGCAGCTGAATCTAATGGGGCACAAAAAGAACAGACTGAAATTGAAGTCATTACTGTCACGTCTGAAAAACGGGTATCAACTCTGCAAGAAACGCCTATTGCAATTAGTGCATTTAATGCAAATGAATTAGCCCGCCAAGATATTGAAGAACCCAATGACATTCAATTTGCTATACCGAATGCAATGTTTACCGATCGCGGCACTTACAATATTCGCGGCGTGGGAAATAATGCAATTGGCGCATCAGCAGAATCTGGCACAGGGGTTCATGTTAATGGGATATATTTAACGGCTCCGTCAGCGTCAAATGAGTTTTATGATTTACAGACCATTGAAGTATTACGTGGCCCTCAAGGTACCTTATACGGGCGCAATACCACTGCGGGTGTAGTGAATATGATCACGCAACGCCCCACAGAAGATTTTGAAGCCAGCATTAACGTTGAGGTTGGTAATTACAACAGCCTTCGTACTGTTGGCATGGTCAATATCCCCATTAGCGACAATATTAAACAACGGTTTGCGTTTAACACCGTTAAACGAGATGGGTTTACCGAAAATATTGCCACGGGTAATGACATTGACGGTCGTGACCAATTCTCTGTTAGAAGTACAACAGCATTTCAGCTCAGTGATGCACTTGATGCCACTTTATTTGCGCAATATTATAAAGAAGATAGCAACCGCTCTAATCGACGAGGTGTGCGTTGTATCTCTGATCCCATCTTAGGTTGTGCCTCTGACAAAACTGGCTTTGAATTTGTTGATTCAGACTATTTAGACGGTAATCTTAAGGCTGCATTAGGTGCATCAGCCGCTATTGTTAGATCTGACTTTTTTAATACCAATCCAGATGGGTCAATAAAAATTAACCCTAATGACCCGCATAAAGTCAATCTTGATAATGACCCTATCGCTATAGCCGATGATTTGCTAGTCTCTTTCGAACTCAATTATGTCATTGATTCTGGTATATTTACCAGCGTAACTGCATATCATGATAGAGACAATGCTGGTCAACGAGATTACGATAATGCCAATGGGTCTAATGCTTTTTTGATCCCTGTTAATTACGTTTTCAATGATGATGTTGTATTACAAGGCACTCGCAATTACGAAGCGGTACAAGTGCTAGAGGCGACATCAAAGCAATATAGCCAAGAGTTTCGTTTCGTGTCTGATTTAGATGCTAATTTCAACTACACGGCTGGGGTCTATTGGTTAAATTATGAATCAGACTCAAGAGTCGCCACCTTCGTCCCTTATCTTAGTTTATTAGCTTCGGCACTGCGTCTTCCAAATGAATTCCATGAGTTTGACACTCGCACGCCTGAACTTGATACAAGCTCATGGGCGATTTTTGGTGAAACCTACTTTGATTTAACCGAAAAGCTTAAATTAACAACGGGTATTCGCTATTCAAATGAAGAGAAGAGTCAGTCAACACAAACCGTGTCTCCGTTAAGTTTTTTACAACCAGGCTTCGATCCAACCGCATTTGAGTATTTAGAAAATGACTGGCAAGAAACCACCGGAAAAATTGGCTTAAGCTACGACGCTGATATCAGCTTTACTGATGACACACTATTTTTTGGTACATTAGCCCGCGGTTACAAAGCTGGCGGCTTAAACCCAGGTGGTGCAAGCAAAAAAGCATTTGACGCTGAATATATTAATTCTATTGAGTTTGGTACCAAAAACACCATGCTTGATCGCCGCTTACAAGCTAACGTCACCGTGTTTTACTATGATTACTCAGACATTCAACTGGGTGCATTAGAGCAAGGTGGAACCGGCGCAGCGATTACAGATAACACAGATGCAAAAGTATCTGGTGCTGAGTTTGAATTTGTCGCAATGCCAATTGCCGATTTAATGTTTAATTTGAATGTGGCATTACTTGATTCAGAAATCACCGGCACATTCTCAACACCAGACGGTAGCTTAGGTCGCACGGCAATAGCGCCAGATGTTAAAGGTAATTCTTTGCCTTATGCACCAGAATCTTCAATTCAATTCGGCGTGCAGTACACTCACGGGATTTTCAACGATTTAGAAATTACCTACCTTGCACAAACATACTGGCAGGACGATTTCTATGCCCGCGTATACAACACGTCTACAGATAACATTGACAGCTGGAACCAGACTGATTTTACCGTATCAATTTCAGACACTTACAAACTATGGGAAGTTGAAGCGTTTGTGAAGAATGTCAGCAATAACGACTCAGTCACAGGCTTATCTGTAGAAAACTCATTAACGGGTAGATTCCGCTTACCCGCTATTTTAGACCCGATTCAATATGGGGTGAGATTTCAGTACCGTTTTGAATAATAAAAACTGACGCAATGGATATTACAGTAAATAGTATCGCCCTCTGTTAAATGTTGGCGTTACTACTTATCTAGATTTTTTAATTTTTTCAGATAGAAGATACACAATATGAATTTAAATTTAAACGGTAAACGCGCGATCGTAACGGGTGGAAGCAGAGGCATTGGTAAAGCAGTTATTGATAACTTTGTCGCTGAAAACATGCAAGTTGCCACTTGTGCTAGAGGCTTAGCTTCTTTAGAAAAAAGCTTAACAGAATGGAATAAAGCGGGTACTTGCGTAACAGGTCAGTCAGTTGATGTTACTGACGAACAGGCATACGCAAATTGGTTTGAGCAGTCGGTTCAGCAACTTGGCGGATTAGACATACTCGTCAGTAACGTAACAACCCGTATTGAATCTAAAGGGATAGAGCGCTGGAAAGACACCTTTGAAGTTGATTTATTACAACATATTCGTGCAACTGAATTAGCACTGCCCTACTTAAAAAAAGGAAACCAACCTGCCATTGTTTATGTGGCCTCTATTGCCTCGGTGATGACAGCTAATATGCCAAGCGAAGTTGAATACGGCACGATGAAAGCCGCGTTAGTGTCTTACGCCACTCAGCTAGCAAATCAATTAGGTCAATTCAATATTAGAGTCAATTTAGTCTCGCCTGGTCCCATACATCACGAACAAGGGTTTTGGGAAATGGTTAAACAAAAACAGCCTGATTTATATCAACGTGCATGTGCTGTGTCGGTCTTTAATCGTATGGGTACACCAACCGAAGTAGCTAACGCGATCACTTTTTTATCAAGCCCAGCAGCATCAAATATTACTGCGGTAAACTTACGAGTTGATGGTGGAGCAATTAAAACGGTGAACTACTGATCCTTAATTACGTCGCCACAAATACGGTGTTAAAAACTCGCTATTGACACTTTAACCAGTAATAAGGCGTAATATATTATTCCCCCCCCTTATTAAGGCATAATCTGTGTTTAATGGGGGTATATTGAACAAGAGAGGAAAAATCGTGCGTACTATAAAAATTATTGTGGGTTTAATCATATTTCTGTTGTTAACCGTACTCAGCGGTTACTACTGGTTGACTCAACCACCGGTACAAGCCAGTAATCCTGTTATTACCGGTGTTCATTATGTAGGCATGACAGTAAGCAATCTTGAACGAGCTTCTACTTTGTATCAGCAAGCAATGGACCTTAAAATCGCTCACCAAGACACGATTGATAATAGCCCGGTAATTAATACGCTTACGGGTAGAGAGAATACTCAACTTAACACTCAATTAATGGCCAGTGTGAACGCCCAATTACGTTTTATGGATTTTGGCACAACTTCACATTCAGCACACTCACATAAATTTGTCGACGCAAATGGCCCTGGAATTGCTCATGTCTGTTTTCAAGTAAATGAAACAACTAAGGCTTATGATAAATTCTTAGCTGCTGGTGCGACGCATATCGGCGCCGCCGAAATGATACAAATTAACCCTAAAAATCCTGTTTATTACGCATATGCGAGGGATCACGACAACATCATGGTTGAAATTGAGCATGTTGATGTTGCGGCACTGAATTTACCCACTCCACCGAGTAATGAATACCGTATTAGACACATCTCGTTAGCAACCACAGATATGGAGCGTGCAGTTAAATTTTACTCCCACTTGTTAGAGACTCAAAACCCTCGACGAGCAGGCCGATTGATTGCGCTAAAAGGTGAGAAAGTCGATAAAGTTTCAGGCTTTGACAAAACTGAATTAGAAATGGCTTGGTTTCAAGTTCGTAATTTAGAACTCGAGATTATTCAATACCACAACCCAGCTCCGACCTCTTCAGACACACCACGTCCTATTGACGCACTTGGATATAATATGATTGTTTTTGATGTCGTTAACCTCGCTAAAGCAAAAGAGAAACTGCTTGAAGCAGGCGGAACAATTGTGTCTGAGAATCAGCCATTAGATGGTAATGACATTTTATTTGGTCGTGATGTAGACGGTAATTTATTGGGTTTCCAATCCTTACCCACAGACTCTATTTTTTCAGCTAAACAATTTGCAAATAATGGTACTTAAATAACCTCAACCAATTTAATACCAAAGACCCTGTAAAAGTATTGTCGGAGAATTAGCTCATTATGCTAGCAAGAATTATTAACTGGTTTGTCATCATTGTATTCATAGTCATCGGACTATGTTTAACCTTGGGTGGCGGTTATCTGGGCTACCTTGGTGGCAGTTTTTATTATGTGATCACGGGCATAAGTTTGATTGTCATTGCTTACTTAATGATAAAACACAATCCCAATGCAGCAAAATTTTACGGCCTAATGCTGCTGATATCATTATGTTGGTCAGTGTATGAATCACACTTATACTTATTAGCGTTACTTCCCCGTTTAGCCACATGGTTAGGCTTAGGTTTATGGTTTATTACACCTTGGTATCGCTCTACATTAATCCAAACCGAAACAACTTATCGCCATCGCTGGATAGCATTGCCTAGCATAGCAACAATCTTATTATTAACCGTAGCATCGCTGCAAGGTTATGAGCAAAATGGTACAGGTACCGTTCGCGATATAGCCAAAAGTGAGCCAATAACTGACTGGCGTCAATACGGTAATACCGATGGCGGCACTCGCTTTGCTGAATTAGATCAAATCAACAAAGACACAGTAAGTGGGCTTAAAGAAGTATGGCGCTACCGCACCGGTGTTTCCGAAGATTTTAAAATGACCCCGCTGCAAGTGGGCAATACTTTATACATTTGTGGTGCTCAAAATGTCTTGATGGCAGTTGATAGTGACACGGGTACAGAGTTATGGCGTTATGACCCTAAAGCGGTTGTGCCTGATGCACATCAATACGCACGTACGTGCCGCGGGATAAGCTATTACGAATCCCCTCCAGATTATCAAGGCCAATGCCCAACTAAAATTGTTACGGGTACGGTTGATGCTAGATTATTAACCGTCAATGCCAAAACTGGTGAGTTATGTACTGATTTCGGTGATAACGGCATTGTCGATCTCCGCCAAGGTTTAGGTGAGCATTTAGCAAAACAATACTATGTTACTTCACCAGTATTGGTTGCCGATGATGTGTTTGTGGTGGGCGGGCTTGTTTTAGACTCACAAGATCTTGGTTTACCATCGGGTGTAGTTCGTGCCTATCATGCTGATACGGGTAAGTTTGCCTGGGCATGGGATTTAGGTAATCCAGGTTATTATGGCGAACCTAAAGCTGGCGAAACATTCACGCCTGGTACACCCAATGTATGGTCGATAATGAGTTACGATGCTGAATTAGATCTCATTTATGCGCCGACAGGTAATGCCAATCCAGACTACTTTGGTGGTGCTCGACGTGATTTTGATGACGAATGGTCATCGTCAGTTGTGGCATTAAAAGGCGCAACAGGCGAGCCTAAATGGAAGTTTCAAACGGTTCATCATGATATTTGGGATTACGATGTTCCGGCTCAACCTGTATTGGTTAACGTAGAACGTGAAGGTGAAATGGTACCTTCTGTCGCCGTACCCACTAAAACAGGAGAGATATTTCTGTTAGATCGACGAGATGGCACTCCGGTTCATCCCATCGAAGAAAAGCCAGTACCACAAAACCCTGTGATTGATGAATACTTATCTGCCACACAACCGTCATCGCCATTACCTAACTTTCATCCGCATCGTTTTGAAAAAGACATGTGGGGTTTAACACCTGTAGATCAACTAGTCTGCCGCATAATGTATAAACGAATGCGCTATGACGGACTATTTACTCCGCCGACGCCAGAAGGCACATTGGCTGCACCGGGGAATTTTGGTGGCTTTAATTGGGGCAGTGTTTCAGTAGACGCAGACAATGGTATTTTAATTGCCGCTCCGATGTTGCTTGCACATACCCTTATTGCCGTATCACCAGAACGAGTTGCTGAAGCGGGTCCTAGAGCTGCATTATTATTGGGTGAAGAGCATCCTGCTGTAAGAATGGATATTAATGCGCCTATGCCAGTAAGCCGTGAACCAGATCCGACTGATCCCTATGATTATGCTCGTATTAAATATTACGGATTAATCTTACCCTTTATGTCAATCATCGGTTCACAAGTGCCTTGCTTTGAACCTCCTTGGTCATTGATTGCTGCGATAGATCTTAATACAAAAGAGCTGCTTTGGAGTCGACCATTAGGCAGTATGAAAGATTCAGGACCATTTGGAATACGTTCTGGCTTACCTTTTGATGTTGGTACTGCTGTACGCGCTGGTACACTAACAACACGTGGCGGACTGACTTTTATTAGTTCGACGATGGACAGTACTGTACGTGCTTATGATATACGTACTGGTGAACTGAAATGGTCTGACGCGTTACCGGGCAATGGTCAAGCAACACCAATGTCTTACTTGTCGAACAAAAACGGTAAGCAGTATTTAATTGTGACTGTACCAAACCCAAGCTGGCGTTACCCGCGAGATCCTAAATCCAATACCTACTCTGATTCTCAAAGTGTGGTAGACGGTAAAGGCGGTTATGTTATTGCTTATGCTTTAGAAGATTAAGTACCATCACAGTAATAGAAAAAGCCGAATCATCATCGATTCGGCTTTTTTTATTTAAAAACTAACGCAGTCATTTTTATATTTGTACTGGTTTTTTCTTGATAAGCTTAAATGAGGTTTTATAGCTTTTTGCTAATGCTTCTATACTGCCAATAATCATCGCAACGGTAATGTCTTCAATCGTTTGGCGTGGCACATTGTTTTTAATCAAATAATGTCCCGCAGCCGCTGGCATACCAAAAGAGATATCGACTGCCGGCAAAGCTATCTCCATATCAATATCAAAATGATCCCGTACAATTTTGGCTAAATGCCGTACGGCGGTGTCTCGACTAAACTCAGTAGGATCGCTTATATCTGTCAAGTTTGGTTCAGCGGTTAATCTATCTAGGATCAGTCCACGTTCTTCCATATAGGTTAAATAAGCGGTTGTGACTCGACGTACTAATTGTTCAAATGTTTCAGCACTTTGAGCTGCCTGGTCTTGTAAAGCTCTTAAACGTTCGTATTCTCTTTTAAGTAACGTCTGAAGCATTTCTTTAATAGTAGGAAAATAGGAATAAACCAGCGATTTACTTATTCCAGCCTCTTTGCCTATACGATCCATACTTAACGATGATACGCCTTCAGTTGCAACAATATCAGCTACTCTATCTAGAATTAAATCTTTTCTAACATCAGGAGCAAGTCGAGTTCTTTTTTTCTTTACTGTAGCCATACTGTAGACGGGACCTTTATGCTGCTAATTCATGAATGGGCTGGATTAAATAGAAAGTTCATCATTCGCTTTAGAAAATCAGTATAACTATTTTCAGCGTGTTGTTACTACATTTGAAGAAGTATAAGCGTCAAATAATTCATGTTATCTAAAAGATATACTTCGTTTATATCATTTGAATAATGTGTCATATTTACATTGTTTGCACAGGAGGATTACTTTAAAACTTATATTTTATAGATACTTGCGAAAGTGTGAATGCCACGTCAAGTTGAGAACAGCTTTTGATAAATAAGTTATCGATATAAATGCAAAAGACGCTTAATCAACAGATTAAACGCCTTTTAGTCTCTCTTGTTTTAACTCAAATTAATATCTTAATAATAGAAGCTAATTTGAGCCAAAGTCTGAACTGGTGGCGTTACTCACAGAACGAGGCACAGTTAAATCAATAGGCTTTACGTTGGTAGGTTGCGCCATTTTACGAATTTGCATCACAATGCCCATTTGTGGGTGGTCAAAATAATGTAACTCGCCACTTTTTACTCGGCGGTTTTGAATTAACGGAATACTTTGCAGGTAAGGGGCTAATTGCTTTTTACCATCAATATCTAATGCAGCGTATTCGTTAAACGCAGCAGGAGTCGATTCAATCATTTTTTGGGTTGGTTTACGCAACGCCAAATTATTTTCGATGTACAGGTAATGGCTTAGGTAAATGTTAATTGAGCCATCTAATTCCCACACAGGGCTGATTTTCGGTGCATCATAAAACCCACCCAATGCACTGTAATCACCTGCAGGCATGCTGTTACTGCTGTCTGCGGGTTTATTCACGCTTAAGCCGTGGTAATCAAAAGTTTTAGAGAAATCTTTACCACCAAAAATACGCACCGGTTTTGCCGCTCGACGAGACTGCATATTTTGCTGCCAGGTTAAGTGCACTAAACCTTTAACATAGGGTTCACGACTGATGGTGCGAATAATATCGCTAAATTGCCCTTGGCTTTGTGCCAGCAATAATGGACCTTGACCTAAGTAAGCCGATTGTGGGCTACTTGCACCAATATTAAAAGGCACCTGGCTTGGGTGAGTGGCAATATTATTACTCACTTTAGGGTCGTTGCAGTTGCTGGTGTCACTGGCCCAGTCGGTAGACGAACAACCATTGAGTCCCACAGCAACGCCAGTGATGTCGGTGCTGATCACCGGAGTGATAATATCGACAGTATTATTGGCTAATTTGGGTGGTGATGCATCGAGCCATTTTTCAACTGATGGATGTTGGCGTTCAAATACAAATACTTCTACTTCAAACCATGATTCTGCATGGGCTGAAAAGCTGTGGGATAGCGCTGTGATAGCGGCGATAGACATCGCAAATTTACGAAGCACTATTTGTCTCCAGTTTGGTGTTTAGCGAACTGTTCAAGCAAGGTATTGACTAATTCAAGACGCTCTTTGCTTGTTTCAGCAGGAATGGTGAACTTTAACTTATTTGGCCCGTCCATTCGATAGATTTGTGGCTGGTTTTGCAACAAACCAATAATAAACATTGGATCAACGCAGTTTTCAGGGCCAAATTCAACGCTACCACCTTTGGCATGCATTTCAATTTTAACGATTCCCAGTGCGGTTGCTTGATGTTTAAACAAGGTAATGGCCATTAAATTACGCGTTGGCTGCGGCAACATGCCAAAACGGTCAATAAATTCGACTTTAAGCTCGTCGAGCATATTATCGTTTTCGCAATTGGCGATACGTTTATAAAGTGACAAGCGCATATTGACGTCGCTGACATAATCTTCAGGCAGCAAAGCAGGGATACGTAAATCGATTTCCGCTTTGGCGCTCATCATGTAGGCAAGTGAGGGCTCTTTACCTTCTTTTAATGCTTTAACTGCAGACTCGAGCATTTCCATGTACAAGCTAAAACCAATTTTAGAAATATGACCGCTTTGCTCATCACCTAATAATTCACCTGCGCCGCGAATTTCTAAATCTTGGGTGGCAAGCATAAAGCCTGCGCCAAGGTCTTCTAATGCGCCAATGGCTTCAAGACGTTTACGGGCATCGGGTGTCATGCGTTTTGGATGCGGCGTCATCATGTAAGCATAAGCTTGATGATGCGAGCGCCCCACACGACCACGTAATTGGTGTAACTGGGCTAAACCAAACATATCGGCACGGTCGATAATAATGGTGTTGGCACTGGGTACGTCGATACCCGTTTCGATAATAGTGGTACACACCAACACGTTAAAGCGCTGGTGATAAAAGTCTGACATCACTTTTTCAAGATCGCGTTCGCGCATTTGCCCATGGGCCGTCACTACACGAGCTTCGGGTAATAAGTCGCGTATGTCTTGTGCTGTCTTTTCAATGGTTTCGACATTGTTGTGTAAATAATATACCTGACCGCCGCGTAATATCTCACGTAAAATGGCTTCGCGCGCAGTGGCTTTGTCGTATTCGCGCACAAAGGTTTTTACCGCTAAACGTTTTGCGGGTGGCGTGGCGATAATCGACAAATCACGCATGCCAGACATGGCCATGTTAAGTGTGCGTGGAATGGGTGTGGCGGTAAGGGTTAAAATATCCACATTGGCTCGCAATGCTTTAATCTTTTCTTTTTGACGCACACCAAAACGGTGTTCTTCATCGATAATCAACAAACCTAAATTGTTAAAGTCGGCTTCTGCTGACAATAGTTTATGAGTACCAATAACAATATCGACTTTACCTTCAGACAGTTGCTCTACGACACTTTTTTGCTCTTTGGTGGTTCTAAAACGCGACATCACTTCGATGACGATAGGCCAGTCTGCAAAACGGTCTTTAAAGTTTTCGTAATGTTGTTGCGCCAATAGGGTGGTCGGCACCAATACAATCACTTGCTTACCTGCATTTACGGCGACAAACGCCGCGCGCATGGCGACTTCGGTTTTACCAAAGCCCACATCACCACACACCAGACGGTCCATAGCCAGCGGGGCTTGTAAGTCTGCCAGTACGGCATGAATCGCTGTTTCTTGGTCGACGGTTTCTTCAAAAGGGAACCCCTGGCTGAATTGCGCATATTCTTGCTCATCAATGGCCATGGCTTCACCTGGGCGAGCTTGACGACGGGCGTACACATCTAATAACTCTGCCGCAACGTCTCTAATACGCTCAATGGCTTTGCGTTTTGCTTTTGCCCAGGTTTCATTTCCCAGTTTGTTTAAATGGGCGTCACCGTCGCCACTGGCATTAAAGCGACTGATCAAGTGCAGTGATGACACTGGCACATAGAGTTTATCGCCGCCTGAATATTCTAGCTTTAAGTATTCGGCGACTAAGCCACCGGTATCAAGTGTTTCAAGACCTTGATAAAGCGCCACACCGTGTTCTAAATGCACAATAGGCTGACCGACTTTTAGCTCGGCTAAGTTTTTAACTAAGACATCTGAACTGACTTGTTTCTGCTTTTCGCGGCGACGTTGCTGTGAAATTCGTTGGCCGAACAGCTCTGTTTCACAAATAACGCTTACCATACCTCTTGGTGTGTCTGTTAATACACAACCACGGCTGAGCGGCGATACCATTAAGCCGATGGCATCTTTGGCTGCGAGGTAGTCATTTAAATGATCGAACAGCTTGGGTTTAATGCCAATTTTGGCAAACAGTTCAAGTAAGGCTTCGCGGCGACCTTCGGATTCGGCGCTAAACAATAATTGCGACTGTGTCGCGCTGTACTCTTGCAGCGCAATTAAAGGCTGCTTGAGTTTGTGGTTGGCATTAATGTCGGGCAGTTTTTCAACATTGGCCATAATGGCGTGTGCTGGTAAATCGATTTGCGCTAGAGGCTGACCGGCATTGTCGGTGTCGTTAGCATGGATTTGCTGAATAACTTGCGTGCGCGATAACGGTTTGAATGCGGCAAATAATTCATCTTGCAATAAATACAATTCTTGCGGCGCCAGCAGCGGCCTTAATGGGTCAATGCGTCTGTCTTCATAACGCACCGCCACTTCGTGTAAATGATTTTTACTGGCTTTATCGATATCACCTAGGGTAATTAATTGACTGTCGTTAGGTAAATAGTCAAATAGTGTTGCGGTTTCATCAAAAAACAGCGGTAGGTAGTTTTCAATGCCAGCGGGCATCAAATTGCGGCTAACCAATTGATAAACAGACTCTGCTTCTTTTGATATCACTTCAAAGCGTCGACGATAGCGCTGTCTAAAGCCTTCAATAGCGTGGCTGTCTGTTGGGAATTCTTTTGCTGGCAACATGCGAATGGCATCGCGCGCCATGCCAGAACGTTGGGTGTCGACATCAAAAAATCGAATCGATTCGACTTCATCATCAAATAATTCAATGCGCAGTGGTTGGCGAGAGCCAGTAGGGAAAATATCAATGATAGAACCGCGGATCGCAAACTCACCGTGCTCATACACTTGGTCTACTAAGTGATAGCCTGTGTCGGTAAGATGTTGTCTTGCTTGTTGCAAACTGTATGTGTCGCCTTTATTGAGCACCATGACATTGGCGGTCATAAATGATTTTGGCGGCAGGCGCACCATTAAGGTATTAACTGGAACAATAACCACGTTGTGCTGGCTTTGACTAATATTGGCGAGGGTTTCGAGTCGCTGAGAAATCAAATCTTGATGTGGTGAAAAACTGTCGTAAGGCAGGGTTTCACGGTCGGGAAATAAGCACACATTAACTTGGCTGTGTTGCAATAAATAGCTTAGCTCTACCTCAAGCGACAACGCACTTGGGGTGTCGTGGGTGACCACTAGGCTGGTACCAGAATGTTGCTGAATTAACTTGGCTAAGGTGATGGCTTGAGATACCCCACCTAATGTTGCCAAAGTTTGCATTTGTTGGCCTTTTTTTACACTCGGCGGCGTGAGTACACTAAATTGTTTCATTAAAATCTTTTTCAGTTCCGTTTGCTGTCAATTTGTATTGAAACGCCATTATGTTTACGCGGTTGTTAGCGTCGTTGCTTATCAATATTCTGTTTACGTTTTTTAAGCATTTTTTGTTGCACGCCTAAGCTGGCTTTAACAAGTTGTTCAATATCATCTTCAAGAATTTGACTAAACTCAAGTTCAGCATGCCATTGTGGTGTGCTGTCTTGATCTTCTCGGTCATCTTGGTTAATAGGCGAACACTGTGTGACCTGGCAAATGCATAATAAGGCGACCACTTCTGTGTGCAAATAAATATGGGTTTTATAATAATCTCCCACGTTTAGTGCAAACGTACTGGTGATGCTGATGCCACTACCGCCGAATTGATTACCTTTAACGTGCTGACCTTCTTGCACTTCTTTTTCAAGGACATGTTGCAATACTAAATCGACCTTGCGAGATTGCAACTTTAAAAAATCCACTACCGCTTTGGCGTCATTATCTAAATTACGTAATTGTAAAAGGCAACTGGCTTCGAGGGTTTTGACTTCAGTCAATAACCTTAAGCCCACCGATTGCATGTCTTTTAGCTCATCTTCACTTGGTAAACCTTGGCTTGCATCCCACGGCGACAAGTAAGCGTTAAAGTTATGAGGCACACTAAAATAAGAATTGCTGTCAGGTATCAAGGTTTGCCTCTTTATTTATCGCACTAATAGCCCTATTATCGTGCCCAACTTAATGATTTAGCAAGTCATACACAATGGCTTGTTGTTTTCATCTTCTAAATTAGCTTGATTGTCAGACTAATACGCTGTGATTAGCGCATAGGATTAGTATTTTTTTATGAATTTCGGATTTTCGTTTTTTATCGGCTACCGTTACTGGCGTGCCCGAAAAGCCAATGCTTTTGCCTCATTTATTACCTTTTTTGCTGTTTCGGGTATTTTTTTGGGTGTAGCAGCATTAATTGTGGTCAGCTCGGTAATGAATGGCCTCGAAGGCCAATTAAAAAACCGTATCCTGGGTGCTGTGCCGCAATTAACCTTAATCAGCGAGCCAGGCTTTACTGATTGGCAGCCGCTGAGCCAGCGTGTGTTGGCTGAAGATGGATTAAGCTCTAGCATCCGAGGCATGGTGCCAAGCACGACCACACAGGCGATGATCCAATCGAGCAAAAACATCAGTGCGGTACAAGTGTATGGCGTGTATCCACAGCTTGAGCAAACATTGTCGAGCATTGCCTCGCATACCTATTCAAATGCCTTTGAGCAACTTACTGCGGGTGATTACCATATTGTCCTTGGCAGCGAGTTAGCGCGAAAGCTTGATGTGAATACCGGCGATAGAATTCGATTGCTCAGTGGCGATGGTGTGGTGTATTCCCCTATGGGCCCGGTGCCGAGCCAGCGTAAATTTACTGTGGCGGGCGTATTTGAAATGGGCTCACAGGTTGATGGCAGTGTGGCGTATGTGCATTATCAAGATGCGCGCAAGTTGATGCGTCAAAACAGCCAACAAATAAATGAGTTACGGGTGTATTTGTCCGACCCTTTTACGGCTCCGCAAATGGCCTCAAAAATGGTGAATGCCTTTGCCAAGCAAGGCGTTGAGATTAAAACCAGTGATTGGCGTCAAGACTATGGTCATTTATTTTCTGCTGTGAAGATGGAAAAGAACATGATGTCGTTAATGCTGAGTTTAATTGTGGCCGTTGCCGCATTTAACATGGTGTCGGCACTCGTGATGATGGTGGTGGATAAAACCACTGACGTTGCCGTGCTTAAAACCCAGGGCGTGACCACATCATCTGTGATGGCTATCTTTATTGTGCAAGGCCTGTTAAATGCATTACTGGGTTTAGTTTTAGGCACGATAGTCGGCATAGGCTTAACCCTTAATTTAAACAGTATATTGTCGGCGCTCGGCATTGCCATTTTAGGGGCAGGGCAAACCTTGCCGGTTGCCTTGTCAGTCACCCAATTGAGTTTCATCATTGTTGGCTCGCTATTAATTACCTTACTTGCCACTCTTTACCCTGCGCTGTCGGCTGCAAGGGTTCAACCCGCTTCTGCTTTGAGATACGAATAATGAGTCAAACACACACAGCGTTATTACAAGTTAACCACGTTAGTAAGCAATACCATGATGGCGAAGTCACGACTCATGTGTTGTCTGGCGTTGACTTAACGGTTTATAAAGGCGAGCAATTAGCCATTGTGGGGAGTTCTGGCTCAGGTAAAAGTACCTTGTTGCACATAATGGGCACCTTAGACACCCCGACAGCGGGCTCTGTGCTGCTTGACGGCGAAGACTTGTATAGCATGTCTGCCATGAGACAAGCTCAGGTGCGTAATCAAGATTTAGGCTTTATTTACCAGTTTCATCATTTGTTGCCCGAGTTTACCGCATTAGAAAACGTGGCAATGCCGGCATTTATTCAAGGCAGAGATAAAAAGCAAACCTTAGCCGATGCGCAAAAATTACTTGAGCGTGTGGGGCTTGGGCATCGTCTAAACCATATTCCGGCGCAATTATCAGGTGGCGAGCGTCAACGAGTAGCGATTGCTCGGGCGTTAATTAACAAACCTAAATTGGTACTGGCCGATGAACCCACTGGTAACCTTGATGCCAGCAGTGCCGATAATGTCTATGCGATGATCCGTGAATTGGCTCAGCAGTTTGATACCGCATTTGTTGTGGTGACGCACGACCATAAACTCGCCGCTAAAATGGACCGTCAATTAACCATGAAAGATGGTGTGTTACAAACCGTAGCTAACACAACAGGGCAAGCCGAATGAGTAAGTGGTTACCGTTAACAATAGGTTGGCGCTTTTTTCGTGCTAAACAATCCAATAGCTTTATTGGGTTTATTTCGTTTGCCTCAACGGCGGGTATCGCATTGGGTGTGGGCGTGTTGATTTTATTGCTGTCGACCATGAACGGCTTTGAAAAAGAGTTACAACAACGGTTATTGGGCGTAGCGTCTCATGGTGAGCTAGTGGGTGTTAATGAGCCGATAGCCGATTGGAAAGTGATTGCAGACAGTGCGCAACACTTAACACAAATTACCGGTGTGGCGCCGTTTATTCGCTTGCAAGGTTTAGTGCAAAAACCGGGAGGCTTTCAAGGCCTTGTGGTCAGCGGGATTGATATTAATCACGAAGCTGATGTGTCGACTATTAATCAATATATGTCTGCTGCAGCGTGGCAATCTTTGCAAGGTAATCAAAATAATATCGTTTTAGGACGCAGTTTACTCGATAAGCTACAGCTCAAAGTCGGCGATACCGTCGCGATGTTCACCCCTGATGCCAATAATAGCCAATTGACCTCGGCCAAAAGCCATCGTTTTGTGGTATCGGGTGTTTACAATGTGGGCGGCGAAATTGAATCAACCCAAGCTTTTGTGCCCATTGAATATTTAGCCGAAGTTTTAGGGTTAGGTACTGGTGTTAGTGGGGTGCGTATACAAGTCGCTAATGTGCTGAATGCCGCTTCAGTCACACGTGATTTAGGCTTTGCTCAGGAGCAATATTTATACATTAATGATTGGACCCGCTCGCAAGGGCACGTTTATCAAGATATTCAATTAGTGCGCTTAGTGATGTATTTAGTCTTGGCGCTGGTGATTGCAGTGGCATGTTTTAATATTGTCTCGACATTGGTGATGGCCGTGCGCGACAAAGCCTCAGAAATTGCTATTTTAATGACTATGGGTATCAGTCGCGGTGCGATAATGACCATTTTTATGCTGCAAGGGGCGTTAAATGGCATCATGGGTTGCACGATTGGTGGCATCTTAGGGGTGATTTTTGCGTATAACTTAAGTGCTATTGCTCAGGGGCTTGAACAGCTTTTTGGCTTTCAGTTGTTGGCATCTGATATCTATTTTATTGACTTTTTACCGTCTGAATTACATAGCCAAGATGTGGTTGTTGTCATCATAATGGGCTTGGTAATGAGTTTGCTCGCCACGATTTACCCAGCCTGGAAAGCAACTAAGATTGCTCCTGCAACGGCATTAGCGGGTCGTTAAGGTGTGCAGGTAGTTTGATGGCATGTAATCAATGTACTGACTCAATATTTAAACAAAAGATTGGCCGCTGTAAGCGCTGTATGCTGCAACTCACGGTATTGAGCTTACTGACCTGGCCAATGTGGTGGTATTACTTTATTGATACGCCTAAAACCGTTGAATCTATAGCACTCTTATTTTTTGCCATTAGTTTTAGTGGGTTGTTGGTTTTGCATTTATTGGTTTGGCTTTATCGCCGTATAATGTTTAATGAGTGAGTGACTAGCCTTGAGCGCACTCGATCATGTTACTAATAATGAATAACCGTTTCTCTATCATTGTATGAGTAAGTTAACACTGAGGATGGCTTGTGTCTGAGAATATAAAAGAGCCGCTGTTTAATTTATTACACAGCATGAAGCGTTCGTTACGCCAGGCAATGGATAGTAATGATTTAGGCATCACACCGCTACATATGCGGGTGCTTAAAATAATATCGTTTAACAATAAGCAGGTGACTGCTAACGATATTGTTCAGAAAACCCTACTCGATAAAGCTCAGTTGGCGAGACTGATTAAAGAATTAATCAGCTTGGATTATGTGTTTAAGTTAGACAATCCGACAGATAAACGCAGCTATTTTTTAGGCATCAGCCCAAGTGGAAGCGAAGTGGTGAAACGGTTAACGGTTACCGAGGATCGTGTTAATGAGATAATGAAAACAGGCTTAACCGAACAAGAAATTGCTGATTTTGCGCGGTTAGCAAAACAAATGGCGCATAATTTAAATCATCAAGACTGACATCTCTGCAACCGCGGATAACCCATTTACAAAACAAAAGGCCACAATATTCATTGTGGCCTTTTTTGATCTACTGAGCTTGTGTCACAGATCCGTATTACTCGCCTTTACGCTTTTGCCATTTAAACAAAATTGAATAACGCCACATGCTTTTTATCACCACAAAACCGATCAGCGCAGAAATAATGGCTAATGCTAAGCAGCCAACCAAAAAAGGTGGACCGATAGTCGACACTGAGGCTTCAATCCACGCCCATGTGGCTTCAAATTGAAATGCTTGTGCTTTATGGCCAAGGATTTTAGTCCCTAACAAATACGCGCCATAAAACATAATGGGCATAGTTAATGGGTTCGTGATCCACACAAGAGCAACTGCGACGGGTAAGTTAACATTAAATAAAATGGCAAAACCGGCTGCCACGACCATTTGAAATGGCATGGGGATCCAAGCCACAAACAAGCCTACAGCAAACGCACCAGGTGCTGATTTTCGGTTTAGAGCCCATAAATTTGGCTTGTGTAATAATTTGCCAAACATCCGTAAATACTTATGTTCACGGAGTGTTTCTGGTTTTGGCATAAACCTTTGTATTAATTTTTTTGGCATATTCGTCGATTAATGTCTTAACTCATTCACTATGAATCGATTTATCTATGGCTTTTGTGCCTGTTCTTTATCAGCGATGTTATGGCCATCGCTGGCACCCATCTGGTGTTTGCCTATCTTGTGCTTACTGGTGTTGTTCTGCCTTAAAAAAGCGTCCTTTTTAGCAGGATGCTTTTTCGCCATTCTGTGGCTCAGTGCGTTTTTTCAATGTCTTTATTTGCACCAAAATGCTGAAAAACCCCAACAAATTCAATTTACGGCGCAGATAGTAACACTTGTTAGTCAAAACAGCGACTGGATAAGTTTCGATGTGCGGGTTATGCCACCACGACAAGACCGATCGTTATTTGAAGCCATAGCGTTCTCTAATGTGCAGCGATATTACCGATTAACTTGGCAAAAGCCAGCGAAAGTTGAGCCTGGGCAAATTTGGCAATTTAGTGCTCGAATGAAAGGGATCAGCAGTATTCAAAACCAAGGAGGGTTTAACCAGCAAAAGCACTTCATTAGTCAGCATATTGTGGCAAAGGGACGGGTTAAGCAGGCTGCATTAATCAGCAGTGATACATCGGTTAGACAATATATTATGGATAGGACACTGCCTATCCTACAGGGCTTATCCCAAGGTGATATTTTACAAGCCCTCATATTTGGCGATAAACGTGCGCTCGATGAAACTCGATGGCAACAACTTAGGCAAACAGGTGCAGGGCATTTGGTGGCGATATCTGGCTTGCATTTATCTGTGGTCTTTGGCCTGTTTTATGGTGTATTGCTGTTCTGTTCCGCTGTATTGCCTGCGTCGCAACATGGTGGGAAAGTGCAAGTTATTATGCTCGCAGCAGCGCTGATTACCTTGGGTTATGGCTACTTATCGGGGTTTGGCATTGCAACTCAACGTGCGTTATTGATGATGTTATTGTTAGTTGTCTTTAGTGTCATTAAGCAATTTAGCCACAGTTGGGACCGATTGCTATACGCGCTATTTTTTGTATTACTGTTAGATCCCGTTGCCACCTTAGGAGCTGGTCTGTGGTTATCATTTTTAGCACTCGCTATTATTTTACTTGCCGTAAAACCGCAATCGTCCACAGCGCCATCAGCTTCAATACGCGCAGAAGTTACTGTGATCAATATCTGGCAACGGCTATTCATCAAGTGCCGTGAAGTAGGGGGTTACTTGTTGAATGCGGTTAAGACGCTGTGGTCTATCCAATGGCGTTTAGCATTGGGATTAGGTGGATTGCAGGCCATTTTATTTGGGATGGTGACGCCGCACAGCATTTGGTTAAATTTATTGTTTGTCCCCTGGTTTAGTGTGGTGGTTATTCCATTGACCATGTTGAGCTTTTGCTTGTGGTTATTGAGTTCGACCTTGTTAACTAGTCTCGGTGTTGAACAACACGTGATTGAGAATATAGGCACAACAATACTCAGGTTGGCAGATGTCAGCTTAGTGCCGTTTGTTGAACTATTGCAGTTTAGCGACCATTTACCTTTAGCACTGTTGCCTATTACAGAGCAGGTGCTTGCTGCGGTGTTGTTTATGTTGATAGGCCTGACATTGGTCTATCTGCGGCCTCATATTGGTGTTGATAAACGCCTTATTCGTTATTGCTTAATGATAATGTGCCTGCCTGTAGGGGTTCACTTACTGAGCTCGTTACAACGGCGTGATGAGCCCCATCATCAGTTTAATGATGTGTGGCAAATGCATGTGTTAGATGTCGCCCAAGGCATGGCGATTGTGTTGCAGCAGGGCAAGCATGGTTTTATTTACGATGCTGGTGCCGCTTTTGGTGAGTTTAGTTATGCTGATAGAGCGATACTGCCCTTTTTGACTTCTAGAGGTATCACGGATATTGATTACATTATTGTTAGTCATGATGATAACGATCATGTCGGCGGATTAAGGGTATTATCCAATGCATTTCCTGCCAGCCAATTGATTGCTGATTTTGACTTAGCAGGGCACACCAATAAACCGTTGAGCCAACGGTGTCGTGATAATCTGGTTTGGCACGGTTTGGATGTGCATTTTATAGATAATCAATTGCTTAATGGCAATGATAATAATAACTCTTGCGTGATGAGTGTGACCGATGGCAATACACGTGTTTTATTTACTGGGGATATAGAATCTCCACGCGAGCAATCGTTACTGCAAACTCAAACGGATGTTGAAGCCGATATTTTACTGGTTCCTCATCATGGTAGCCGAACATCTTCTACTCCCGCCTTTATTGATGCGGTTCGCCCTGATCTTGCAATTGTGACGGCAGGCTTTGCTAATCAATATGGCTTTCCTAAAAATGATGTTATGGCGCGCTATCAACAGCGGCATATCCGCACATTACAAACCGGACACGAAGGTCAAATTAGTATCACGTTTACAAAAAATGACTACAGAATAGCCACTTATCGACAACATTTAGCGCCATTTTGGTATAACCATTTGTTTAAATTTGGTGAGTCACTTAAAGCAGAGTAGAATATACTTATGTTTGCTAGTTAAGTATTGGATTCAATGTCAGCATCAACTTCTAATGAAAAAAATGAAATGTGGATCGTTTTTAAGCGCCTAATGACTTATGTCGCGCCAATGAAAACCATGTTTATTATGGCCGTGCTTGCGCTCCTCACCTATGGTGCAGTCGACGCCGCTTTTATTGCCTTTATTAAACCGTTTATTGACGAAGGTTTTAGCCAAACGCCAACTGTCGTAGCTGGGGTCGATGTGCCTACGCACGGTGGGTTTAATGCCGATAACGACATTATGTTTATGGCGCCGATTGTGGTGATTTTAATGTTCACGTTGCGCGGGGTGGCTAACTTTGTGTCTACCTATTGTGTGTCATTTATCAGTGCACAACTGATTATGGATATGCGTCAGCAAGTGTTTGAGCATTATTTACGGTTACCAGTAAGTTACATTGACCGTGAAAATAGTGGTAATTTAATCTCTCGCGTGACCTTTGATACAGAACAAATAGCTAGAGCATCTGGCAGCGCGCTTATTTCTATCGTGCGCGACAGCATGACTGCAGTGGGTATGCTGGCGATTATGTTTTATTACTCGTGGAAACTGTCACTGTGTATTTTAGTGATAGGACCCATTATCGGTATCGTGATAAGCGTGGTTAGTCGCCGCTTTCGTAAAGTCTCTAAGCAAATTCAATCAGCGATGGGCGGTGTTACCGCAACCACTGAGCAAATGATTAAAGGCCATAAAAACGTGTTGGTGTTCGGTGGTCAGAAAACAGAAGTAGACCGTTTTTTTCAGGTGAATGATCGTAACCGTTATCAAAATATGAAACTCGCCGTCGCTCAGGCGGTGAGTCAGCCATTGATTATGGTGATAGGGTCGTTTGCACTGGCATTTGTATTGTATGCCGCCACATGGGACAGCATGAAAACTGATTTAACCGCAGGTACGTTTGCGGCTATTTTAGGTGCCATGCTTGCTATGTTACAGCCGATTAAAAACTTAACCCGTGTTAATGCTGAGTTTCAGCGCGGTATTGCCGCGTGTACCACAGTATTTGAATTATTAGACACCGCGCCTGAACCCGATAATGGCCCGTTTTCTATTGAGCGAGTTAAAGGGAAGTTGCGTTTTGACAATGTGACTTTTGCTTATCCAGAACAAGCAAAACCGGCACTTAATGGGATTAGCTTTGAAGTTCAGCCAGGTAAAACAGTGGCGTTAGTTGGCCGTTCTGGCTCTGGTAAATCTACCATTGCCAGTTTGATCACCCGTTTTTATGGTGGCTTGAGTGAGGGTGATATCACCCTCGATGACACCAGCATTTATGACTATCAGCTCAAGTCTTTGCGTAACCAAGTGGCACTTGTGTCGCAGCAAGTGACGTTATTTAATGACACCATTGCGAACAATATTGCTTACGCCTACCCAGGTGAAGTGACGCGCGAACAAATCGAACGCGCAGCTGAGCTTGCTTATGCCATGGAGTTCATTAGCACTTTACCGGATGGGCTGGATACACAAGTAGGCGAAAATGGCGTGCTATTATCTGGTGGTCAACGTCAACGTATCGCCATTGCTCGAGCCATGCTTCGTGACGCGCCAGTGCTGATTTTAGATGAAGCAACCTCAGCGTTAGACACCGAATCTGAAAAAGCCATCCAAAAAGGCTTAGATAATTTGCGTCACAATCGTACTTCAATTGTCATTGCCCACCGTTTATCGACGATTGAAAGTGCCGATGAGATTTTGGTCATTGATCAAGGGCAAATTGTGGAGCGCGGTAATCACAGTGAGCTGATATCCCATGCGGGTATTTACGCGAATTTATACAAGATGCAGTTTAGTCAGTAAGGGTTCGGTGGAATGCAGCAATTAATCCATCGTATCTGGTACCACAATCATTGGGCTAAATGGTTATTCTTGCCACTGTCCTGGTTGTTTGGTGTGATATCCATGTTAAGACGAACTTTGTTCAGTCTGGGTATTCAGCACGCTACCACATTACCTGTGCCTGTCATTGTGGTGGGCAATATCACCGCTGGTGGCAGTGGTAAAACACCTACCGTGATCTACTTGATTGAATTGCTGCGTAAGCAAGGCTACACCCCAGGCGTGATTAGCCGTGGATATGGCGTAGAAATACCAGGTTGCTTAGCGGTTAATGCGGGGGCTAAAGCCACTGAGGTGGGTGATGAACCGGCCATGATAGTCGCTCGAACTCAGGTGCCTATGGTAGTGGGCGCGAAACGTGTCGATGCTGCCAATATGTTGTTAGCCAATAATGATGTAGATGTGATTATTAGTGACGACGGCTTGCAACATTATGCGTTAGCACGAGATATTGAAATCGCCTTAGTCGATGGTGAACGTCGATATGGTAATCAATGTCTTATCCCAGCAGGCCCGCTACGCGAAGGGCTTTGGCGTTTAAACAGTGTTGATTTTGTGATCAACAATGGCGGCCCAGTACAACAAAATGAAGTGTTAATGAGTTTAACGCCAGCACCGCTTATTCAAGTGAGTCAACCCGATAGTGTGCCACTGTCCATATCGCAAGACGTGGTTGCCATGGCGGCTATTGGTAATCCACAACGTTTTTTTAATACACTGACACAATTAGGCTATAACCTAGCCAAAACCGTTGAGTTTACCGACCATCAAGCTTTTTCGGCGACAGAGTTACATACCTTGTCGCGCGAACACCCATTAGTGATGACTGAAAAAGATGCGGTTAAATGTCGCGATTTTGCTGAAAGTCACTGGTGGTATTTACCGGTAAATGCGAAACTTACCCCAGAATTTGATCACGCATTGTTGAGCCAATTACAGCAAGTGGCTCAAACTAAAAAAGGACTGTCTCATGGCATTTGATAAAAAACTACTCGAAATTGTGGCTTGCCCAGTATGTAAAGGTAAGTTGGAATACGACAAAACAGCACAACAATTGATCTGTAAGTTTGATAAGTTAGCTTACCCTATTACAGAAGGTATCCCGGTGCTATTAGAAAACCGTGCGACACCTTGGGTTGCTGAATAAACCGTAAACACGTAAACCGTGATATGGTGCTTTAAACGTCCTTCGGGGCGTTTTTTTATGCCCGTGTTTCAAACTTGACTGAATTCGACAACGGATGTTATCGGTGTATTTAGAATGTTAACACGCTATAAGGAAAGTGAAGCTAAAACGCTAAAAGCATATCTAATAACAAGAAAAACCATTGGTTTAATTGAACTTATTATCAGTGAGGCAGATAATTTACCTATCAGTAATACACGTGTTTTTGACTAGGTAGTCTTATGGCTGAACATGAAGGTTTTCAACAATTAGTTGCTGAAGTCATTCGTGAACATCGCGGTGAGCGAGTGGTCTCGTTTGAGTTTGAAGGCAAACGTTATTGGCTTAAGCAAGTGGAGAAACTGGCAGGCGCGATGCGTTTGCTTAAACAAAATTCAACACTCGCATTACACAAAGAAATAAACGTACTCACTGAGTTGGCTAAGCATGGCGCACCAGTGCCAGCGGTGGTTGAAGTCGGTGATGGTTATATGGTGATTGAAGATGCGGGCGCAACGATTAAAGATTTGCTTGCCCATGATAAAGCAGCGCTCTTGCCCATTATTCTTAATGATGTCGCGATTGCCTTGGCAAGGTTGCACGCTATGCATTTTTCACACGGTCGTCCAGCTCTGCGTGACATCAGTTGGCAAGATGGCGAGGTCAAGTTCATTGATTTTGAAGCGCATCAACAGGACAAATCGATAGTATCGCAACAAGTGAGAGATTTGCTGGTGTTTATTCACAGCTTGTATCGTTATATTGGTCCTCGAAATGCGTTGATTTCTCACGCTATTGACGCTTATCGTGCCGCGGGTGGCGAATTAATATGGCAAAAAGCACAACAATTTTTAGCGTCTTGGCAATGGTTGTATTATTTTGCTTGGCCATTTCGTTATGCTGGTGGCAAAGATTTAAAACCCGTGTATTGGGTACTTTGGCATTTTAGGCAACAAGATAGATTGCCGTGCGAGACTAAAACAAAAAAAGCTTGCTGATGGGCAAGCTTTTTTGTTTTATACCGCTATTGAGATTCAGTTTGGGTATGTACTGTTGTTGCTTAGTGTTATTGATCAGTAAGCTTTTTTAACGCTAGTTATTCAGTGCCATTGATTAATTGACTGTCATTAATTGTAAGTCACAGATAGATCGTCAGTTATTGCACGTCAGCTTTTGGGCTGAGATCTTCATACAAGGTGTCTATCCATTTTTCTGCTGAGATAAACTGCCATCCCCAATTTTTATACTCTTTGGGTACGCCTTGTTGTTTGATTTTAGCCAGGTCGTGACCCATTTCAATTTCGCCGCGCATCCAATTAATACAATCATCAAGCATATGCTTAAATTTCAATAATTCGTTACGGGTTGCTAGTTCACCATGGCCTGGGATCACCTGCACCTTATTATCGAGTTTGTCTAAAATTGCGCTGACATTGTCACGATACCCTATTACGGAACCGCCACCTTTTAGGTCTATGTAAGGAAAGCGGTCTTTAAAATACAAGTCGCCCATGTGGATAATGTTGGCTTTTTGCCACATGACGACACTGTCACCATCGGTATGGCCTGGACCCAGGTGGATCACTTCTAGGGTATCTTGATTAAAATGAATCGAGATGTTTTCAGCAAAGGTAATGACCGGTAAGGCTGATTTTGGGGTTTTGCTGTCTTCACTTAATCGTTTTAATACATTGTGGTGGGCTAAAATGGTACCCGTGGCACCAAAGTGTGCATTACCACCGGTATGATCGCCATGGTAATGAGTATTAACAATGTATTTAGGCACTCCAGCTTGTATCTCATTTAATGAGGCTGATATTTTATCGGCTAATGGCGCGAACTGATCATCAATAATCAAAATACCGTCGCTACCCGCTGATACGCCAATGTTGCCGCCAGCACCCATAAACATATAGGTATTGTCATTGAGCTTTTTTGAGGTGATGTTGACATCGCTCATGCTGTCATCGGCTATTGCACTGCTACTGATCGCCAATAAGGCCAATGTGCTAAGTTTAATCATCTTTGTTTGAAATCTCTGTTTCATTTTTGTCCCTTTATTTGTGCTGGATAACTGGTAATCAACTACATTAATACTGATGCTCTGGCCTGTTTGATCACTTTTAGGTTACAAACTTGTTATTAAATATCTTATCGGGTCCAAGGTAACAGCTTTTGAGCAAAATTGTTGGCTAAACCCAATCGAATCGCAGACTTATGGCGAACTAAGTATAGTGCTTGATAACACAAAGGCACTAAATACAAGCTGGTGACAGTGGAGAAGGTGAGTCCGCCGATAATGGCAATGGCCATTGGTGAATAGGGTGGGCCGCCGCCACCGATTTGGGTGTCGCCCATGGCTAATGGTACTAAGCCGAGCACGGTTGTGGCTACCGTCATTAATACCGGACGTAAACGGGTAATACACACGCTAATAATGGTATCGCTCAGTTTATCTAAATCCGGTGTCATTTGATTAATTTGATCCACCAATACAATACCGTTATTGACCACAATACCCATTAAAATCAAGATACCAATCATGGCCATGACCGACATGGGTGTGCCCGTTAACCACAAAGCCCAAAATACCCCAGTAATGGAAAACATTATCGAGGTGATAATGGCGGTGGGTAGCAATAATGATTCAAACAATGCTGCCATGACGATATAAATCATCGCGATAGCTAAAATCATGTTCACTGCCATGATAGATTGGTCTTCATCTTGACGTTCAAAACCACCACGTAGCGAGTAGCCATATCCGTAAGGAAAATTCACCGAATCCATGACTTGGGTGATTTTCTCTTGTGCTTCTTCTGTGGTGAAGTCATCTAGGTTTGCGCCAATCGACAACGCAGTTTGGCGATTAAAGTGTTTAATGGTGTCAAAGCGTGGCACTACCGTGGCTGTGGCTAAACTGTCGAGCGTGTAAACACGGTCACCCTGGCGAATAATCGGCAATTGTTTGAGTTTTTCAAGCGAGTTTTGCCAGCTTTTATCATAAGCCAGCTCAATACGAAGCTCACCGCTTGGATCATGCCTAAATGAACGTAAAGGTGACCCTCTAAGGGCGATAGCAATGTTAGAGGCGATATCGCTTAAGGTCAGATCAAGCCTTGCAGCCATTTCACGATCAATCACCACAACCACTTCCTGTTGGGCGCCGTTGACTTCTGAGCGCACATCAACAAGACCTTCAATGTTACTCAATAACGGCAAGACTTGTTCACTGAGGCGAATGAGCTCGGTGGTAGAGCGACCTGTTAATGTGACCCGTATTCCGCTATTTTCATTGCCCCATCCAAACTGAGGTGTGGCAATAGAGAATTTAGGGAACCCTTCGCGGATCATCTTTTTCAACTCGCTCATTTCAATAGGAATATCTTTTTTTAGCAAAATGGTTGATTGCGCATCTTGTGGCGCGTAATAACTGTATACCGCGTCGATATAAAAGGTGTCTTTGTTGCTGTAGAGGTAATCCTCCATGCGATTAATCATCGCTTCGGTCACAGCCAAATTATGCCGACCTTCTAATTGATAGTTAATGTATAAGCGGTCATTGCCTTCGCCATCACCTTGGTCTTGTTGCACTAAACTTAATGGTAGGGCAGTTGATACGAGTAGCGCGATAGCAATCACTCCAGAACGTTTAGGGCGGGTTAATATCCAGGTTAAGCTGCGTTGATAAAACAGCCCTAAACGGTTGTGGTCATTAACGGGTTCTACCTCAAAGTGAAAACGATTAAGCATCAGTGGAATAAGCGTTTTAGCCACTAATAAAGAGGCCGCTAACGAGATACAAATAGCCACGGCGACGTGTTCTAAAAAGATGGTCAGCTGGACTTTAACGCCAAAAATATTGGGTAAAAATACGATTGCAGTAGTGAGTGTGCCCGCCAATATCGCCAGTGAGACTTTTTCAACGCCTGTTAATACTGCCAGCTGATTGGCTTTTATTTGGCAGGTATCATCGATATGTGCGGCTTGCTTTTCTTGCAGCACACTTTCAGTGACTACCACGGCATTATCAATCAGCATACCGACGGCTAATAACAGGCCCATCATGGATAAGATATTCAGGCTGTAGCCTAAAAAATACATTCCGGCCAGGGTCATGCATAACGAAATCGGCACAGATGACACCACGACTAAAGTCATTTTGAGATTGCGTAAAAACAAATACAACACCCCAAATGATAATACAGCGCCCATTAAACCAGACAGCAATAAATCCTTAAGAGATGATTTAACGCCGTAAGCCTGGTCTTCCATGATAAACAGTTTAATGCCATTAAATTGCTGGTCTTGTTTAACCTGTTCGATGACCTTAAGTACCCGATCAGACACTTCAACCAAGTTAGCACCGGACTCTTTAAATACATCAATCCCCACCGCATACTTTTGATCTAAATGGCGGCCTTCTACTTTCTCTGGTAAAGCGTAACTGACCGTTGCGATGTCTTGTAAATGAACGCCAGGTACAATCACCAGCGCATTGATGTCGTCTAGGCTGGTAAATTCTCCTTTTGGCGTCACCTGATACACCTGTGAATTGGTGCGAATGGTTCCAGCACTAATAACAAAGTTTTCGGATAATAAGCGGGTGCGTAAATCGAGGCTGTTGATCTCAGACGATGCGAGCTTGTCGGCATTTAATCTAATTTCAATTTGTTTTTGTTCTACACCATACAGGGTGACTTTAGATACCCCATCGACGCGCTCGAGTGGTTTACGTAACTGTTTATCGAGTAAATCAAAAGCATTTGATAGCTCACGTTCACTTGATATTCGGATAGTCAGCACTGGCATGTCGGCCGTCGAAAACTGCTGGATCATGACTCGCTCGACATCGGTCGGCAGTAAGTGACGCACTGAATCGATTTTTTCACGCGCTTCTAAGCTTTTAGTGGCAACGTCTTCACCCCATTTCATATTAAGCTGAATAAAAGCGCCATCTTGGGTTGAGTCAGAGCGCACTTCTTCAATGCCGCTCATGGTAGCGAGCGACTCCTCTAACACTTTGGTGATGTCACGCTCAACTTCAGCTGGGCTAGAGCCTTTGTAAGGCACATTAACCATAATTTGCGGAATATCGATGCCAGGAAACATCTCTAACGGCAGCATGCGGCTCGCGGCCATGCCAAAGAGCATTATGGCCAAGAAAAACATGCTGGTGGTGACCGGACGCTTTATCGCTAATTGAGTGATATTCATGCTGGTGTCTCCGCATTATTTATCGCTGCGTCATTAGTCGCGTATTGCTTACGGTCAAATAGGGCATAAAGCGCTGGAATAACCAGTAATGTCAGTAATGTTGACATGCTTAAGCCAAAGATGACGGTAATGGCCATGGGGGCACGCACTTCACTGCCATCGCCCATGCCAATCGCCATGGGCAATAACCCGAGTGTGGTGGTGAGGGTTGTCATCATAATCGGGCGTAAACGCGATTGCGCAGCGTCATTAATGGCGCTGATTTTATCCTGGCCTTCACGGCGCAGCTGGTTAATACGGTCAACCAATACAATGGCATTATTCACTACAATCCCTGCCAGCATAATAAGCCCAATAAACACCACTACACTTAAGTGTGTCCCGGTGATAAATAATCCGACAATACTGCCAGCAACGGCCATTGGCACCGCAATCAGAATCAACAATGGATGCAATAGTGATTCAAACTGGCTTGCCATTACTAAGTAAACCAGAAAGATGGCCAACACTAAGGCGATTTTAAGCGAGTCAAATGAGTGTTCCATCTCTTCGTTCTGGCCACCAAAACGTGCCTGGATAGAACTGGGCAGTTGCTGTTTAGCCAGTATCTGTTGCGCTTCAAGCACTGCTTCACTTAAATCCCCGTAAGCTAAGTTTGATGACACAATCGCCACCCGTTGTTGGCTTATACGGTTAATGGCTGAGGGGCCAATTTGCAGATGCACTGCGGCAATCGCACTGAGCGGGATAGGCTGCTTGCTATTAGGGTTAATAATTAATGATTCTATGTCGCTTATTTGATCGCGTTCCGCTAATTCGCTGCGCACTAAAATGTCGACTTTACGATCTCTAACCGTAAATTGACTGGCAATAGTGCCACCAACACGCTGCGCGATACGATTGGCGACCGTTGGTGCATCCATACCGAGTGCCGCTAAACGTTCATGATCAAAGCGAATGCTGATTTCAGGTTGGCCATCTCGCAATGTGGTGTTGATGTCGCTAAAGCGGTCATTTTCACCTAAGGCTTTCACTAGCTGATCAGCACTTTGCTTAAGTAAACTTAAATCATAGCCCGAAAGCTCAATTTCTAACGGGGTTTTAAAACTAAACAGTTCAGGGTGCTCTATTTGCGCTTCAAGCTCAGGAATATTACGGGCGGTTTTGCGTAGCACCTGACTGACCGCATTAAAGGCTAAATGGTCGGCTAATACTACTTGTAAACGGCCCCAGTTCTCACCGCCACGTGCAGTGTCTGATGTCATTAAACCACCGCTACCAGCCTGGCTATAGGCGTGTTTTACATCATCGCGGTCTTTAATCGATAAGGCCAGTTGTTGCAAAACCGCATCAGTCTCGCTGACTTCGGTGCCGGGCGGCAATAATATTTCTACATAGAACTCGCCCTGGTTCATGGGCGGAATAAGCTCCATACCGAGCCTAGGCAACAAGCTGCTCGATGCCAAGGTCATTACCAGCGCGATAACAACCGTGAGGACTTGATGACGCAGCGCATGGTGTAAAATACGGTAATAAAATGATTCAACAAGGCGATAAACAGCATTAAAAGCGGCGCAAAGGGGCGTTAATATTAATCCCAATACACTGCTGACGAACCGACTGATAACAATAATCGCGGTGAGTAATCCTGCGGGTAAATAGCTGAATAATAATGTAAATGGAAATTTTACTATCGCCAAGAGGTAATATCCAATTTTGCCTTTAACGCTAGTGGGTTTGGCAACTTTTGGCGTTTCGACCGGCTCTGGCAGGCTGGTAAATCCTTGGCGAGATGCCAACATCGGGATGGCGGTTAGCGCAACAAATAATGAAGCCAATAACGCAAAGGTGACGGTTAATGCCTGGTCTGCAAATAATGCCCCGGCAATTCCGTCGACAAATACTAACGGTAAAAACACCGCTAACGTAGTTAATGTTGAGGCAAAAATAGCCCCCGCGACTTCTTTACAGCCGGTGACGGCAGCATCAACTTTGCTCATTCCGAGTGATTTATAGCGATCAATATTCTCGAGTACCACAATGGCGTTATCGACTAATAAACCGATAGCCAGCGCAATACCGCCAAGTGACATAATATTTAAGCTGATGTCGGCAAAATACATCATATTGAAGGTGGCAATGACCGAGAAGGGGATTGAGATGGAGATGATTAACGTGGCAATAATATCGCGTAAAAACAGATAAATAACCAACATGGCCAATAAGCTACCAAACAATGCTGCCGAGGTGACTTCATTGACAGCGCTTTCAATAAATTCTGATTGATCGTAGATGACTTTTAATTGATTTTTATTGCCTGCTAAATTGATTTTGGCCAGTTCATCTTGCAGCTTTTTAGCGACAGCAACCGTATTTGCGTCACCTTCTTTATAAATGGCGAGCTCAATCGACTCCATATCACCAATACGCGTGATGTCGCTACGCTCTTTATAGGCGTCTGATATGACTGCAATGTCAGACAGTCTCACCAAGGTTTGCTCGTTACGATAAACAATGACCTGGCCAAGTTCTGCTAATGAGTTGAATTGATTTAAGGTTCTGACTAGGTATTCTTTGTCACCTTGTATAACTTTACCGGCAGATAAATTGATGTTTTCTTCATTAATACGACGTTTAATTTGGTCAGCATTGAGGTTTAATTGACTGAGCTTTTGTTGATTTAGCTCAATATGCACTTCTTGCTCGAGTCCGCCCGATAACCTAACGGCGGCCACGCCCGATAACGCTTCAAGGCGACGCTTAAGTTCTTCATCGGCAAAGGTGCGCATTTGTTTAAGCTGCTCAGCATCAGCGTTGGGCACTGAAAATGCTAAGCGCATAATGGGATCAAGATTAGGGTTAAAGCGCAATAACAACGGTTTATTAATGTCTAATGGTAGCTCAATGGTGTCGATTTTTTCACGCACCTCTAGGCTTGCCATGTCCATATTTGTGCCCCATTCAAACTCGAGCACCACATCAGACATACCAGAGCGAGAAATCGAACTAATTTTACGCAAACCTTTTACCACACCGACCGCTTCTTCTATGGGTTTTGACACCAGTTGTTCAATCTCGACCGGTGCAGCGCCATCATATGCGGTACGAATAGTCACGCTAGGGTAGCTTAAGTCGGGCAGCAACTTTACTGCAAGGCGTGAAAATCCCACCATACCAAATAACATAACGGCAAGCATGAACATCCACACAGTCACCGGACGGTTAACTGAGGTATTTATCATTGACATGATCTTGCTCCGTTATCGAATGGCTGCAAAGCTAAGTGGGGTGATAATTTCTACCAGAGATTGGTCTTTGAGATTTTGCTGGCCGCGGATCACAATTTGTTCGCCTGCGCTAACGCCCGATACAATTTCAACGGTGTTGTTTTCACGGTAACCTAGGCTAACTTCACGGCGCTCTGCTTTAGTGTCGTTAATCACATACAAGGCTTGAGTATTGTCTTGGTTTATCAAGGCATTGTATGGCACGGTTAATACATTTTGATGGGTATCGTATTTAAGCTCGACGCGAGTAAACATGCCTGCTTTTAAGGTTGCATCTTGATTGGGTACCGCCAATGTCACTTTAAAGGTGCCGCTTTGGGCATCAACAATTGGACTTATCCGCAATACTTGTGCATCGATACTGCTGTCATTATTACTTTGATGTTGCTGCACTATGCTGGCATGTTGACCAATGCGTAAGCTGGCAAGTTGCTGCTCGGGTAAATGTAAAATTCCATGCAGTTGGTCTTGATTGACGACATAAAACAGCTCTTGAAACTCTTTAGCCATATTGCCGAGCTTAATGTGACGGGTAGCGATAACGCCATTGATAGGCGAGGTGATTTGGCTTTCTTTGACTTGAAGCTCAGCAAGATCGCGTTGTGCTTTTGCCGCCTGTAAGTTGAACTCGAGTTTAGCCATGGCATCCTGGCTAATAAACTCTTTATTGATCATTTTATTTAAACGATTTAATTCTTGCTCAATGATCTGTACTTCAGCTTCAGAGCGATTGAAATCGTAACGTTGACGCTTAGCATCAATCACTGCAAGCACTTGTCCTTTAGTGACTCTATCGCCTTCTTCAACATTTATCGCTTCAACAATTCCCGCTATGCGGCTCATCACATGCGACTCTTCTGGTGCTTCGAGTGTGGCGGTTGTGCTATAAAATGACGACACGTTACCCGTTTCAACCAATGCCGTTTCTACTGGGATAGCAAATTTCTCTTCTTCTTTTGCTTGCTCTGCTTCACCTGAGCATGCACTAAGGGCTGCAATGCAAAGTAGTGGGATTGCCATTTTTTTCATGCTGTTAAACCTATCCATGGGGTACCTGCCAGTGTTATATTTTTAATTGAGTGACGGTTAAGCATGATGCTATGCCTTTATTGGTAAACGTCACGTTATCATTTGTAACGAATGTTAATGCGTGTCGATATCCCAATAGAAAGCACATAGTGTGCCAATAATGTTAACTGTTATATAACAACGGTTTAGTTGTTTTCTGTGAGTAAGTTGGTAAAATTGACAATGTTACAATAGTGAAAAAGATTAACTTTTAATGAGATCCGTTAACCGACTGATTAACGAGTATTTGATTGGGTATATACACGGACATAATTACAACAAAAGGAAACGTGAATGAGAGTAACATGGTTAGTAGTGGCTGCATCTGTCAGCCTATTATCGGCTTGCAGTATGCTAATGAGTCAACAAACGGGCAAGCAATCTGTTTCAAGCAGTTTAATGGATTTTCTTTATCCTGAAAAAACAGATAAAGCCGCCCACAGTCCTGAAATCCCAGTGTTAAGTTTACCTGTTAATGTCGGGATTGCCTTTGTGCCTTCAAGTGGCTTGAACAGCGATGCCATTCATAATAAAGATCAGTATGAACTACTGGAAAAAGTCAAAGCAGCGTTTGTAAAATACGATTATATTGACCGAATTGAGGTTATTCCCAGCACGTATCTGGCTGGTGGTGAAGGCTTTACCACATTAGAACAAGTAGGGCGCTTATATAATGTCGATGTGATGGCATTAGTGTCTTATGATCAAGTGACTCAGTCGGTAGAGAATAACGCCGCATTGTTGTACTGGACGATTGTCGGAATGTACATTATTCCTGGAAATGAAAACACAGTGCAAACTTTTGTTGATACTGCAGTGTTTGATATTAAAAGCCGCAAAATGCTTTTTAGAGCACCAGGAATAAGTAAGCTCGAAAAACGCACTACTGCTGTCGGTATAGACGAAACATTGTCAGAAAAGTCGATGGAAGGATTTAATATCGCCGTGACGGATATGAGTCAAAACTTAGAAGATGAATTAGCGCGTTTTAAAACAAGGGTAAAAGAAGAGAAAATCGCTAAGGTCGAACACAAAACTAATTACAGCGGTGGCGCGATCGAACCTTTACTGCTGTTTTTAATGTGTCTCATTGCAATGATAGTGACATTGAACAGAAAGCGTAAACTCAATTAAAGCGATCGATGGTAACGATAATAACAAAAAAGCGCCTTTCGGCGCTTTTTTAGTTTGGTCAATCAGAAGATAAACACTTATCAATGTTTTAATAATTACGTGCTGACTCCCCAATGTATAACTTCAGCCAATAAGACCCTTAATGAAAGCAAATGGCGTGCGCAAGAAACACTATCGTTAGTTTTGGAGACATTAATTAAAATCATGTTACTAGCGATTGGTATTTAGCGTTCTTCTGTATCAAGGGTTGATCATACTCAGGGGCTGATTACACTTTTTGACCAGCACCAAAAATCATTACTTCCCTGAAATCATCACTCCAACAAGCCCTATTGAATTTCTGATTCTGGCTTGTTTTAGCGGGATGTAGCTTCACTAGATTTAATGCCCAACGCCTAAAATAGCCAGAATACTGGCACCATCCTCATCATACATTTTCTGCTTATCTTCTTGAAATAGTGTATCTAAAAGCCAATGCTGATTATTTTTCGTTTGCCTGTGAGCCCTAATCGCTGTACCAAAGGCTTCTGATGTCAGCACTGCACTGCTGACATAAAAATGCGTATCTATACTGGTTTTGTTACCCACTTTTCGATGACGCTCTACAGCGATTAATGTTTTTAATTGAGACCATTTCATCTTTATCTCAGCGGGTAAATTCAATGGACACTGAAACGTTATCCGTTTTTCAACTCGACCATGGCCTTTATCACCTTGCGTACAGCTTTGGCTGATTACCTTTGACTTGCAAAATACAATGCCCACCTTCTTTGACAATATAATCAAGTGTTTGTGTCTGGCAATGCAGCGTATCAAATGTCAGTAACTCAGACTTCAAATCAAGACACGTCAGCAATTCTTGAACGAGTTTGAGTTCACTCTTTTTGCTTGCACCTGATTTAGCGCTGAAGACTAAACTAGAGCCGGTATCATATGCAGTGACCATATGTAATGCAGTGCTTGAGGCTGATGCTTTAGCACCTTTAAGCACTTTCCCATTAATCCCAATTTTTTCATTACGCTAGCTATGGCGTAAACCCCAACCTTACAATTTAAATCTAATAAATCAGCCTGTATTCGACGTTTACCATACGTCGAGTGTGACTCAGAGAAAGTTTGCTCTATCAATTGTATCTGAGCTTGTTTTTCAACGCTTTTGGGGATCGGTTTGTAATAGAGACTACTGCAACTGATCTCGAATACTCGGGATAATTCACTCATTTTAAAGCCTGGGTTTGCTTTCTTTACTTCGCGCATCATTTTAAGTTTTGATTGTCTCGAATGAAGAAAGCTGCAGCCTTTTTTAAGATATCATTATCCCTCATGGCTTGTTTTAGTTGGGCTTCTAGAAGCTGTATTCTTCGTTGTTCTTCAGTTAATGCTTTGGTATTTTCCGGTGTTTTACCGGCTAATTCAGCCTGGTACTGCACTTTCCATCTAGACACCGCAGATTTACCTGCACCTGACATATCTTCAATTTGCTTGTTCGTGTAACCCTGTTCGACCATCAGCTTGGCATATTGTAATTTTTGAAGAGGGCTGACAGTGATTTTAGTTTTTCTAATCATAATAAATACCTTTAAGATTTTGCATATTTTAAGCTATAAATCTCTACAGTTTCATTAGACCATTACACTTGCCGGAGTGAAACTTAAAGACATCACGCGTCGCACCAATCGCTCAGAAGTGCTTGACCTAAAAGCCCAGCGGGGAACGCAGGAATTTCGAGTGATAAGGCGTTGGTTTGCAGAAGAAAAACGATTTTGCATCTGGCTAA